>CAZAZR010000073.1:0-20747 GCA_964489685.1 uncultured Solibacteraceae bacterium | reverse complement strand
CGCCGTGTACACGGCGCCCGGCCTGCAGGGGGATGCGGCCTGGGCGTTGGGGCAGACACTGGCCCTGGCGTTGGATGCGAAGGCGAGCGACAGGCGCCAGAGTCCTGTACCTCCATCCGCGATGTTCTCGGGCGTCTCCATGGTGGTGGTGGCCGAACCACGTGTGCACGACCGGGCCTGGCGCACGACAGTGGGCGAGCCCTTGATTCGATCGGGCGCGGGACCGGTGCTGTTTGTTCCCGAAGCGTAAAACAGGAAGGGCAGGAGGATTCGATGACGATTGAAGCGATGTTGCGGTTGATTGCCGGGGCGTTCGTGATGGCGAGCGTCCTGCTCGGCATGTACGTGGACAGCCGGTTCCTCTGGTTCACGCTGTTCGTGGGCGCGAACCTGTTCCAGTCGGCGCTCACCGGCTGGTGCCCCATGATGGCAATCCTGCGCAAAGCAGGGGGACGGGGGTGAAAAAAACGACCTCTGAGGTCGTTTCCGGAGTGTGCAGGGAAACGACCTCAGAGGTCGTTTTTTTCACCCCCGTCCCCCTTACCATCAGAAGATGCCCACCCCTGACGCCGTTCGGTATGCACGGCACCTGTTGCTGCCGGAACTGGGCCGGCAGGGGCAACAGCGATTGCTCGATGCCCGGGTGCTCATCATTGGCCTGGGCGGCCTGGGGTCACCCGCCGCCCTGTATCTGGCTGCGGCAGGCGTAGGAACGCTCGGCCTGGTGGACTTCGACGAGGTTGACGAGTCGAATCTGCACCGCCAAATCATTCATGGCACCGCGGACATCGGGCGCTCGAAGCTCGCGTCGGCCGCCGAGAAGATTCGCCGTGTGAATCCCGACGTGGTGCTCGAGTTGCACGAGGTCCCGTTCGGCGTGTCGAATGCCCGCGCCCTGGTGGACGCCTACGACGTGGTGCTGGACGGCACGGACAATTTTCCGACCCGCTACCTGGTCAACGACGCGTGCGTGATGAGCGGCACGCCGAATGTCTATGGCAGCGTCTTCAGGTTCGAAGGACAAGCGGCCGTGTTTGCCACAGCGGGCGGGCCCTGTTATCGGTGTCTGCATCCCGAGCCGCCCCCCGATGGTCTGATACCCAATTGCGCCGAGGCCGGGGTGCTTGGCGTACTCCCGGGCATCATTGGCACGGTGCAGGCCACCGAAGCCATCAAGCTCGTGACCGGGATGGGAGAGTCGCTGGCCGGACGCCTGCTCCTCTATGACGCCCTGCGGATGACCTTTCGCACCATCACGTTGCCGCGTGACCCGGAGTGTCCGGTCTGCGGTGATGCGCCCACGATTCGCACCCTGGTCGCATACGATCAGGTATGCCAACCGCCGGAGACCGCTGCCATGAAAGATGAGATGACCGTTGACGAGTTGCACCAGTGGCGCGAGTCGGGCCATCCGCACATGCTGCTTGATGTGCGCGAGCCCTTCGAACACGCCTCGGCCCGTATCGAGGGCGCCATGCTCATTCCGATGGGCGCGGTCATGCAGCAGCTTGAGATCCTGCCCAAAGACCGGACCGTGGTGGTGCAGTGCCAGTCCGGGGGGCGCAGCGCCCGGGTGACCGCCGCCCTCCGGCAGAAGGGTTTTGACGCGGTCAATCTGGCGGGCGGTATCCAGGCGTGGCGGATGGCCGGGCACCGCTGAGCCGCCCGCCCAGCCCAGCGGCTGGCTTGCAACCCGGCACAGGGTCTTCTAAGATGGACTAGTTCGGTCGGATATCCTGACCCTCCAGTAAAGGCCCCGCGATGTTACGGCTCTCAAAGAAGACGGACTACGCACTTCTCGCGGTGAGACACCTCGCGGCAAATGCTGATCGGGGGGCGGTGTCGGCGAGGGAATTGGCCGAAACCTACAACATTCCGCCTGAATTGCTGGCGAAAGTGCTCCAGAAGCTCGTGCGGGGGCGCCTTCTGGAATCCCAGCAGGGCATTCGCGGCGGATATGCGCTGGCTCGTGCGGCCACCGCCATGTCCGTGGCCGATGTGATTCAGGCCGTGGATGGTCCGCTGATGGTCACCGCGTGTTCGGAAGAGGACCACAGCTGCGACCAGTACTCAAAGTGCAATATCCGCGATCCCCTGTGGCGCATCAAGGACCGCATTATTGCCACGCTCGCCGCCACGTCAGTCGCCGAGTTGGCGATGGAAATGCCGGCGCCGCTGCCGCCGCAGCCCTCCGGCGTCATCCCGATGCAGATGATGAAACGATCATGATTGCTGTCACTGCCACGGCCGCGACGCAGATGCACAAATTGCTGGCGAAGCACGAACCCGCACAGGGGCTGCGTGTGGGCATCAAGGCCGGCGGCTGTTCCGGCTTCGAATACGTATTTGAGTGGGAAGCCGCGCCAAAGCCCGACGACCTCATCTTCGACGGCCCCGACGGTGTGAAGGTCTGGGTGGATCCGCGCAGCCATCGCCTGCTCGACGGCACCACGCTCGACTACGACACGAGTCTGGTCAGCCGCGGCTTCGTCTTTCAGAATCCGAACGCCAAGCAGACGTGCGGCTGCGGCACGTCTTTTAGCACGTAGACAGCGCACAGAGCACAACAGCACAGGCACGTCAGCACAACCGTTCTAAGAGTACCAATCAATGCCCACACAGGAAGAAACCATCGAACAACTCGCGACCCGCGAGTACAAGTACGGCTTCGAGACGATTCTCGAATCCGACACGTTCCCCCCGGGCCTCAACGAAGATGTGGTCCGCGCCATCTCCGCGAAGAAGGATGAGCCGGCGTGGATGCTGGAGTTCCGCCTGAAGTCGTTCCGTGCGTGGCAGAAGATGACCGAGCCGGCGTGGCACAACCTGCACATCGAGCCCATCGACTACTACGGCATCAGCTACTACTCGGCGCCCAAGGCGAAGCCGCAGTTGGCCAGCCTCGATGAGGTCGATCCCGAAGTGCGCCGCACGTTCGAGAAGCTCGGCATTCCGATCGAAGAGCAGAAGATGCTCGCCAACGTGGCCGTGGACGCCGTCTTCGACAGCGTCTCGGTCGCTACGACGTTTCGCGCGAAGCTGGGAGAGATGGGCGTCATCTTCTGTTCCTTCTCCGAGGCGGTCAAAGATCACCCCGACCTGGTGAAGCAGTACCTCGGTTCGGTCGTGCCCTACACCGACAACTTCTTCGCCACGCTCAACTCCGCGGTCTTCAGCGATGGGTCGTTCGTCTACATCCCCAAGGGCGTGAAGTGCCCGATGGAACTGTCCACGTACTTCCGCATCAACGCGAAGAACACGGGACAGTTCGAGCGCACCCTGATCATCGCCGACGAGGGCTCCCATGTCAGCTATCTGGAGGGCTGCACGGCGCCGATGCGCGATGAACACCAACTGCATGCGGCCGTCGTGGAACTGGTGGCGCTCGACCGGGCGACGATCAAGTACTCCACCATCCAGAACTGGTACCCGGGCGACAAAGACGGCAAGGGCGGCATCTACAACTTCGTCACCAAACGCGGCCGCGCGATGACCGACTCGAAGATCACCTGGACGCAGGTGGAAACGGGGTCGGCGATTACCTGGAAGTATCCAAGCTGCATCCTGCAGGGCGACAACGCGGTGGGCGAGTTCTATTCGGTGGCCACCACGAACAACCGCCAGCAGGCCGACACCGGGACAAAGATGATCCATCTCGGCAAGAACACGCGCAGCACGATCGTCTCCAAGGGCATCTCGGCCGGCTTCGGCCAGAACACCTATCGCGGCGCGGTGAAGATCGGCAAGAACGCGCACGGTGCCCGCAACTACTCGCAGTGTGATTCCCTGCTCATCGGCGACAAGTGCGGCGCGCACACGTTCCCCTACCTGGAGATCAAGAACTCCACGGCCATGGTCGAACATGAAGCGTCCACGTCGAAGATTGGCGAGGACCAGATTTTCTACTGCCGCCAGCGCGGTATCGCCACAGAAGACGCCGTGAACATGATCGTCAGCGGCTTCTGCAAAGAGGTCTTCCGCGAACTTCCGATGGAGTTCGCCGTGGAAGCCCAGAAACTTCTCTCAATCAGCCTGGAAGGAAGCGTCGGTTAAGCATGTTGCTCGAAATTTCGGATCTGCGTGTCAGGGTCGAGGACAAGGAAATCCTCAAGGGGCTGAGCCTGTCGGTGAACCCCGGAGAAGTGCACGCCATCATGGGCCCCAACGGCTCGGGCAAGAGCACGCTGGCCCGCATCCTCTGCGGCCATCCGGGTTATGAGGCCACGGGCGGCACCGCGACCTACGAGGGCAAGGACCTGCTCGACATGGATCCCGAGGAGCGCGCCCGCGAAGGCGTCTTCATGGCGTTCCAGTACCCGGTGGAGATTCCCGGCGTCAACAATTCCTACTTCCTGAAGGCTGCGCTGAATGCCGTCCGCAAGCACAGGGGACTGCAGGAGTTGGACGCCGTCGAGTTTCTCCAGGTGATTCGCGAGAAGGCGAAACTGCTCGAGATGGATCAGTCGATGCTGCATCGCGCCGTCAACGAAGGGTTTTCGGGCGGTGAGAAGAAGCGCAACGAGATCTTCCAGATGGCCGTGCTCGAACCAAAACTGGCGATCCTCGACGAGACCGATTCCGGCCTCGACATCGACGCCCTTCGCATCGTCGCCGCCGGCGTCAACGCGCTGCGCAGCCCCGATCGCGCCATCATCGTGGTGACGCACTATCAGCGCCTGCTCGACTACATCGTGCCGGATTTTGTGCACGTGTTGAGCGCAGGCCGCATTGTGAAGTCCGGCGGCAAGGAGCTGGCGCTGGAGCTTGAAGACAAGGGCTACGGCTGGGTGGACGCCGTGGCTGGAGCGCGAGCGTAGCCATGCCGCAGGTTGCCGAGCGACACGAGACCTACGCTGCGGATTTCGAGGCGTTCCGACACACACCGGCCTTCGGCCCGGAGTGGTTGCGCACGGCCCGCACCGCAGCCTTTGCCCGGTTCATCGAACGGGGATTTCCGACCACGCGTGATGAGGAGTGGAAGTTCACGAACGTGGCGCCCATCGCTGCGATGGAGTTCCATCCGGTTGGCGCCGCTGAAACCACGCCCGACGATCGTGCCGGCGTAGGGCGTGGCTTGAGCCGCGCCGATCTGGAGCCGTTCCTGTTTCGCGACGCCTTCAGGTTCCAGGCCGTCGTCATCAACGGCCGGTTGTCGGCGTCGCTCTCGTCGTTGTCCGGCCTGCCGGACGGTGTGACTGTTACCAGTCTCGCTGAGGCGATGACCGCGCAGCCGCCGCTGGAAGGCCCGAGCCTCAAGAGCGATCATCCCTTTGTGCTGCTCAACACGGCGTTCTGCGAAGGTGGCGTCTTCATTCACATCGCGCCAAAGGTGGTGCTCACCGAGGCAATTCATGTGCTGTTTGTCTCCGCGCCCGGGTCCCGGCCGGCGCTGGTTGCACCGCGATTGTTTGTGGTGGCGGGCGAGCAATCACAGGCGTCAATCGTGGAGAACTACGCGGGGCTCGGCGATTCGCCCGTGCTGACCACGGCCGTCACCGAGGTGCTGCTTGGACCAGGGGCCATGGTGGACCACGTAAAAGTGCAGCGCGAAACGGCCGCGGCCTTCCATATGGCCAGCACGTTCGTGCACCTGCACCGCGCCAGCACGTTTACCTCACAGGCCATCACCTTCGGCGGGCGCATCGCCCGCAACGACATTACCGCGACGCTGGCCGGTGACGGCGCCGAGTGCACACTCAACGGCCTGTATGTGGCCGACGGCGACACACTCGTCGACACCCACACCACGATCGACCACGCAATGCCGCATTGCCCAAGCCACGAAGTTTACAAGGGCATTCTGGCTGGGCGCGCCAAAGCCGTGTTCAACGGCAAGATTATTGTGCGGCCCGATGCGCAGAAGACCGACGCGAAACAGACCAACAAGGCGCTGCTGCTCTCCGACGAAGCAGGTATCAACACCAAGCCCCAGCTCGAGATATTCGCAGACGACGTGAAGTGCACGCACGGGGCGGCCATCGGCCAGCTCGACCCTGACCAGTTGTTTTATCTGCGCGCCCGCGGCATCGGCCACGAGGATGCGCGCAACATGCTGATTCACGCCTTTGCCAGCGACGTACTCAACGGGATCAGGCACGAGGCCGTGCGTGCCCGTCTCGAAGAGGCTCTGGTCGAGAAGTTGCACCTGCCGGTATGATGTCTCACGCCGCCTCCGCGTTGCCCACGGCGTCACCACTGGACGTGATGGCCGTGCGCGGGCAGTTCCCGGCGCTGCATCAACTGGTGCATGGCAAGCCGCTGGCCTACCTCGACAATGCGGCGACGACGCAGAAGCCGCAGGTGGTGATTGACGCACTGCGGCACTATTACGAGCGCGACAACGCCAATGTGCACAGGGGCGTTCACGCCCTGAGCGAACGGGCCACAGCAGCCTATGAGCTGGCGCGTCGCAGTGTGCAGCGGTTTCTGAACGCTCGGAGCGAACGTGAGATCATTTTCACGCGCAATGCCACCGAAAGCATCAACCTGGTGGCGCGCGCCTGGGGCGACTGGCAACTGAAGGCGGGCGATGAGGTGCTCATCACCGCCATGGAGCACCATTCCAACATCGTCCCGTGGCAGATGGCGTGCGCGCGGACGGGCGCTGTTCTGAAGGTGGCGCCCATTGACGATCGCGGCGACGTGATCCTGGAAGAGTTCGGGCGGTTGCTGACGCCACGCACAAAAATGCTGGCGGTCGTGCATCTCTCGAACGCGCTCGGCACAATCAATCCGGTTGAGGGCATGATTGCGGCCGCGCGGAAGGTGGGCGCGACGGTGCTGATTGACGGGTCGCAGGCCGCCTACCACATGGCGGTGGACGTGCAGGCGCTGGACCCGGACTTCTACGTGTTCACCGGCCACAAGGTCTATGGCCCCACGGGCATTGGCGTGTTGTACGGCCGCGAGTCGCTGCTGCAGGCGATGCCGCCATTTCTTGGCGGCGGCGACATGATCAGTTCCGTGACGTTCGAGAAGAGCGAGTGGAACGAGCTGCCGTGCAAATTCGAGGCCGGCACGCCGAACATCGCTGATGCCATCGGGCTTGGCGCCGCCATCGAGTTTGTGCGCGGCATCGGGTTCGATGCCATCGGCGCGCATGAAGGGGCGCTCCTGTCGTACGCCACCGAACGACTCTCGGCAGTGCCGGGCCTGACGATCATTGGCACGGCGCGGCGCAAGGCCAGCGTCGTGTCGTTCGTCATGCAGGATGTGCACCCACACGACATCGGCACCATCGTCGATCGCGAGGGTGTGGCGATTCGCACGGGCCATCACTGCGCGCAACCTGTGATGGACCGTTTCGGAGTTCCGGCGACCGCTCGCGCGTCGCTGGCGATGTACAACACGACGGACGAAATTGATGCGCTGGTCGTGGCGCTCGATCGCGTCCGTCAACTGCTGGGGTAAGACATGGGGATGTTTTCGTTTCTGACGGGTAAGAAGGACGACGCTGGAGAGGCGCCGGCGACCGGTGGGGTCGGGGCGGCTGTCGAATCAGCGCCCGAATCGCAGACGCCGTTTACGGCGCCCGACGCGTGGAAGTCCGAGGCGTTGACGAGCCCGAAGCCCGAGACGACGCATGACGCGTTGCAGGTGGGACCGCTCGACACGGAGCAGACGGCTGAGTTCCAGGGCAAGATCGTGGAAGCCATCAAGACGGTGTACGACCCGGAAATTCCTGTCGATATCTATGAACTGGGCCTGATCTACGACATCATCGTGGACGCCGAGAAGCGCGCGCTCATCAACATGACGCTGACAAGCCCGGCGTGCCCGTCGGCACAGCAACTGCCGCTCGAGGTGCGATTCAAGGTGAAGGGCATTCCCGGCATTGCCGACGCGAAGGTCGAGATCGTCTGGGAACCGGCGTGGACGAAGGAGCGGATGTCGGAAGCCGCAAAACTTACGCTCGGCTTTTTCTAGGAGCCCGATGCAGGACCTCAACGACCTCTATCAGGAGGTCATCCTCGACCACAATCGCCGGCCGCGCAACTACGGGCCGTTGCCCGATGCGACGCAGTCGGCGAAGGGGCACAACCCGCTCTGTGGCGACAAGCTGACGCTGTCGCTCAAGGTCGAGGGCGGTCGCATTACGGGAATCTCGTTCGAGGGGTCCGGGTGCGCAATTTCGAAATCGTCCGCCTCGCTCATGACCGACGCCGTCAAGGGCCACACCGTCGACGAAGCCACCGAACTGTTCGATCGGTTCCATCAAATGGTCACCACGCCCATCGACCAGCCTGTCGATGAAGAAGCGGTCGGCAAGCTCGCGGTGCTCGCGGGCGTGCGCGAGTTCCCCGCGCGCGTCAAGTGTGCGTCACTCGCGTGGCACACGCTCAAGGCGGCCCTCACGAACGCGCCCGTTCCCGCCAAGACGGAATAGCTCCGCTCACGCGCGATTGTGACTTTCTCTATTGGGGGCGTAGGCTGTAGCCAGGCAACGAACGCAGAAGCGAGTGTTCGTTGATTTCCGCGCTTGGCTATGCGGGATAGTGGGCGGGCGGCTGCTGTTTTCCCGAATTCCCGGGACCTGTGACAAGCTGTCAGGGCCTCACGTGGTCGTACATCGGCGTCGGCTGTTTCTCGGAGACATTTAATGCAATCGGTCAGGATTGGGCCCCGGAGCGTTGGGCCCGTGTGGCTTCTCGCCTTCTTTCTCTCGGGCGCAGTCGCCCTCGTGTACCAGGTTCTGTGGACCCGCCAGCTGGGGCTGATTTTCGGCGTCACGATTCAAGCGGCCTCGACCGTCCTGGCCTGCTTCATGGCCGGCCTGGCGATTGGCAGCTACCTCGCGGGCCGGTGGTCAGATCGGCTCGCACGTCCGCTGCGGGCTTTCGCATGGGTCGAGGTCCTGATCGCGGTCGCTGCGTTGGCGACGCCGTATGCCTTGGCCGCCGCAGACGCGTTCTTCGTTCAGCTGACACCGATCCTGGAGTCGTCTCCGGCGCTGACCACGGTCGTCCGCGTGGCGCTGTCCGCACTGGTGCTTATCGTACCAGCCACGCTCATGGGCACCACCTATCCGTTGGTCCTCCGCGCGGCCAGCTACACCCCGGATGGCGTCCGGCGTAGCGCGTCCCTGCTGTACGGCGTCAACACCGCCGGTGCCATCGTCGGCGTCCTGCTTGGCAGCCTCTGGTTCGTGCCCACGTTCGGCATGCGCCAGACGTTTGTGGTCGGCGCCGGGATCAATATCCTCGTGGCGCTGCTGGCCTTCTGGGCGAGCCGGCGGGAGTTGGCGGCCGCTCCATCCGATGCGGCTGACGCCGGTGCCGAAGACCACACCGGGCTGACAGCTCCGATCAGCCCGGCCGTCCGGACCCTCGTCCTGGTGGTCATCGGTCTGTCTGGCGCCGTATCGCTGGCGCTCGAGATCATCTGGTTCCGCGTCCTTGTGTTCTTCCTCCGACCCACCACCTATGCGTTTGCCAGCATGCTCGGCGCCGTGCTGCTGGGCCTGGCGATTGGAAGCTTCCTGATCACACCCTGGCTGCGCCGGAAGGCCAACTGGCTGGCGATCCTTGGAGGCGCCGAAGTGCTGATCGGCCTGCTCGGCCTCCTCTCGGCGACCGGCCTGGTTCGGGCCCAGGACGTCATGCACTGGATGTTCACGGCGCTGGAGACGCTCAACCCGCCCTATAACTTCATCATTCCGCTCTTTGTGTCAGCCGCGTTCGCGATTGTGCCAACGGCGATCTTGCTGGGCGCCGCTTTTCCGCTCGGCCTCGTATTGTGGACCACTGGCAGCGGTCTGTCGCCCTCGAACGTCGGCCGACGGGTTGGCGTCCTGTATGCCGTGAACGTCGCTGGCGCGATTGTCGGCTCTCTGCTGGCCGGATTCGTACTGATCCCGACCCTGGGCGCCCAGCACAGCCTCATCCTGGTCACGGCCGTGCCGATGATCGGCGGACTGGCGCTGCTGTGGGTCTCCACCCCGCGCTGGCGCGTCACCGCGCTCGTCACCGTGCCGGCCCTGGCGATTGGTCTGGCTGCGACGCTCCCCGACGTCTTCATCGACGTAATCGTCCGCCGGTACCCCGGCTATCAGGTCCTTTGGCACGCCGAAGACGCGCAGGCATCGGTCTCGGTAGTGCGCCATGGCAGCAACCGCACCCTGCTGATCGACGGCATGCATCACGCCTCCGACGGAGCGCAGATGGCCGGCTACCACCGGGCGATCGGTCTCCACGCGGTGGCCGTGCATCCCGACCCGCGCCGCGTGCTCGTCGTCGGCATGGGGGGCGGATCGACCGCCGGCGGCGCGAGCATCATGCCGAACTCCTTCACTCGCGTGGTCGAGCTGTCCCCATCGGTGATCGCGGCCGCGCGATGGTTCGAGACCATCAATCATGGCGTGCTCGCCAACCCGAACGTCAGCTTCAAGGTGGCGGACGCCCGCCACTACCTTCGGACGACCGCCGAGAAGTACGACGTGATCACGGCAGACCTCATGCTCCCGCATCTGGCGGGCGCCGCGAATCTGTATTCCGCCGACTACTACGCGCTGGCCCGGCGGGTGCTGGCGCCGGGCGGCATCATGGTGCAGTGGATTTCGGCTGAGTCCGAGTACCAGCTCAAGATGATGATTCGCAGTTTCCTCAGCGTGTTCCCGCACGTAACTGCCTGGCACGGCGGAGGGGTCCTGATCGGGTCGATGGAGCCCCTGATGCTCCGTGAATCAAATTTCATCTGGAAGCGTGAGTACCCGACGGTTCGGAAGGCCTTCGACGATCTCGGGTTCACCACGTTCGACAAGCTCGTCGGCACCTATTTCACCGACGACGCTCGGCTTCGCGCCTATGTCGGTGACGGCCCCCTGCTTCGGGATGACAAACCGATCATCGAGTACTTTCTTTCGCTGCCCAGAAACAGTCCCGCGCCAGACATGTCGAAGTTCGTCGGCTCGCCGAAGGACATCGTGGCGGGCGGCGGCAGCGAGTAGAACCCACCCCATACGCCCCGCCGTGGCATCGCGAGACGTGATCAGGTCACCCCGAGTGTGTCGAGGGGTGAGACCCGGGCCGCGCTACCGACACGTGACGCGGCCCCCAGGACCCCAATTACTGCCCCCAGGGCGCAGGCGGAACGGGCACCGGTTTGGTGAGGTCGAATTCGACGCGAAATTTCCGGCCAGGCCGGGTCAGCTCGTACGCAAACATCCGGCCCGGATGCATCTCCATCGCCCAGATGTTGGTGTTTGACACCGCCCGATTCTCGCGCGTGAACAGCGTCTTCGAGAACGCATCCACCGGGAACTCCTGTCGGGTGATAGTGCCCGGCGACGTCGAATCGCCGCCATACATCGTGACCGCATCCGGCGTGCCGTCCTGATGGCGATGGTCGTGTTTGAGGCGGAGCCGGTCAGCCACAAGCGTCAGCACCCAGGTACGGGAGCGGTCCTCCCCTACGTGAAAGGGCACCAGTACTTGTTCCCCTGAATTGCAGGTCCGCACGTGCATCACCAGCACCTGGCCTTCGAACGGGTCATTGGGCGCCCTCGGCTCGTTCTCAACCACACGACCGGCGAACGCCTGCCCGCACATGGTCGCCACGGACGACAGGAAGGTCGCTGCAGGGGACGCGACAGCGGGCGCTCCCTGGTCGCCACAGGCAACGGACATCAGGAGTAAGGGGCCAATGAGGCAATGCGGCAATGCAGCAATGGTTCGCGACAATGGGGCAGTGGTTCGTGGCATTGCCTCTTTGCCCCATTGGCATTGGCTCATTGCCTCATTTTCAGAGGTCATCGAATGCTCGAGACATCAAGAGCGTACATCCCTCGCCCGTAAGTCGAGATCACGAGCACATGATCCTGAGGGTGATACTGCAGGTCAGACACCTGCGTGGACGGCAGGTTGCCGCCCAGCACTTCCCATTTCGCGCCGCCGTTGGTGGACACATACACCCCGAAGTCCGTGCCGACGAAGAGCACGTTCCTGTTGGTTGGATGTTCGCGAATGACGTTCACCGGCCCGGCCGGGATGTTGTTGACGATGCTGGTGAAGGTGCGGCCGAAATCAGTGGACTTGTAGATGTACGCCCCGAAGTCGTCGTCTTCACGGCCGCGCTGCACCACGTATACGGTGCCTTCGGCGAAACGTGACGGCACGAGTCCTGCGAACCACTTCCTCACCGGTAATTTGCTCGTGAGTTCGGTCCACTCCTTGCCGCTGTCAATGGTCGTATGCAACCGCCCGTCGTCGCTCCCCACGTACATCAGGCCCGCCTTCCGCGGGGATTCGGCCAGCGCCACGATGGTCTGGTAGGGGATGGCGTTCGAGTTCTTGATCAGCATCTCAGCCGCGTTGTTGTTCGTCAGATCCGGGCTCATGATTTCCCACTTGTCGCCGCGACTTGTGGACTTGTAGACCGACTGGTAGCCCGCATAAATGATGGTGTTGTCGTGGGGCGAAATGATGATCGGCGCCATCCACTGCGCGCGCAGTTCCGCATCGGGCGGATTGGCGGGCTGGATGTTCGTCACACGCTGCGGCCCCTGCGGGGCGGGAGGCTGGCCAGGCGTTGCCGCACCGGCGCCACGCCCGCGGCCACGCGCGGCGGCAGCCACCCCCAGGTCGGTGCGGCTGAAGTTGCCGTAGAACCCGTGCGTATACACGACGTTCGGGTTGGTCGGGTCGATCGAGTGGTTCGAGCCTTCGCCGCCGGGTGCGCCCTCCCACGCCACGGCCGGAATGGCGCCACGACCCTTCGAAATGTCCACCAGCCCGCGACGGCTGCCATGGTCCTGGATCGACCCGTAGGCCCACGACGCGGGACGCGTGGTGTCGAGCGTCACGTTGTAGAACTGCGCGCCGCCGGCTGACAAGGCAAACACCCAGGTCCTGCCGCCGTCAAGCGAGTGATAAACCCCGCCGTCGTTGGCGTTATAGAGCTTGAGTGGATCCTTCGGGTCGATCCAGAGGCCGTGGTGGTCGCCGTGCACCCCACCCGTCGAAGAGCCGTCGATGTTGCTGGTGGACGTGCCCGACGCGCGGCTGAATGTCTTGCCGCCATCGATGGACCGGTTGAAGCCGAGGCCCATCGTGTAAATCGTGTCCGGATTCGTCGGATCCACCCGAATCTGTCCGAACACCCAGCCGTATGTGCCCGAGTGTTCAATCATGAAGTTGTTGGTCTCGCTGACCTTGCGCCACGTGCCGCCTTTGTCGTCCGTGCGGTAGATCTCGGCGGCCTTGATCCGGCCGTTCGTGATCGCGCGTCCGTACGCATCACGCTCGTTGGCCTGCGGTCCTCGTCCTTCTTCGTAGTTGTCCACGAAGGCGTACAGGATGTTCGGGTTCGATCGGGCGATATCGATGCCGATGCGGCCGCGGAACTGCGGCGCTGGAAGGCCCTGGCTCACGTCCTGCCACGTCTGACCGCCGTCGGTGGTCTTGACCACGCCGCCCTCGTTATAGCCGGGCTCCACACGGGGGTCGCTCCACTTGCGCCGGATGCGCTGCCACATGGACGCGTACAGCACGTTCGGGTCCGTGGGATCCATCACCAGGTCGCTCGCGCCCGTGCGCTCGCTCTTGTAGAACACCTTGGTCCAGTTCCTGCCACCGTCCGTTGTCTTGAACACGCCGCGCATGGCGTTGTCAGTCCACTCGTGGCCTGAGGCCGCGACATAGACGATGTCGGGGTTGGTGGGATGGACCACGATGCGCGCAATGGTCTGCGTGTCGGCCAGCCCCATGTGCGTGAACGTCTTGCCGGCGTCGGTGGACTTGTAAATGCCCACGCCCGCCATCGATGCCCGGAAGATGTTGGCCTCGCCTGTGCCAATCCACACGATATTCGGGTTTGAAGGGGCCACTTCCACGTCGCCGATGCTCGTGGAGGCTTCGTGCTCGAAAATGGCGCGCCATGACTTGCCGTGATCCTCGCTCTTCCAGACGCCGCTGGTGGCGTACGCCGCGTAGATGTGTCGTTGACCCCCGACGTCAGCCACGGCCACGTCCGTGGCGCGACCGCTGATGTTGGTGGGGCCAAGCGACTGCCATGTCGCGGTCCGGTACGGAGAGGCCTGGCGCATCGACTGATACGTGCCCCAGGCCTTGAGGAGGCCGTCAGCATCCAGGCGCGAAGGGGACTGAGCCCCGGGGGTTGCAATTCCGACCGCCGCGATGAAGGCGGCACCAGCCAGTACACTGCCAATCAGAAAACGACGCATGGGTGTCCTCTCGGAAATCTCGTAATATTACCGGGCGATGTCGCGCCCGCCTGTCTACCTCGACTATCACGCCACAACGCCCGTGGACCCGCGGGTCCTCGAGGTCATGCTGCCTTACTTTACCGAAGTCTTCGGCAATCCCGCATCTTCAAGCCACCAGTGGGGCTGGAAAGCCCAGGAGGCCGTTGAAGAGGCCCGCCGCCGTGTCGCGGCCCTGGTAGGGGGCACCGCGCGTGAGATTACCTTCACGAGCGGTGCGACAGAATCGAATAATTTCGCCATCAAGGGCGTGGCGGCATCGGCTCCAGCCGGCCGCCGGCACATGGTCTGTTCCGCCATCGAGCACAAGTCGGTGCTTGAGGGCTGCCGCTGTCTCGAAACACAGGGCTGGACGTCCACTGTGGTGCCGGTGGGTCGTGATGGCCGGCTCGATCTGGACGCACTGGCCGAGGCGGTGACCGACGCGACGGCGCTCGTCAGTGTCATGGCCGCCAACAACGAGGTGGGTGTGCTGCAGCCCCTGGCCCAGATCGCGGCCATTGCTCACGCGAAGGGCGCCCTCTTCCACACCGATGCCGCGCAAGCCGTCGGCAAGGTGCCGGTGGACGTGCAGGCGGCCCAGGTGGACCTGCTCTCGCTCACCGGCCACAAGATGTACGGCCCGAAAGGCTGTGGCGCCCTCTACATCCGCCGCCGCACCGAACTGACGCCGCTCATCATCGGTGGGGGTCAAGAGCGTGGCATGCGCTCGGGCACCCTCAACGTTCCGGGCATCGTCGGCCTTGGGTATGCCTGCCTCATCGACAAACGCGACATGCCGGTGGAGAGCGCAAGGCTCGCAGGGTTGCGCAACCGCCTGCTCCACGGCTTGCGTACGCAGGTGGGCGGGGTCACCGTGAGCGGGTCGATGGAGCATCGCCTGCCGCACAACCTGCACGTGGGGTTTGAGGGCGTGGACGGATCGTCGCTGATGATTGGCATCTCCGATATCGCGGTCTCGTCCGGGTCGGCCTGCAGCTCTGCCTCGGCCACACCGTCACACGTGCTCCTGGCGTTGTTTGGACCTGACCACGTGCCATCGGCTACGATCAGGTTTGGGCTCGGTCGCCACACGACCGAGGCCGACATCGACTACGCCATCGAAAAATTCGCGGCAGTGGTCAAGCGCTTGCGCGAGGCTGAATGAAGATCACTGTCGCTCATAGTCCGGATTCCGATGACGCGTTCATGTTTTTCGGGTTGGCCAGCGGCGCCGTGCAGGTGCCCGGCATCGAGGTGGACCAGGTCCTTTCAGACATTGAAACCCTGAACCGCGCGGCGTTCGAGGGCCGCTACGAAGTGACGGCCGTGTCATTTCATGCCTACGCGCACCTGCTCGACAAATACGCACTGCTGCCGCACGGCTCAAGCATGGGCGACAACTACGGGCCCATCCTGGTGTCCTCACGGCCGCTGCCGTCGGATTCACTCAAGGGCGTCAAGGTGGGCGTGCCAGGCCTGCTGACCACCGCTTTCCTTGCGCTGAAGATGTACGACCCTGACTTCGACCACGAAGTTATTCCCTTCGATGAAATCCAGCAGGCGGTGCTCGAGGGCCGCGTGGACGCGGGATTGCTGATCCATGAAGGCCAGCTCACGTATCAGGCCGAAGGGTTCCGGAAGATTGTGGACCTGGGCGAGTGGTGGTTTGAGCGCACGGGCGGATTGCCGCTGCCGCTGGGGGGCAACATCATCCGCCGCGACATGGGGCCCGAACTGATGCGGACTGTGTCGACGATGCTGCACGACAGCATTGCGTACGCGCTCAACAATCGAGAGGCGGGCGTGGCGTACGCGCAGCAGTTCGGGCGCGGTCTCGATCAGAAGGACACGGATACGTTCGTCGGCATGTACGTCAATGCGCTGACGCTCGACTACGGCTCCCGCGGCCGCGCAGCCCTGGAGCGGTTCTTTGACGAGGCCTTCGACAAGGGACTGATCCCGAATCGCGTGCCGGTCGAATTCGTTTGACCGGAGTCATCTACAAATCAACATCGCGCAGCCAACGGATCGTCGGTTGCGTCCGTCTATACATATGCTTCACAATGTGAACCATATGCTGGGCGAATTCGAACAAGCCGTGTTGTTTGCGTTGGTACGTCTCGGGCCGGACGCCTACGGCGCCACCATCCGGCGCCAGATTGAGCAGCGCACCGGGCGCGCCCTATCGATCAGCGCGACCTACGTGACGCTGGAGCGCCTGGAGGCCAAAGGGTTCCTCCGTTCGTGGGTCGGGGAACCGACGGCGGAACGAGGCGGACGCCGGCGCAAACATTTCGCACTGAAGCCCGCGGGGCGCAAAGCCCTGACCCAGGCCTACCGCTCGTTCAAGGTCCTGGTCGAGGGGCTTGAGGACCAGTTCGAGACGTCATGACACAGGCGCCGCCGGGCCCTCGTGTGTCTGCGCCGCGGGTGGCGCGTTGGTTGGCCGGCCTGCGCGTGCCGCCTGCGGACCGGGAGTTCGCGCTCGGCGATCTCGAGGAAGACTTTGCAGCTATCGCACTCCTTCATGGAGGCGACGCGGCGCGGCGCCGGTACTGGCGCGCCGCGTTTCAATCGCTCTGGCGCGCCGTGCCACCAGCGCCCCAGGGATCCTCATCCCCCTTTGATGCAGGAGAACAAATGCGAGGTGTGATTCGGGACGCCGTATTGGCCGCCAGGCGCATGTGGACGCATCCGCTGGTGTCGTTGGCCTCCGTGTTGACATTTGCGCTGGGCATCGGCGCGAACGTGGCGATGTTCAGCGTGGCATGGCCTGTGATGTTTGCGCCACTGCCGTTTCCGGATGAAGCCCGGCTGACGCTGGTGTCGCTCACCTACGAACGCAACAACTCGACGTTCAAGAACCCCGTGTCGCGCGGTGACTATCTTGACTTGCGCACGGCGGCATTGTTCGAGCCGATGGCCGCCTTTTATCAGCGCACGAGTCAGCTCAACCTGACTGGCCTCGGGAAGGCAGAGCAGGTGTCGGTGGCGAGTGTCACGCCCGAGTTCTTTTCCGTGCTCGGGGTGCGCCCGGTTCTTGGGAGCCTGCCGGCGTCCCAGGACGCAAACACCGGGAACGTCATCATCCTCAACGAGCGAGCCTGGCGCACACGCTTCGGCTCCGACCCAGGCATCGTCGGCCGGACGCTACGATTCGACGGTGTGCCGTATGAGGTGCTGGGCGTAGCGCCGGCGTCGACAGGGCTTGGTACCGGCGACGCTGACGCGTGGCAACTGACCACCATCGACGCCACCAATCGCATGCGCGGCGCGTATTTCCTCGGGATCGTCGCGCGGTTGAAGCCGGATGTCACACTCGAGCGAGCCAACGACGAATTGGCCGCCATCATGGCGCGGGCCGCCATTGAGTTTCCCCAGTTCAACCGTACGCTGAGTGCACGGGCCGATCTCTATCGCGACGAGGTCGCGGGCCCGATGCGCCCCAGCCTGATCCTGTTGCTCTCAAGCGCGGCGATGGTACTGCTCATCGCCACCATCAATCTGACGGGCTTGCAGCGCGCACGCGACCTGGAACGCTCGAGCGAGCAGGCGGTTCGCCGCGCGCTCGGGGCTTCGCGCTGGCACCTCGGCCGGCACGCGCTGGCCGAAGCGTTGACGCTCGCCGCCGTGGGTGGGGTTCTTGGCACTTTCATCGCTGTGGGGATTGTGTCGGCGCTGGTCGTGGTCGCGCCGTCGTTCGGCTGGCAGCAGCAGTTGCCGACGTCGAAGGCGGTCGTAGCCGCGTTCACCGTGGTGCTGACGTGCCTGTCGGGTGCGGCCATCGGGATGTGGCCCGCGTGGCAGGCCTCCCGCCAGGCGCCTGGCGCGATGTGGTCGGCCCGCACGATGACATTGGGAAGGGTTCAGGCGCGCATGCGGTCGGGCGTGGTCGCAACGCAAGTGGCGCTCACCGCCGTCCTGCTGGTGGTCGCGGCGCTCGTGGCCGTGAGCCAGCGCAACGTCCTTGCGCTTGAAACCGGGTTCGACCCGGGGTTCACGCGCGTGGCCGACCTGAATGTGCCCACCGGCCGCTACGCGTCGGTGCGCGAGCTCACCCAGTTCTTCGACACGCTGACCACGCGCGTGAAGGCCTTGCCTGGCGTGACTGACGCCTGTGTGGCGAACGAGATTCCGCTCGACCGGGCGCCTGGGGGAATGACGTATGTGGCGGAAGGTACCGAGCGGCTGGTCTCGGCCTGGCCGAACACGATTTCGCCCGCGTGTGTAGACGTGCTCCGGCTGCGGCTCCTGGCGGGACGCCGCGTCACCAATGACGAACCCATTCCCTCGGTGATGGTCAGCGCGAGCATGGCCAAAGCGCTGTTTTCCGACGGGCGCAACCCCATCGGGCAACGGGTGCACTTTGGCGTACCCACCGCGTACCTGCTGACGATCGTCGGCGTACTCGAGGATATTCGTGACGGCGCCCTTGAGACGTCGCACGGGCGGCAGGTGTGGATGCCGCAGTCACTCGGGCACTTTCCGCCGGCGCGAATCCTTGTGCGCTACGCCAGCCCTGGCGCCGCTGA
Source organism: uncultured Solibacteraceae bacterium (assembly GCA_964489685.1). GTDB lineage: Bacteria > Acidobacteriota > Vicinamibacteria > Vicinamibacterales > SCN-69-37 > SYFT01. The sequence goes on along the minus strand of CAZAZR010000073.1, from coordinate 2,015 downwards.
CGATGCCGCTCTCCGAGCGATCGTCAACGATCTGGCGCCCGACCTGGCGTTGGCGCGGCCGCGGGCGCTCGCCGACGTGGTGTTGCGCGCCACGGCGAACAGGCGGTTCGTGTTGTTCCTGCTGTCGGGATTTGCGGTCGTCGCGGTGCTGTTGTGCGCCATCGGCCTCTATGGTGTCCTCGCGCACTCGGTGGGGCAGCGCACTCAGGAAATCGGCATCCGCATGGCCCTTGGCGCGCGGCCTGCCCAGGTGCTGCAACTGGTGCTCACGCAGGTGACGCTCGCTGCGGGCGCAGGGCTGCTGGTCGGCCTCTTGGGTGCCCGGGCGTTATCCGACACCGTGCGATCTCTGTTGTACGGCGTTGTCGTCACCGATCCGCGCATCTACGTCGGCGTCGGTGCCGTGGTGTTGACGATGGCTGCGCTTGCGGTGTGGTCGCCCACCCGCCGCGCGGTCATGATTGATCCCAAGACCGCGATGCGGGCCGACTGACTGTCACGACCCCTCGTCCGTCTATTGCGTCCGATCGTAGACGCGCTTGATCTCGACCTTGGGCATGCGCACCATGATGTTTGAGGTCTCGACCGTGACCACGAGCTGCTTGCCGTCGGCGCTCACGGTGTAGTCCTCAACGACCTTCAGCGATTCCTTCGTCTCCATCTCGCGGCGAAGCACCTTGCCGTTCCACTTCACCTTGATGTCGACGGGGCCCGCCGGCGTGGTCATGACGGACTTCTTGCCGTCGGCCATGTACTTGTACATCAGGCCCTTGGCTGGGTCGGGGTCGTAGGCCAGCATCACGTCCTTGGCCGTGGCCTGGATGCCCAGGAGCGCTGGGGCAGCACGAAACATCGCGAGGTGCGTGTTGAAGCGCTTGAGCTCCTCGGGACCGAGGTCGCCTCCCGGAGCCGGACCCTGGCCGGGGGGCGCGAAGTTCCCGCCGCGCGCGCCGCGAGCGGCGGCCCCGGGGCCGTCAGGACCATTCGGGTTGATGCTCGCTTCCATGTTGAGCTTCCACCCGCCCGAGAGCGCGGCGGCCGGGTCGGTGGCCTGCGCGAAGACGGACGCGTGGTGCGCGAGTAACGATAACGCCAAGGTCGTAACAAGTTTCAAACGCATGATCTGACTCCCAAAACGGGATGCTACACCGGATGGAGAATTATTGCCGAATGGCAGTGAAGATCGTCTGCACCGCAAGCCCGACCCGGGGACCCGGAATCGTGAGCGAGTCGTCGAGCAGAAATCGGACCCGCCCGTTTCTGGCTGCCGGCACACCCACCGTCTTCCAGGCCGCCGCCTCCCGAGCCTGCCGTTCCCTCGACCACGCGTCTGAGGCGCGCAGTTCAATCACGACTTCCGGTGCCCGTGACAGCAGTTGTTCCAGTGAGAGCTGCAGGCCCTCGCGCTTCACATCGGCCATGACGTTCGCTCCGCCAGCGGCCTCAAGCATGTCGTGAAGAAACCCCATGCCTCCGCTGACATAGAGGCCTCGCATCGATCCCTCTTCCCGGCCAAACACCAGCAACGTCCGTGGCCGTGTGTCTCCGCTGGCGCGGATTCGCACCGCCCGAAGCTGGGCATCGATCTCGTCCGCCAGACGCGTGGCCTCACTGGCATGCCCGGTGCGTGCGCCAAGGTCACGGATCGTCCGGGTGATATCCGCCAGGCCGCCGTGGCGATAGGTGAACATCGGCACGTGCACGCGTTCGAGGCGGCCGATCAGCTCGTCCTGCGATCCGTACACAATCGCGAGATCCGGCCGGAGCGTCAGGATGGCTTCGAAGTTCGGGTCGAACAATCCTCCGACTTTCGTGCGCGCGGCAGCTTCCGTCGGAAACGTGTCGAATGCTGAGACCCCGACGACCTGCGGCCCCGCCCCGATCGCAAACAACATCTCGGTGACCGCAGGAATCAGGCTCACAATCCTCGCGGGCTTCGTCTGGGCGATCACGGTTGCTCCCACTACCAGAATGCTGCAGATGACCCCAGAACCCCAGGACCCCAGAACCCCGCC
>CAZAZR010000072.1:0-21211 GCA_964489685.1 uncultured Solibacteraceae bacterium | reverse complement strand
CGCGAGCGGCTTCGTCGCATCCGATAGGGTATTCTCTCTCGCATGGGTCAAGATCCTGAACGGCCTGCTCCAGAACATCCCGACGACGAGATTAGCGACGAGATCTTGAACTGGATCTCGGGCGGAAAAGACGCCCACGGATGTCCGGCATGTCCGCACAGTGCCCTGGGACCGTCGTACCAGGACGGCGCTCATATCCTGGTGGACGGCTCGATCTTCCAGGACGGCGCCTTCACGCGGAAGTTGTAGCGCGTCGGGCCGTTCAGCGCTTGACCACCGGAGTCAGGCTTTATGCGAGTTGTGCGCGATGCGCTTCACGCCCGCCAGTCAGGAGCCGCTATCGTGACCTTTTTCTTGAACGTCGGTCGAACATTTGTCAGGGCCCTGGTCGCATGGTGGGAGGACAACGCGCTGCGCCTGGGCGCGTCGGTGTCGTACTACACGCTGTTTGCGATTGCGCCGATGCTGCTGGTCGTGATTGCCGTCGCGGGCAGCATTTTTGGCGCCGAGGCCGTGCGGGGCCAGGTGGCCTCTCAGATCGAGGGGCTGGTTGGGCCCGAAGGCGCGCTGGCCGTCCAGGCCCTCCTCAAGGGCGCCAGTCAGCCGTCATCAAATGCCCTGGCGATGGTGGTGGGTGGTGTGGCGTTCGTGCTGGCCGCCTGCGGCGCGTTTCTTGAACTGCGAGCAGCCCTCAACACCATCTGGCGTGTGCAGCCGTCACCGGTGTCCGGCGTTCGCGACTTCTTCGTCAATCGTCTGCGATCGTTCGGACTCGTGGTCGCCATCGGGTTCCTGCTGCTGATCTCACTGGTGATCAGCGCGGCGCTCGCCGCACTGCATGAGTGGTTGTCCGGCCTCGCGCTCGTCCTGCCGACGATCCTGCAGGTGCTCAACGTGATCGTCTCCCTGCTCGTCACCGCCATGTTGTTCGCGCTGATGTTCAGGGTGTTACCCGATGTGCGGTTGCGGCATCGCGATGTGGCCGTGGGCGCGATGGTGACGGCCATCCTGTTCACCGTCGGCAAGCAGCTCATCGGGTTCTACCTGGGCCGAAGTGCCACCACGTCCAGTTATGGCCCGGCGGGCGCCGTGATCGTCCTGCTGTTGTGGGTGTACTACTCCTCGCAGATCGTCCTGATTGGGGCGGAGTTCACGCGCCTCTGGTCCGAACGGTTTGAACGCCTCTCACCACCGCCGCCGAAGGAGCCCGCATGAGCGCAACCGACTCCAGCTCGTATTGGGGGCCACACGGCGCAACGGCCGTGTTTCCAGCCGTCGAGGCCGACCTCTTCGTGGATGCCGTGGTGATTGGTGGCGGGATGACCGGCGCCACGACGGCCTACCTCCTGAAGAAGGCCGGCCTGACCGTGGCGCTGGTCGAGCGGGATCGGTGCGGCCATGGCGACACCGGTCACACCTCCGCGCACTTGACCGCGATCACCGATGGCCGGTTCCCCGAACTGGTCCGTTCGTTTGGTCGCGATCACGCCGAAGCGATCTGGGACGCCGGGTTTGCCGCCATCGCCGAAATCGCGCGCATCGTCGAGGAGGAGCACATTGACTGTGACTTCACCTGGGTGCCCGGCTACCTGACTGAGCGCTTTGACGCCACGGACGAGCGTGGCGCCGCCGAGCTGCAGGACATAGCCGAGGTGACCGCGCAGTCGGGATTTGACGCCGCGTTCGTGCCCGCTGTGCCGACGCTGGAACTGGCGGGCGTGCGGTTCGACGGCCAGGCGCGGTTCAATCCAATCACGTACCTGTCGGCCCTGCTGCAGCTTGTGGCTGGCAACGGGTCTCATGTCTTCGAACAGAGTCCGGTTGACGCGGTGACCGATGACCCCCTGACTGTAAAAGTGGGGGCGCACACCATTTCGACGTCATTCGTGGTGGTCGCCACACACGTGCCCATCATTGGCAAGACGAACGTGCTGAAGGCCACGCTCCTGCAGACGGACCTGTATCCCTATTCGTCGTATGTGCTGGCCGCACGGATCGAAAAAGGCGCGTGGCCCGACGCGCTGATCTGGGATCTGTCAGAGCCCTATCACTACGTCCGCCTGGAGCCCCATTCCGCTCACGATGTGGTGATTTTCGGCGGGGAGGACCACAAGACCGGGCAGGTGAAAGATACCGCCGAGCGGCCCGACCGTCTCGAGTCACTGCTGCATCGATTCCTGCCTGAGGCGGTGGTCACTCGCGCGTGGTCGGGCCAGGTCATTGAAACCCGCGACGGCATTCCCTACATCGGTGAAACATCGCCCCGCCAGTTCGTCATCACGGGGTTTGGCGGAAATGGCATCACCTTCGGCACGCTCGGAGCCCTGATGGCACGCGATGCCGCCATGGGGAGCCCGAACCCCTGGGCGGCGTTGTTTGACGTCGGCCGGACCCGCGTGGTCCAGGGGCTGTGGGACTACCTCAAAGAGAACAAGGACTACCCCTACTACATGATTCGCGACCGCTTCGCGGGCGCCCAGGGGCGAAGTCTGCGGGCCGTGCCCGCCGGAGAAGGACGAATTATCGACCTTCGAGGCGATCGCGTCGCAGCCTCGCGCGACGCCAAGGGCAGGTTGTCTGTGCTCTCGCCCGTCTGTCCTCATATGGGGTGCATGGTGGCCTGGAACACCGCCGAGTCCACGTGGGATTGCCCGTGCCACGGGTCGCGATTCTCTGCGACCGGCGACGTGATGAGCGGGCCCGCCGAACAGGGGCTGTCGGTGTATTCTCGGCGCGATGTGGAAGAACGCTCGTGAGCGCAACCAGCACCCACGACTGGTCTGTCCACGATGCCGCTCCGCCGATGATGGTGTGCTGTCGGTCGCATTTCTTGAGGCGGCCGCCGATCGCCTCGTCTGTCCGCGCTGCCACAGCGGGTACCCCGTCATCGATGGCGTGCCCATCGTCCTGAGGAACAGCGACACGTGGACGCCCGAGACGGGCGATGACGCCGCACTGACTCGGATCTTCGGACACCGTGACACGGGTCCGCTTGGGGACCGCGTCGACGCCGTCGTGCGCAGGTGCGACGGTGACATTCTCGACATGGGTTGCGGTGGGGGCGCGCTCTACCAGCGGCGCGATGTGACGGCGATCGACTGGAGTCTCGCGATGGCGCGGGCCCACGGGCCTTCGGCGTGTGTGGCCGACGCCGCCGACCCGCCGTTCGAGCCCGCCCGGTTCGACGCCGTGCTGCTCCTGAACCTGCTCGACACCTGCGCCAATCCGCGACTCGTGCTTGCCCAGGCTGATGCCCTCCTGCGGCGAGGCGGCACGCTCGTCGTGAGCTGCCCATACGCGTGGACGGATCGGGCGCCGGTGCAGGAGCGATTTTCGGCGGATGAATTGCTTGCCGCTCTGGACGGTGACAATGAGGCGATCGGCATTCGCTTGCGGTATCAGATCGAGTCGGTTGAAGACCCGGTGTTGTGGCGGTTGCGGTTGTCGCCCCGACTCGTGCAGGAATACGCATGCCAGCTTGTGGTGGCCCGAAAGGCAGAGGCGTGACCGACGGCATCGATCCGCCGTTCCGGCGCGAGGTCCTGTGCCGAATCAACCGTGATGGCAGCCTGGACCTTCTGGATCTCCTGTTCGATCGCCTGATCCGGGTTGCGCCTGAGCACGCGGCCGCGTGGCGTGCGCGAGACCCCCAGGTGCATCGCGACTTCGACACGCTGCACCTCTTCGAATCCCCTCTGGTTGACGAACTGCGTGCGAAGGTAATCGCCGCGCGGGCGGCTGAACCGTCTGCGCCCCCTCCAGCGCCGCCAATCGCCGAGGTGAATTGGCACGAGGCCCTCAGCTGGCCAGACCTCGTGTCGCCCGCGTGGAAAGACCCGGAGCGGCTTCGGCGGCTCGCTGAAGACCGCGCCGGTGGCCGCCGCTATCTGATGTTGCCTGGCTTTCTCACTCACGAGGCTGCGGCGCAGATCGCACGTGAAGCCGACGGCCTTCCATACCAGCGATTCGACAGCGATGTGGTGCAGGGCGACAAGTGCCTGCTTCAGGGGGACCAATTGCGCGCGTGGCGAGTGCTCCTGCTCGGCGCGCGTACGCGCCGACTCTTTGGAGGCGTGCTGGGCCGGGAACTGCCCGAGGGCCTGGTGATGAACGCCTGGCGGATGGATCCCGGTGACGGCATGGCCATTCACCCCGACGGACGCTTGTACTGGGCCACCGTCTCGCTGGGCCTGTGCAACGGATGGACCGCCGCCGATGGCGGCGCCATCGCCTTCGGGGAGCCCGATGGCCAGACGTTTGTCGTCCGCGAACGGTGGTACCCGCATCTGGGTGACGTGTGCCTGTTCGCGCCCACGCCCACCACGTGGCATCTGGTGGAGCCGTCCGCGCGGCGCCGGCTGACGGCCACCGGCTGGTGGGTCACCCGTTGAGCGACCCGTGGGTGCTGGGCCTCGCGGCCTCCCACAACGGAGCCGCATGCCTGATGCACGGGCACCGCATCGTCGCGGCCATTCAGGAAGAGCGTCTCACGCGCCAGAAATACGCGTCCCTCGTGCCGGCCCGCGAGTTCCTTGCCCTCGACTACCTCCTCGACGCAGCGGGCGTGACCGTGGATGACATCGATCTGGTCGTGCTCTGCCCCCTGCAGCCGCCCACAGCGCCATTCAACAACCTGGCCCTCCATCCCCGACTGGGCGCGCGGCCACGAATCACCATCTCACACCATCTCGGTCACGCCACTGGCGCGTACGCGTGTTCGGGCTTTTCCGATGCCATGGTTCTGGTCGTGGACGCGATGGGTTCCCGCGTGGCAGACCTTCCTGCACGTGAGCGAGAAGCCGTGCGCGGCCCGGCTCGAGGGAGGGAAGTGCTCTCGATCTATCGCGCCTCAGGCGCCACGCTGACGCCGGTCGAGAAACACGTCGCCGAGCACCCCGACGTGGACGAAGGGAAGGACCACCGGCCCCGGATGTTCCCATTCTCCAGTCTCGGGTTCATGTACCAGACGGTTGCCGAACAGGTTTTCGGCAACTGGCACGACTCGGGGAAGCTGATGGGGCTGGCGGCGCATGGCCATGTCACCATCCCTGAAGCCGATTACTTCTCCATCGTCGATGACGAGGTCCGTTTCGAGGACCGGGTGCCGCACCGGTTCCGTCACACCGACCGTTGGCCCGACCGGCGTACCGAGTACGCCGACCTGGCCGCAAGTACTCAGACGGCTCTGGAACGTGGGCTCGGGGTGTTTGTCGAACGTGCGGCCCGCCTCGCCGGCGCGGCTCGGCTCTGCTACGCCGGAGGTGTGGCACTCAATGTCACGGCCAACGAACGCCTGCTCTATCGCGGTGGCCGATTCGACGATGTGTTTGTGATGCCGGCGGCGGAAGATTGCGGCACCGCCATCGGCGCGGCGTTCCACGGCGTCTGGCATCTGATGGGCGAACACCGGCCGCATCGGCTGCACGACGATTTCCTGGGTCGGCCGTACGGCGCTGGTGCGGCGGACGTTGCCGCAGAGGTCGCGGACCTGATCGCGTCTGGCGCCATCGTCGGCTGGTTCGAGGGCGGGTCCGAGTTTGGTCCGCGTGCGCTCGGGCATCGGAGCATCCTTGCCGACCCGCGTCGCCCGGACGTCAAGGCGCGGTTGGACGCCGTCAAGCGCCGAGAGGCCTTCCGGCCGTACGCACCAGCCGTCCTCGAGGAGCGCGCGGCAGAGTGGTGTGATCTCGGAAGGGCCGCTGCGACGAGTCCCTTGATGCTGCGGGCGCCACGTTTCCTGCCGGGGCGTGGCGCGCTCGTGCCCGCTGTCGTCCATGTTGACGGCAGCGGGCGACTGCAGACCGTGCCGCGCGATGCCGGTGGCCTCCGGGCTGTGATCGAAGCGTTCGAAGCCACCACCGGTGTGCCGATTGTGCTGAATACGTCGCTCAACGCCCGCGGTCAACCCATGGTCGAAACGCCTGACGAGGCACTGGCGCTGTGGCAGGAGATTCAGTTGGACGCGTGTGTCGTGGACGGCCGCGTCTACAGGCGCTAGAGCGATGGCGCCCACCCCGCACCTTCATGGACCTTCATGTTCTTCATGGTGTCAACCGGCCTCGACGGGCTCGTCTTCTTCTTCCTTTTCTGCGCGGCGGCTGCGCTCACCTCGATCGCCGCGACTCTCCGGAACAGCCGCCGGCACCGGCGGCGGCGCCGAGAGGTCGCCGGCGTTGAGAAGTTCGTCGGTCACGTACTCGAGTGCCGGCTCGTCGGATCGTGAGAGAAGCGCCTCGAGCGCCGATCGCGGCTGGGCCAGCACTTCGCGCACCTGCATTGATGGCCAGTGACCGTCGGCGCGTTGCGGTACGTACCGGCACCAGAACCCGGTGTGCCATCGCAGGAACTCTCGCACCCGAGTCCTCCCGTGCTCGTCGTCGCCCCAGTGTTCAAGGGCAAGGGCGGTGTAACGGCGATAGATCGTCAGGCGCTCGTCGGCCGTGATGTCCCAATAGCCGGAGGTCAGTTCCCGGAAGAGCCACGGCTTGATCAGGGCCCCTCTGGCGGTCATCACCGCCGCGCATCCAGATGAGGCGAGGCGTTCATGCACTTCGTGCGGGAAGAGCAGGTCGCCATTGCCGATGACCGGCACCGTCAGCGCCGCGGCGATTTCAGTGATGGCGTCCCAGTTCGCGGGAAAGCGATACCGGGCCTCGCGGGTGCGACCGTGCACAAACACGCCGTCGGCGCCGCCAGATCCAGATAGTTGAGCTGGTCGGCCTTCCATCCCAGCCGGATCTTCACGGTGACCGGCACCGTGACGGCCGCCTTCATCGTTTCGACAATGCGGCGGACGCGTGGGGGCTGGCGACCCAGTGCGGCGCCCAGGCCCATCCGTGTGAAATGGTCGATGGGGCACCCGAGATTGACATCGACGAAGTCCGCGCCGCGCGACTGGGCCAGCGCGGCCGCCCAGGCCATTTCCTCGGGTTTGTTGCCCGCCAGTTGCACACCGAAACAGGGCTCATCCGGAGCCTTGCGGAGCAGCGCGAACTCACTGCCGCGCCGTTGCTTGAGGCGGCGGGCCACCGCCATCTCGCTGACGAGCACGCGCGCGCCCAGTTCCACACACAGTCGCCGAAACGGCAGGTTGGAACCCTTGGTCATCGGCGCCACGACCAGCGCACCGGAGACGAGATCGCGAAATGACATCCCACGATTATGAATGGCTTATCGATGATTGAGCATTTGTTATTGGCGCTTTCGTCCGCGGGCTTGTTAAAGTGTCCCCGTGGCAAGCCGAGTCACTACGGGTCCCTTGCGCGAAGGACTGCGCGCGTTTGTCGCCGAGCGACATCCGTTCGGGTTGCCAGCGGTACTCTCCGCCTTCGACGTGCTCACCAGTGTCGAGGACCTGGCGTGGGTGCGCGATCGTCTGCGTCGGGTGCTGCCAGACCGGATTCGAATTCACCTGACACACCATGCCTCACCGCCCGTGGCGACGACGCCGGGAGTGGGCAGCGATGAACGGGCCGCACACGCGGTTGCCGAACTCGTCGAGGCGGTGGACGGGTTCCTGGCACGCACGGCCATTGCGCAGTCGTTGACCGACGAAGAGCGCATGGAAATGTTGCGCGGGATGATCCTCACCCGCGCGGTAGACAATCGCCTGAAGCATTTCTTCTCGGGCGGCGAGGTCAAGTACGGTGCCGCCTCGTTCCAGGGGAAGGGCTTCCGGTCGCTTGGGCAGGAAGCCATTTACGCCGGGCCGTTGCGGCTGCGTCGCGGACCCGCATGGCGATCCGACGAGGGCGCCTGGCGGGGCGACGTCGTGGCGCCGCTCATTCGTGACCTGGGCGCGGCGCTGGCCATGAGGAGCGACGCCGACGCCGTGCGGCAGGTGTTGAGCGCGCAAATGGGCAAGGCCGGTCCGCCGATGGGCGGGCGCGACCTGCATCTGGGCGACTTCGACTGGGGCGTGTTGCCGGCGTCGGCGCCCCTGTCCATCAGCACGCTGACCGCCGCTGGCATGGGATGCGCGTTCGCACAGACCCACAGCGGGCGCGTCGCCGTCTCGTTCATCGGCGAAGGCGGGTCGTCACTCGGGGAGTGGCACGAGGCGATCAACGTGTGTGCCGCGCGGCGGTGGCCTGTGCTGTTTTGCCTGCAGAACAACCAGACGGCGCTGTCCACGCCCGTGGCAGAACAGTCGGCCGTGCGTGTGTTCGCTGACAAAGGCATCGGATATGGCGTGCCGGGTGTGACCATCGACGGCACCGACCCCGAGGCGATCGCCGCCACGTTTGCCTGGGCGGCCGAACGGGCCCGCGCGGGCCTGGGCCCTACCCTGATCGAATTGGTCGCCATGCGGATGTGCGGGCACGCCCATCACGACGACATGCTGTACCTGGGCAAGGACCCGCAGCCGGGCTGGGACTACGCGCCGCTCACTGCGCAGGGCTATGCCAATCCCGCACTGTACGCGTTCTGGAAGGAGCGCGACCCCATTCCGACGTACGCGCGCCGGCTCATCGCGCGTGGCCTCATCGATGCGGCCGGTGTGGAGCAGCTGAAACGGGACGCCGAATCGGTCGTGGATGCGGAGGCGCAGGCCGTGATCGCCGCGCCGTGGCCTGACCCCGCCACGGTGACCGTCGGCGTCTTTCGCGACGACCCCGTTGATCGTCGCCGGGTGGAAGTGCTGGACCCAGAAGTCCGTCGCCGGTTCCGGTCGCGCCCTGGGGCGACACTGCAGGTGGAGCCGGCCCCGCCCTTCGACAAGCGCGGCACCACCCTGCTTGATGCCGTGATGATGGGGGTGGGTGACGCACTCGCCGCCGACCCCCGCGTGTTTGTGTTTGGCCAGGACGTGGGCGGCAAATACGGCAACGCCTTCCTGCTGCTGCGGCCGCTGCTTGAGAAGTACGGCGATCGCATCCTCAATTCGCCCCTGGCCGAAGGCGCCGTGCTCGGCACCTGCATTGGCGCGGCACTCGCCGGACTGCGGCCAATCGGCGAAATGCAGTTCAACGATTTTGTGGCCACCGGCTTCAACCAGCTCGTCAACAACGCCGCCAAGATCCGGTATCGGTGGGGCGGTGAGGTGCCGATGGTGGTGCGCATGCCGTGGGGCGGGCTGCGCCATGCGGGCCCCTATCACTCGCAGAACACCGAAGGATGGTTCTACCGCACCCCGGGCCTGAAGATTGTGGTCCCGTCGACGCCCCACGATGCCAGGGCGCTGATGGCCGCCGCCGTGGCCGACCCCGATCCCGTGTTGTTCTACGAACACATCGGGCTGTACCGCGATCCGCGAATCAAGCAGCCGCTCGAAGACGCGCCGCCCGCGCCCCTGCCCATTGGCAAGGCCGCACTCCGGCGGGCCGGCAACGACCTGACGATTATTTCCTACGGCGCCTATGTGCACGTGGCGATGCGGGTGGCCGAGACGCTGCACGCATCGGGCATCGAAGCCGCCGTGCTCGACCTGCGCACGCTGGTGCCGCTCGATCGCGAGGCCGTGCTGGATCTGGCTCGCGCCACGGGTCGCGTGCTGATCGTCCACGAAGATTCCCGCACGGGCGGCATTGGTGAGTCGCTGGCGGCGATTGTTCAGGAAGAAGCGTTTGAGTGGCTCGACGCGCCGGTGCGTATCCTGGGCTCGCTCGACGCACCGGTGCCCTACTCGCCGCCGCTTGAGGACGCGTTTCTGCCCAGCGAAGCCGACGTCGAACGCGCCGCCCGCCTCCTGGTGGCGTACTGACGCGCATGGCGAGCCCCAACGCCGAAGGCTGGCACGGCTGGGATACGTACGCGCCGTTCTACGATTGGGAGAACGCCCGCACGCTGGGCCGGCGCGACGTGCCGTTCTGGGTGAAGACTATTGGCGAGACCCGCGGCCCGGTGCTTGAACTGGGCTGCGGCACCGGACGACTCCTCGCACCAATTGCGCGCAGTTGGCTGCCGTCCGGAACCGACGCGAACCGCCGCTTGCTGGGCATCGACCGGTCGGCACCCATGCTGGCCCGCGCGCGCCGGCGCCTGGCGCGAGTGCCGAACGCCGTACGTCCGTCATTGCTGCGCGGCGATGTGCGCGCCCTCCCGGTGCGGCCAGGGAAACTCGGCGCCATCGTCGCCGCCTACGGCCTCCTGCAGTCGCTGCTCAACGATCGTGATCTGGAGGCCACCCTCGCGTCGGCAGCAGGCGCCCTCAGACGCGGCGGCCTGCTCGGCATCGATCTCGTCCCCGACCTCGCGGTCTGGGAGGAGTATGCGGGTCGCATCCCCATCCGGGGCCAGTTCGCGCCCGGCACCACGCTGACGCTGATCGAATCCGTGCGCCAGGACCGGCGCAGGGGGCTCACCATCTTCGACGAACAATACGTCGTCCGCCGCGGCCGCCACGTCCGCAGGCACCAGTTTCAATTGACGTTTCGCACCCTGCCAATGGCGCAGATCCTCGCGAGACTTGAGGGCGCCGGCTTCCGGATAGACGACGTGCGTGGCAGTTACGACGGGGAAGCCTGGTACCCGGAGGCAGACGTCTGGGTGGTGCTGGCCAGGCGGCGCTGACCGCGTGTTACGATAAACGGTCCATTTTCCGCCCGGAAGGGCGACATTTCACGCGCCGGGGAGATCACCTCATGTCAGGCCATTCCAAGTGGCACACGATCAAGCACAAAAAGGGCGCTGCCGACGCGAAGCGCGGCAAGATTTTCACGCGCATCATCAAGGAACTCACGGTGGCGTCCCGCAACGGCGGCGGCGACCCCGACATGAATCCGCGCCTCCGCACGATCATCGCTGATGCCAAGCAGGTCAACATGCCTGCCGACAACATCAAGCGTGCGATTCGCCGCGGCACGGGCGAAGAAGAGGGCGTGAACTACGACGAGATCACGTACGAGGGCTACGGTCCTGGCGGCGTCGCCGTGATCGTCGACACACTCACGGACAATCGCAACCGTACGGTCAGCGAAGTCCGGCACATCTTCGGCAAATACGGCGGCAACCTGGGCGAAGCAAACTCCGTCGCCTGGATGTTCGACAAGAAGGGCCTGGTCGTGGTGGACAAGGCTAAGGCGCAGGAAGACACGCTGATGAACGCCGCGCTTGAAGCGGGCGCCGACGACATGAAGGAGGAGGGCGACGCCTGGGAAGTGACGTGCAGCCCCGACCAGCATCAGGCCGTGCTCGACGCGATCAAGGCGCTCGGCGTGGAACCTGAGCGCTCTGAAGTGGCGATGCTGCCGCAAAACTACGTCACGATCGAAGGCAAGGCCGTGGCGCAGATGATGAAGCTGATGGAAGCGTTGGACGACTGTGACGACACGCGCAACGTCTGGACGAACGCCGACTTCGAGGAAAAGGATATCGAGGCCTCTCTGGCGTGAGGATTTTCGGCATTGACCCCGGCTCGATTCGCACCGGCTATGGGTGCGTCGAGACCGTCGGCAGTCGCCATGTGCTGGTGACATGTGGCGCGATTGCGGCCCCGTCGGGATCGGACTTCGCCGAGCGGCTTCACGTGATCCACGACACGCTGACCCGGGTGCTCAAAGAGACGTCGCCCGACTGCGTCTCGATCGAAAACCTGTTTCACTCACGCAATGTGCGGTCGGCCCTTCAGCTCGGTCATGCGCGAGGCGTGGCTATGCTGGCCGCCGTGCAGGCCGGCGTGCCGATCGTCGAATACACACCCGCGGAGATCAAACTGGCGGTTGTCGGCTACGGTCGCGCCGACAAGATCCAGGTGCAGCAGATGGTGAAGTTGCTGCTGGGCCTCACCGCGTTGCCGAAGCCGTTCGACGCCTCAGACGCGCTCGCCGCCGCGTTGTGCCACAGCCACTCCGGGACGTCAGCGCTGGCGCGCCGCAGTACGCGGTCGCTCCCCCGGCACCTCCGGAACTGGCGCGACTACCGGCCGGCGACTGCCGGGCGGCAGGCGCCGTGATCGCCCACCTTTCAGGCCGGCTGCTCGAAAAGGACGCGCGCCGGGTCCAGCGCCTGGTCATCGATGTCCAGGGTGTGGGCTACGAAGTGCTCGCGCCCCTGTCGACGATCTACACCCTCGGAGATGCCGGGTCGCCGGTGGCGCTGCGCATCCATACCCACGTTCGTGAGGACATCATCCAGTTGTTCGGGTTTGCCACCGCGCTCGAACACACGCTCTTTGAGCGCCTGATCGGTGTGAATGGCGTGGGGCCGAAACTCGCACTCGCGATTCTTTCGGGGATCGAACCGTCGGACCTGGGCCGCGCGATCCGCGACAACGACCTGGGCCGCCTGACGGCCATTCCCGGTGTTGGTCGCAAGACGGCGGAACGCCTGGTGGTGGAACTCCGCGATCGGCTCGCGCAGGACTTCGGTCAGGTGCCGGCAAGCCCGGCCTCCGGCGGCGCGGTCGTCCGCGACGACCTGCTGTCGGCACTGGCGAACCTCGGCTACCAGCGCCTCGCTGCCGAAAAAGCGGTTGACCGCGTGCTCGGCCGTGGCTCGGACGCCACCGCCTTCGAACCCGCACTCCGTGAAGTGCTCAAGGAACTCGCACGGTGACTGACGATCACCTCGTCGACGCCACGCCGCAGGACGACGATGCGCAATACGATGCGGGTCTTCGTCCGCGCACGTTTGACGAATACATCGGCCAGGACCGCGTGCGCGAGAACCTCCAGGTCTCGATTACCGCCGCACGCCAGCGTGCTGAAGCGCTCGATCATGTCCTGCTCTTCGGGCCACCCGGTCTGGGCAAGACAACGCTCGCGTACGTCATCGGCAACGAACTGGGCGTGCCCGTACGCGCCACATCAGGGCCCGTCATGGAAAAGCCCGGCGACCTGGCCGCCATGTTGACGTCACTCCAGGCGCGCGAAGTCCTGTTCATCGACGAGATTCATCGCATGAGTCCGGTGATCGAGGAGATCCTCTACCCGGCGATGGAGGACTACGAACTCGATATTCTGATTGGGCAGGGTCCAAGTGCGCGGTCGGTCAAGGTGCCGTTGCAGCCCTTCACCCTGATTGGCGCCACCACGCGCGCAGGGCTGCTGACATCGCCCTTGCGCGCGCGGTTTGGCATTGTCCATCGCCTGGACTTCTATCAGGAGGTGGACCTGACAGAGATTGTCACGCGTTCCGCGAGAATTCTTGGCGTTGAAACGGCGCCGGGGGCGTGTGAGGAGATCGCCCGCCGGTCACGTGGCACGCCTCGGATCGCCAATCGTCTCCTCCGGCGCATTCGCGACTTCGCGCAGGTGCGGGCCGACGGTGTCATCACCTCGGACGTCTGCCACAAAGCGCTGGAATTGCTTGAGGTGGACGCCCACGGCTTTGATGAAGCCGATCGCCGCCTGCTGCGCGCGATCATCGACAAGTTTGGCGGCGGCCCCGTCGGGCTCAACAGCCTGGCGGCCGCCATCGGGGAAGAGAAGGACGCCATCGAGGACATCTACGAGCCGTATCTGATACAGATTGGGTTCCTCGATCGCACACCGCGGGGGCGAGTGGCCACCGCGCGTGCCTACGAATACTTCGGATTGATGGCTCCTGGAAAGGATCGATTGTGGTGACGATGAGACCGGTGAAAATTGCGGGGTTGTCGGCGTTTGTGCCGCCAGGCGTGGTGACCAATGAAGACCTGTCGAAGATGGTGGACACCTCGAACGAGTGGATCTTCCAGCGCACCGGGATTCGCGAACGCCACAGGGTAGCGCCGGGGGTGGCCACGTCAGACATCGCGAAGCCGGCCGCCCTGGCCGCCATCGCCGAAGCGGGGATCACCCCCGAAGACATCGATCTGATCGTGTTCGGCACGACGACGCCCGATACCATCTTCCCAAGCACCGCCTGTGTGCTGCAGGCGAAGATCGGCGCCACGAACGCCTGGGGCTTTGACCTGGGTGCCGCCTGTTCAGGGTTTGTGTATTCGCTCACGGTGGGTTGGAAAATGGTGGCGTCAGGCGCGAGCGACCATGTGCTCGTGGTCGGGGCCGACGTGATGTCGTCGATCATCGACTACACGGATCGATCGACGTGCGTGCTGTTCGGCGACGGCGCGGGCGCGGTGGTGTTATCGGTGGCGGCGCCTGACGAGCCGTGCCTGATCGACTTTGCGAATGAAATCGATGGCCACGGCGGCGACGCCCTGTGCATGCCGGCCGGCGGCAGCAAGTTGCCGGCCTCGCATGAGACCGTCGATCAAGGCCTGCACTACATGAAGCAGGACGGCGCCACGGTCTTCAAGTTTGCAGTGCGCAAGAGCGGGGAAATTGCCACGCGTGTGCTGACGCAGCAGGGACTGACCGGCGCGGATCTCGATCTCTTCGTCTCGCACCAGGCCAATCGCCGGATCATCGAGGCGACGGCCGAGCGTATCGGCCTGGCCCCCGAGAAGGTCGTGATCAACCTCGAGCACTACGGCAACACCACGGCGGCCACGATCCCGCTCGCCCTCGTGGACGCGCGCAAGGACGGCCGCCTGAAGAAGGGCGACCTGGTGTTGCTGACGTCGGTCGGCGCCGGCTTTACGGTGGGCTCGGTGCTGCTGCGCTGGAGTCTGTAGGCCGATCGAGGACCTCGCGCACCTTTCGCGCGAGCGCCGCCATCGTGAAGGGCTTGGCAAGAAACCGGCCTTCAAGCGCCATGGAGTTCTGCCGGCTGACGTGGTCTGGCAGGTATCCAGACGCGTACAACACGCGAAGCGCGGGACGGGCCTGTCGTAGTTGTTCGTACAACTGCGGCCCCGAGAGTCCAGGCATGACGACATCACTGATCAGCAGGTGGATCGGGCCATCGTGCAGGTCGGTCAGTGCCAGTGCCTCAGCGGCATCCGCCGCGGCCAGCACCGTGTAGCCGTTTCGCTGCAGGGCCCGCATGGCCGCACGCCGCAGCGTGGCTTCGTCTTCCGCGATTAACACCCGCTCGCCCGGCAGGGCCCGCGGCACCTCCATCACTGTCGCGGCAGTCGCGCGGGCGACATCGCCCCGCATCAGGGGCAGATACACGCGGAACGTGGTTCCCACGCCCGGCTCGCTGAAAACGGCCACATGGCCGTGGCTCTGACTCAGGATGCCGTGCACAACCGCCAGGCCCAGTCCCGAGCCCTTCCCCTCACCCTTGGTGGTAAAGAACGGCTCAAAAATTCTCGTGAGCGTGGTGCGATCCATACCGACGCCCGTATCGGCCACCGTGATCGTCGCGTACGCATCCGGTGGAATGGTGCCGTGAAGGGCATGGACGGACTCCGTGAGTTCGACCTTGGCCGTATGCACCGTCAGCAGGCCTCCGTCCGGCATGGCGTCGCGCGCATTGACGCACAGGTTCAGCAGCACCTGTTCGAGCTGCGTCGAGTCCACCGCCACATGGCCGAGCTCAGGGTCGAGATCGAGCGTCACGGCGACCCGCTCGCCGCCAAGGCGGCGGATCAACGATTCCTGGCCGCGCACGAGGTGATTCACATCAACGCGATTGAGTATCAGTTCCTGGCGGCGCCCCAGGGCGAGCAACTGTCGCGTCAGCGCCGCACCGCTGACGGCGGCTTGCGTAATGTCGTCAAGCAACCCGTGCGTCGTTGCGGGCGATTCTTCGCGCGCCAGATCGGCACTGAGGATGACGACAGCCAGCAGATTGTTGAAGTCATGGGCGACGCCCCCGGCCAGGCGCGCCACCAGTTCCATCTTCTGCGCCTGACGCAACTGGTCTTCCAGTCCGCGCCTGGCGTCGCGATCGGTTGACGCCTCGGTCATGTCCAGGACGAACGACCCGCCTTCCTGCGCCGCCACATCGAGGGTGGTGGACGCGATAAGCACGTATCGCCGAGCCCGCTGCTTGGTGAGGATCTCGACCTCCGCCGGTACGCTGGTGGTGCCGGGGGTATCCGTGGTGCGTCGCGGACTCAGTTGCCACACGAGCTGAGGCGGCAGAATCGTCCGCCAGTTGATCAGCCCCTCCCGCAGGTCCTGGGCCGAGTACCCGGTGAGCCGCAGAAACTCTTCGTTGGCATCAAGGACCGTGCCATCCGTCCGCCAGAACACCATGCCGATCATCCCCGACTCGAACACACGGCGCAGCCTGGTCTCGACCTGCTGGAGGGTCCGGGCCGTTTCGCGATGATGCCGCCGCTCTGCGGCGTCTCTCAATTCGCGCGCGACCGCCGGTCCGAGTCGCGTCAGGTTGTCTTTCAGAATGTAGTCGTGGGCGCCCGCACGCATGGCGGCCATCGCCACGTCTTCGCCGATGGACCCCGATACGAACAGGACCGGCACGTCCGCATCGTGTTCGCGCACGATCCGAAGCACATCGAGGCCGTTGCAGGTTGGCAGGGTGAAATCGCTCAGGACACAGTCCCAGGATTCGGCGGCGAAGGCCTCGCGGACTCCCGCGAGGCAGTCCACGCGATGCGCGAGCGCGTGACGGCCACGGCGACGCAGCTCCGCCAGAATAAACTCGGCGTCGTCGGCATTGTCTTCGACGAGCAGTAAGCGGACGGGTGAGCTCATGCGAAGGGCACAGCCTAGCTGTGTGAATGGAGGGCGTCAAGGACCCCAGGCATCGTGGTGTCCACGAACACAATTGGTGCCGCCGACAGGCGATCACGATTGTCGCGCCCACTGACGAATGCAGTCGTGTGGTATCCGCAGTTGTGGCAGGCAGTCACAGGACTGACCCTTAGCGGAGATCAGGTGCGGAAACGATGACGGGCCCCGCCGGCGCGCTGGGTACGATCGGTGTGGCGTACACTGCCGGTGCCGAGATCACCGCGAGGGCACAGGCCAGAGCCATGGCAATCCGTGGGTGCTTCACACTGAGTTCCTTCCGGGCGATGGTTTACAGGCCGTCGGTGCCGGTGCGCCGGAGCAGGCGAAGATCCGCCCGGCCGCGCAGCCTCGGGCCGCGCGTCGCGGCGCCCAGCGGTTCTTCCGGGTCGACTTCGAGGTAACGCCGCTGAAGCCAGCCCATCAGAATCGCGGGCAGTCGTGTGGTGCGGCGATCGGGGTCGCCCTCACACCGAAGAATCCGGCCTCGTCGCGGCAGATCGGCCGGGTCCGGCAGCGAAAGCAGCTGGACAAAGGCGTCGAATCGCTTCGGATCGATAACCTGCATCATAGATGTGCTCCTCTCGCAGTACAAGGCCAACTGTCTTTCTGGATGGTCATTCTCACAGACCGGCCGCGTGGAGGCTGTTCAAGAAGGCACATGCCTATTTTGCCGGTGTCGCAAACGAGACAGACGTTCAGCGGTGAGGTCGATAGGCTGTGTTCGGGGACCAAATGACCGCCGACCAGCTGAGCAACTTGAATATGTGGATGGCGATTCTCGCGGTCGCGAGCGTCGTGCAGATCGTGGCCCTGGCCGCCCTCACCATCTTTGGCTATCGTCTGTATGCGCACAGTCGCCGGACGATTGATGACCTGGAGCGCCGCCACATCGAACCGCTCACACGGCGGGTAAACGATGTGCTTGATACGGTGAGCACGGAAGTGGCCCGTATCCGCCACGTCGGCGACCGAGTGCAGCAGACCGTGCAGGGTATTAACGGCGGCCTCAGCCACGCGGCATCGGCCGTCACGGCGACGGTGCTGCCCGGCTGGGCTGTGACAAAGGGTGTGTTGGCGGCCGTCTCGGCATTTCGCGCCGCCGGCAAACACAAGCGGCTGAAGCGGCCCGCCCCAAAAGATCGTGATCTCGACAGGTTCGTTAACGAAGGAGGCAATGATGCATGAAATGAATACATTTGAGAATGACCGCAACAGTGGCGGCGGCTTTGTGATGGGTCTGCTCTGCGGCGCCGCGCTCGGGGCGGCGGTGGGCCTGCTGCTGGCGCCCAAGGCGGGGTCAGAACTGCGTCAGCAGATTTACGACACCACCGGCCGAGTGCGCAAGAGCGCGACGGACGGGTATGCCTCAGCCGTTGAGACGGTGTCGGGCGCGGTTGGCGACGTGGTTGAACGTGGCAAGAAAGCCGCGCAACGAGGCGTGGAGACCTATGAGCAGGTCAGGCAGTCCGCGGCGGACGTGACGCACGCGGCGTCGAAAGCCGTCAACGATCGTCTGTAGCATGTCCGTGATCACCACGGGGCGTCGCCTCGGCGGCGCCCCGTGGTCCTTTCCGCAAACTTCGGCGCACACTCGCGCTGCTGGCAGGGCTCGAACATACCGATCGCAACTGGAAGTACCTTGCTGACGTGCCGGTGCCGAGGTGGACGGTCTACGTCAGCAAGTACATCGTGACAGTGACGCTGGGTGGCCGGCGCCCATGTGGTGTTGTTCCTGGGCACCATGGTCAGCGGATCAGTGCTCCGGCAGTTCGCACCGGACCTCAAGATCAGCGCTCTGCCGATGGGCGTGATCGCGTGGCCTCTACTCAAAATCACGGCTGCGGCGCTCATGGCGGTGGCCATTCAGCACTGGGTCAGCCTGCGCTGGCCGTTGTTCATCGCCGCCATGGGGTTCGCGATGTGTGCGATGGTCATCGGCTTCGTCGCCATGAACTCCCAGGAATACGGACCCTGGTTCCCGTGGTCACCGTCCTGGGCGCATGGCAGTTTGCCCGCCGTGATGTACCGTAGGTGACGCGTGACCTGGCGCACGGGTGTGACCGCGGTCGAACTTCTGCCAGATGACGGACGCGGCCCCAGGTTTCGTGAGGACGGCAGCAACGCCGCCGATGGGACCCGCACGCGACTGACCACTACGGAAGACGGCTTTCGGTCTCAGGCGTCTGGCTCGTCTGCCCAGTACTTGGGCCGGCCGTAGTGTTCGTACATCGCCAGTTCGTGCTGGCGTTCGAACATCACGGCGGCGTCGTAGGGCGGTGCGTGCTTGATCGCCTCCCGACTCAAATCCAGCGACACGGTGGCGTCCGGCCAGCGCACGCCCTCAACCCACTGGGGCGCGATGAGCACATGATGTCCACCCCACCAGTTGCTCGTGTTGACCACGAAATACCTGACGGCCCACGACTCATCGTCCACCAGAAAGTTCTCGACGTGCCCGAGGTCGCCGTCGGTCGCCAGGATCTGATGGCCGACGAGCGCGTCGCAACTTCGCAGGTGCGGATCGGGCACCGAGGCGTCCGCTGACGCGGGCCGCGCCGGGGCCAGTGACGGAATGCCGGCCAGCAGGCCCGGGTACGCGCCAGTGCCCCACATGCCGGTGCCTTCCCAATACACGGGATATCCGTAGTAGCCCAGTTGTTCCTCTTCGTGCTGACGCGACACCGGCTTCTGCGTATCCACATTCGGGCTGCGTTCCACCCGCTCTTTCGTCAGCGACACCGGGAGTTGCTGCAACGCCCAATCGGGACGTCCCAGCGAGATGGGGGAGATCAACACCCTGCGGCCAGACAGCCAGGTGCCTGTATCCACCACCAGATACCGAACCGCCCAGTGCCGATCATCGACCAGCACGTCAACCACATGGCCGATCGGGCCGTCGGTGGCGAGGAGCGCGTAACCCTTGAGATCGTTGACCGCTCGTAACATGCCTCGACTGTCGCATGTCCCGCTCCTCACCGCTGTGCTGTTAGGCACTCTCGGGCCCGGCCTGCCGACCTGCGCTCGGCGGGTGGCAAGCTGCGGCGTTAGAATCCTGCAAGGGGTGATCGACATGCGCATCAGACACATCGCACTCGTGTGCGCCGGCGTGGCTATTGTTTCGACTGGCTGTAATCAGTCAGTCACGCTGCTGGAACCGACGCGACCCGAGCAGACCATCATCACCAACGTCCTGACCGGCACCGTGGCTCCGCCCGTGGGTGGCGTGTTCCAGAGTTCCATCCTGACCTACACGGTGGGGCAGGGCGGCGGACCCGTGACCATCACCCTCACCTCAGCAGTGCAGACCCGTCCCGACGGCTCGCTCCAGCCGACCGTGTCGATGGGTGTGGGCGCGGGCACGCTCAGCGCGGGAGGCGTATGTGTCGTCGCGGCCACTGCGTACCTGACCACTCAGGCCGGCACCGTGCCCCACTTGAGCGGAAGCCAGGCGGTGGGCACCTACTGCGTCCAGGTGTCGGACGTCACAGGCCAGGTGGGACCGGTGGCGTTTTCGGTGACGGTGACACATCCATGAGACGTGCCACCATAGGGTGTGCGCGTCAGTGACTTCGATTTTGATTTGCCCGATCGCCTCATCGCGCAGCACCCGCGCGCGCGCGGTGAGTCGCGGCTGCTGGTCGTCGATCGAACCGCCGGGACGTGGCAGGAGTCGCGCGTCGCTGACCTTCCGCAGTGGTTGAAGGCCGGCGACCTGCTGGTGGCCAACGACTCGCGCGTCTTTCCTGCGAGGCTCCTCGGACGGCGGCTGCCGGGCGGCGGCCGGGCCGAGTGTCTGCTGCTGGAGGAAGATCGCGAACACCACCTCAGAGGTCGTTTCGGTATCTGGTGGGCGCTGGTCAAACCCGGCCCGAAATTGCCGGACGGCGCACGAATGGACTTCACTGACGCCGGCCGCGCGCCCGGCGTTTCACTGACAGGCACCATCGAGGCGGTCGATGAAGCCGGGCACCGGCGCGTTCGGCTGGTCGCCGAAGGCGCCTCCGTCGCAGACGCCATCGACCGCCTGGGCCACATCCCACTGCCGCCCTACATCCGCCGCCCTGATACCGACGACGACCGCGCGCGGTACCAGACAATGTTTGCGCGCGAGCCAGGGTCCATTGCGGCACCCACGGCGGGCCTTCATTTTGACGAGGGCCTGATGGCCGCACTCCGAGCCGCCGGCGTCGAAAGGACGACGGTCACACTGCACGTCGGCTACGGCACCTTCAAACCTGTCACAGCCGAAGATACCGCCGATCATCGTGTGGACGCCGAACGCTATGAAGTGACCGCAGCCACAGCCGCGGCGACCACCCAGGCCCGTGCGGCCGGCGGACGACTCGTCGCCGTCGGCACCACCACCACTCGGGCACTCGAGTCTGCCGCCCGCGCCACCGGCGTCGTCAATGCGGGGTCGGGCCGAACCGACCTGGTGATCACGCCCGGATATGAGTTTCGGGCCATCGACGCACTTCTGACCAACTTCCACCTGCCGTGTTCATCTCTGCTGATGCTGGTCGCGGCCTTCACGGGACGCGATCTCCTGCTGGCCGCGTATCGCGACGCCGTGGCACGGGAGTTTGCCTTCTACAGCTACGGCGATGCGATGCTCATCCTGTAACTGGCCTCGGCCCAGGCTGTGAGGTATGATCGAAAGTCTTCGCCGGTGTAGCTCAGTTGGTTAGAGCATGCGGCTCATATCCGCAGGGTCCGGGGTTCAAGTCCCTGCACCG
>CAZAZR010000071.1:0-21338 GCA_964489685.1 uncultured Solibacteraceae bacterium | reverse complement strand
TGATGCCTTCGCGGAAGATCGCCTGCGCCAGCACCGTGGCGGTCGTCGTGCCGTCACCGGCCGTGTCCGACGTCTTGCTCGCCACTTCACGCACCATCTGGGCGCCCATGTTCTCGAGCGGATCCTTGAGGTCGATTTCCTTGGCGACGGTTACGCCGTCCTTGGTGATGGTGGGGGAGCCGAACTTCTTGTCGATAACGACGTTGCGGCCCTTGGGACCGAGAGTGACCTTGACCGCGTCGGCCAGGCCGTTGACGCCGCGCAGAATTGCCTGCCGTGCGTCTTCACCGTAAATGATCTGTTTTGCCATGAATGTTATCTCCTCGGTCCGAAACTACTTCTTGGCCTTACCTTCAACCACACCGAGGATTTCTTCCTCGCGCATGATGAGGTATTCCTGGCCGTCCACCTTGATCTCCTGCCCGGCGTACTTGCCGAACAGCACGGTGTCGCCCGCCTTGACGTCGAGCGGCGTGACCTTGCCGTCTTTTTCAACCTTGCCCTTGCCAACGGCAATCACTTTGCCGTGCTGGGGCTTTTCCTTGGCGCTGTCGGGGATGATGATGCCGCCGATGCGCTGCTCATCTTCCTCGAGTCTCTGGAGGATGACGCGATCGTGTAGGGGTCTGACGTTCATGGGTGTCCTTTCGTAGACAAATTAAGTGCGGGGGCGTACCTGGCACTCAGCTTCCCTGAGTGTTAGCAGTCCCTGCGTCCGACTGCTAAGTCTACGGGAGGCTGCCGCAACTCGTCAAGGGCGGCCGCTCGCCGGTGGCAGCTCGCCGGTCCGTGGGTCCGCAGGTCCGTTGGTGCGTCGGTTCGCGGAAGCCGCGCCATTCGGCGCAGGGCTTTGTTTTGAAAAAAGACCCTGCGAAGCAGGCTCCTTGAACCCACGGACGCACGGACCCACGGACGTAATCCGCGCCCAGCGCCTACCGCTTCAGCGTGCGCAAATCGATAGGCGCGTATGAGGCCTTGGAGTATTTGGCCGACGCCTGGAAGGAGAGGCGGGCCCCGGAACGGCCGGTGGTGCCGCTGCGGCTGTTGAAATCCCTGGGCCCTGAGGCGGCTTCGCGTTCCTCGTAGGTCTCGTTCATCTCGGTCGGCAGCACCAGGTTCAGGGCCGGGTTTGGAGCGTACTTGACCTTGATCGTGGCTGACTCGGCTTTGGACTCCAGCCACAGCTCCGTCTCGTGCACGGCACCGGTCGCCGGGTCTACCCAGACTCGCCCGAAGCCACGCGCGTTACCACGGGTGCCGAGCAGATACTTCTTCTCCTGCGCCTGCGGCTCGTCGAAACCGAGGCCCACCGTCTCCACGTTGTTGATCTTCCGCTTGCCGTCGATCTTGTACGTGATGTCGCCGTGCAACGCGGGGGCGATGAACCGCAGCGCAGTGGTGGGCTCGTTGACCTTGAGAATCAGGTCCAGCACAAAGTGCATGGCACCCTGAGCAGGATAGGTGATGGCTGTTTCCCAGTCGCGCAGGGTGGGCGTAGCCGGCGCCGCCAGCAGGGCTGTGATGCGGGGCGTCCGCTCGCGCAGCGGCTTGGTGTCAACCGAGTACGGATCGCGCAACGCCGTCACACTACCGTTGAGATTGACGAACACCACGTCGGAGGCAATGCGAACGGCCGACAACATCTTGCCGCCCGTAATGTCCATGAGCTGATACTGCTCCTCCAGTGTCACGCCGGAGACGCGGTTCACGTAGGCCGTGTGGTACTCGCCGACCATCCGCAGGACGTCGGCCACTGCCGGGTCCTGGCCTCCCCGCGCGCGCATCTCTGCCGAGGCCATGACCAGGCCGATACAGAGGGTGCCGAACAGAAGCCGGTGTACTTTGGACATGCGAGGTTTGACGAAAAACCTGAGACGTTGGTTTTGTGCTCTGCCCCAAGAGAGTTCGGAGGTCCCGGGCTTCAGCCCGGGACGGGCGGCTCGGGCTGAAGCCCGCGCTCTCCGATCCTGCCACGCCGATCTGGAGAAGGTCAGCCTGCGCGTGTGATGCGGTAGGCGCTTATTTTCCGGCTGAGGGTATTGCGGTGCAGGCCCGTGATCTTGGCCGCCTTGCAGACGTTGTAGTTGGTCTTGGCCAGTGCGCGCGTGATGAACATGCGCTCGAACTCCCGCTGCGCATCCTCGAAGAGGATGCCGCGGTCAATCAAATGCTGGACGAGGGTGTCGAGGTCATCCTTGATCATCAGACCTCCAGCTCCCGTCCGGTGAGGACCCGGAAGGCTTCCAGGTACTTTTCCCTCGTCCGCGCCACCACATCGTCTGGCAAGGACGGCACGGGGGGCTGCTTGTTCCAGCCGATACGTTCCAGGTAGTCGCGCACGAACTGCTTGTCGAAACTGAGCTGGGCGCGGCCGGGGGTATAGAGATTCTTTGGCCAGAACCGCGACGAGTCGGGCGTGAGCACCTCGTCGATCAGGACCAGTTCTGCCGCCTCCGCTCCTGCGGCGCCAGGGCGGGCCAGGCCAAATTCGAACTTGGTGTCGGCGATGAGAATGCCGCACGTGGCGGCATACGTCACGCCCATCTGGTAAATCTCCAGTGTCAGCGCCTTGAGCTGCGCCACCCGGTCCGCGCCCAGGATGTTGGCAGCCTCGGCTTCGCTGATGTTTTCGTCGTGGCCCGACTCGGCCTTGGTTGCCGGCGTAAAGATGGGCTCGGGCAGCACGTCCGAGTCGCGCAGGCCGGCTGGCAAGGTGACGCCGCACACCGCGCCCGTCTTCAAATAGTCCTTCAGCCCTGAACCCGACAGGTATCCGCGCGCCACACATTCCACCGGCAGTGGATCGGTCTTGCGCACCCACATGGACCTGCCACGCAGGATGCCGTGGTGCGGTTTGGTGATGGCCGGGAAGTCGTTGACGTCAATCGACAGCAGATGATGCGGCGTGATCGACGCGATGCGGTCGAACCAGAACGCCGACAACTGCGTGAGCACTTTGCCTTTATCCGGAATCCCCGTGCCCAGGACATAGTCGAATGCCGAAATGCGGTCGGTGGCGACGATGAGGAGGGTGTCCCCCAGGTCGTAGACATCGCGCACTTTCCCTCGACGCTGGAGGGTCAAACCGGCAAGCTGTGTTTCGAGAACGACTGGTGTTGTCATGCGCGTCCGAAGAGAGTGAAGCGTAGAGCTTCCGCCTGCGGCGCGTCAAGCGTTTCTGCGTCTTTTTTTTTGGACGATTATTTTTTTCTGAGAATGATATCGCCGCGCGCGTTGCGCAGCGTGATCTTGACATCGCTCTTTCCGCCGAAGCTGTGCGACAGCCGCGCATCAGATTCCGACGTTTCCGGTTTCAAATCAAAGTCGACGGCCTGAATCCCCGCGTTTGACGCCGCGGCATCGAGCGCGAACGCCGGAGCGCCCACCAGAATCAGCCGCAGCGGTTCGTCCGACGTGATGAGCGTGAGCGGCACGGCGCGATCGAGCTCCACTTCCACCTCGGCGCGCCTGACGTCGACCCGTGTGTCGGTCTGCGGTTGCCGAATGGTGACGCGGCCGTCGTTCCCGCGTACGGCGATGGGGCCCCGGTGGGCCGTGACCGTCAGGTCGTTACGCATTTCGTCCACTTCCATCGCGCCTGCGCATTCGGTCACTTCGGTATCGCCGTCGCGGACGTCGAGGGTGAGGCCCTCCGTGACCTTCGAGATTCGGCTCTTGGACCGCAACAGCCGCAGCTTCACGGACTTCGCGCCCGTGATCGTCAGGTCGCCGTCCTGATGGGCACCCGTCACGGCACCTGCAACCCCGACCAGTGTCACGTCACCCCGCATGGCTTCAAGATGCACGGACGCCACGTCGCTGATCGAGCCGCCCGAACTGCTTTCGAGGCGCACGGCCAGTCCTGGCGGCACGTGCATCGTTATGGTGGAGCGCTGTGAGCCTGGCTCCGGGTATTTTGCGCGAAACACCAGCGAATCCGCCACATCGTCGCGCGCCAGCACCGTTTCTTTCGCAAGTGCGGTGGCGCCGGCGTCATCCTGGCCGGTGGAGGTGACGGAGAAGTCGTATTCGATCGTATTCTTCGAGTCGCCCACGATGGTGACGCGTTCGTTGACACCGATCAAGCGTACTTCGCGCAGTCCAGCCGTCACGGGAATCGAGACCTTCGTGGCGTTCACGCCTCGACCAGGATTGCCGCGCATTTCGGAGCGCGCCCTGTTGAAGAAGTTGCCCAGCGAGAAAGCACTGGTGCCTGTGGCCGGTGGTGCGGTGAACTGGAACGCCAGCGTACCCACGACAATGAACCCCAGAACGATGAATAACTCTCGCTTTCCCATAGACTTGCCGCCAATCTTATAGTAGAAAGATGAACACACGGCGCGGGCGAAACGCGCTCCGCCACGTCATGTCCAGTTCCCCACACACATTCCGCATCCCCTGGTCAGGCCTGCTGATCGCGGGCTTGACCGCGCTGTTGTTGTGGGCGTTTGCTCGAAATCTGCACTGGTCAGAGGTGCGGCAGGCGTTCGCCACAGCGAACCTGGGCCTCATCACGCTCGCGGTGCTGACAACGCTGCAGACGTATCTCATCCGCGCCTGGCGGTGGCAGGCGTTGCTCAGACCCCTTGGCGATGTGCCGTTTGGTCCGGCATTCCGGACCACCGTCATCGGATTTACCGCGTTGTTCCTGTTGCCGGCCCGGGTGGGCGAGGTGTTGCGTCCGTATCTGCTGGCCCGCCAGGTTGGCCTCAATTTTTCGGCGACCTTTGCCACGATCATCATCGAACGCGTGCTGGATCTCACGGCGGTGTTGCTGCTCTTTGCCGGCGCCATCCCATTCCTCAGGGTGGACGTGGGGCCCGAAACGCGGATTGCCGGAGTGCTCGCGGCTGTGGCGGCGGTTGTCGGGCTGGCCGCCCTGTTTGTATTTGCCGGCCACCCGGAAAAGGTGGGGCAGTGGGCCGACTGGTTCAGCAGGGTGCTGCCGACCCGAGCGGCCGCAGCTGTGGGGAAGTTTGCACGGAAATTCGCAGAAGGGCTGGCCGTGATGCGCGAGCCGCGCGCACTCGCCGTCTCGTTGGCGTGGTCGCTGGCCCTGTGGGCGTCGATTTGTCTGGGCATCTGGCTGGTGTCGCGTGCCTTCGGTTTGACGGTGCCCTTCTCCGGCTCGTTCCTTATCGTCATGTATCTTGTCGTTGGCGTGGCCCTGCCGACCCCGGGCGGCGCCGGTGGGTTTCACTGGGCCTACAAGTTCGCCGTGACCACGTATTTTGGCGCCACAGTGGACCAGGCGGCCGCCGCGGCGATCCTGTTGCACCTGGTGTCATTTGCTCCGGTTGCCATGGTGGGACTGGTGTTCATGTGGCAGGATGGCCTGACGCTTGGCGGGCTCAATCAGATGCGGCCGGCGCCTGAGCCCGGGCCTGAGGAGGAGACGCGCCGATGAAATGCCCGTATTGCGGTCACCCCGGTGACAAAGTGGTGGATTCGCGCGAAAGCAAAGAGGGCGAGGTCATTCGGCGCCGCCGCGAATGCCTCGATTGCGGCCGGCGGTTCACCAGTTACGAGCGGATCGATGAGATCCCCTACATGGTGGTCAAGAAGGACGGGCGCCGCGAGCGATTCGAGCGGCAGAAACTTGTCGCCGGGCTGCTCAAGGCCTGCGAGAAACGTCCGGTCCGCGTATCGGCGCTTGAGGATGTGGCCGATAAGGTGGAAACAGCCCTTCAGGAGAAGCCCGAGCGCGAAATGTCAACCGAAGAAATTGGCGCTCATGTCATGGAGGCCTTGCGACAGCTCGACAAGGTGGCCTATGTGAGATTCGCCAGCGTCTACCGGAATTTTCGAGATATCGATGAGTTCAAACACGAACTCAACGACCTGTTCAAGTCATGATGGGCACGCTGTGACGCACTGGGGGAGACGGCACGTCGGGGGTGTGGCCGCGCTCGTGGCCGTGGGTGCCGCCACGCTGCTCGCCGCCGCCGACGTGCGTATCACGCCAGTCGTGGCTGAAGACCGGGTGTATGCCAATTTCGCCGCCTCGGCCGCCTTCTCCGGCCAGGTTCGGGAGGCCGTACAAAGCGGCCTTCCCGTCACCTTGACCTACGTCGCAGAGCTGCGTCGGTCGTCCACGCTCTGGTTTGACGAGACCGTGGCGGCCGCCACCGTGGCCTCCACCGTGAAGTTCGACACGTTGACGGGCGCCTACCAGGTGTCGAAGCTGCGCGAGACCACTGTGCAGTGGGCACAACAGACGCAAATCGAAGCCGAGATGCGCCTCTGGGTCACCGAGTTTGAACGGGTGTTGTTGGGGGAGACGTCGCGCCTCAAGACCTCAGGCGAGTATTACGTGCACGTCCGGGCCCGCGACAGCTTACCGCGCGGGTTCTCGCTCTGGCCGTGGGGCCGCGCCGAGATGTCTGGGCGCGTGGAACTCCCCGTCAATCGATAGACTGGCGGAAGGGCACGCTCGCCTCATGTTGCTCGATTCGCCTCCGCCATCCCCCGAACCGGTCACACCACGGCGCCGCGCGCTCGACAATCCGCGCGTGCTGACGTTCGCGGTGATGCTGCTCCTGGGCGTCCTGGCGGCCGCGCTCTGGCTGCCCAGTGTCGCCGGCCTCGACCAGGTTCTTCTCGGGAGCGAAGCGGTGTTCTACGCGCTCGCTGCCGTGTCGCTCACGCTGTTGCTGGTGCTCGTGGCCGTGCTCGGGCGCAACATCATCAAACTGTGGGTGGAAGGGCGGCGCGGGGCCCCGTTCGCGCGCTTTCGCGCCAAGCTCGTCGCGGCACTCTTGGCGATGACGATTGTGCCGGCCACCCTTGTGCTGGTGATCGGCAGCGAGTACCTGCGCAGTTTTGCAGACCGCTACTTCAGCGTCCCGGTTGAAGAGTCCCTGAGCGCCGCGAAGAAGATTGCGAGGCAGTATCACCTCGAGCGACAGGAGTCAGCGAGCCTCCGTGCGTCGTGGCTCGCCACGCGTCTGCCGCCGGGCGACATGGACGCCGGCAACGTGGCGCCGCTGCAGGCCGTGGCCAACAACGAACTCGCGACCATGCGTGATGGCCTGATTGAGATGTATCAGACCGTGTCCACGCCCGGTGGTTTGCGTGACGCGGTGTTCCTGCTGGCACTTGAAGCTGGAGCGCCGCCTCGCGACGTGGTGCGTGCGTCGGCCGATCGCATCGCCGCACGTGTGGCCGCATCGGGGCGCTATGACATGACCGAGGATCACGTCGGCAGTGGCGGCGTCCTGGTGCGCGCGGCCGCGCCCGTGCGCAACGCGGCGGGCATTGTGGTGGGCGTGGTCGTCGTGTCCTTGTACGTACCTGAAGAAATGGCGGCACAGGAACGGCTGGCGGCCGCCCGGTTCGAGGAATACAAGCAGCTGGAAGTGCTCCGGGCACCAATGACTGCCCTCTACCGCGCCGTCTTCTTGACCGTCACCCTGTTAATCCTTGTCAGCGCCACATGGCTCGGCCTCTATGTGGCCAAGCGGATCACGCGGCCCATCCAGATGCTGGCCGAAGGCGCACGCGCCATCGGCGCCGGCCAACTCGACCTTCGGCTTGAGCCGCAAACCAGCGACGAACTCGGGTCCCTGGTTGAAGCCTTCAACACGATGGCCGCCGAACTGGGCACGAGCCAGGAGCGCCTGCAGCAGTCGCGGCTGGCGCTCGAGCAGAAAAACATCGAAGTGGACGCGCGGCGACGCTACATCGAGACCATCCTTGACCGCGTCGCCACCGGCGTCATCTCCCTCGATGCCCGGGGGCGAATCTCGACACTCAATGGTGCGGCCGAGCGGCTGCTCGGCATCGACGCTTCCGCGATCGGGCACGAGGCGAAGGCAGTATTTGGTCGCGAGGATCTGCGCGTCCTCCTGCCGCTCGTAGAAGCGACGACCGAGGCGCACCGGCTGGGTGGGTCGAGCCATGAGCTCGATCGCGTGCTGGCCGGGGCCATCGAAGAAGTCACCCTCGCGCGCGAGGATCGCGAGATTCACCTGGCCGCCGCAGCAACCGTGCTCTCCGGGACCGCGGGCGACCCGGAGGGTGCGGTCCTCGTGCTCGATGACGTGACGCCGCTGATTCGGGCGCAGCGGGTGGCGGCGTGGCGCGACGTGGCGCGCCGGCTGGCGCACGAAATCAAGAATCCGTTGACGCCGATTCAGCTCTCCGCGGAACGCCTGCGGCGCAAGTTTTCCACCGCACCTGCCGCCGACAAGGCACTGGTGGACGAGTGCACCGGCGCGATCATCACGGAGGTGGACGCACTCAAGAGCCTGGTGGACGAGTTTGCGCAGTTCGCCCGCCTCCGAGGACCGAAGATGGCACCCGCCGATCTCAACGCCATCATTGCCGACGTTGTCCGGCTCTACGCGGGTGTGCTGCAGTCGTCGCTCGTGGTGGTGGAGCAGCGGCTGACGCTCGACTCACCCCTGGTGCGCGTGGACGTGGAGCAGATTCGCCAGGTCATCATCAACCTCGTCGATAACGCGCTCGAAGCGCTCGGTGGCCCTGGGGCGCCTCATCGCCCGGATGGGGCGCTGCCGACGATCACGTTGTCCACCGGCCGCGACGAGACCCAGGAATCGCTGCGGTTCAAAGTGGTGGACAACGGCCCCGGTGTGCCGGCCGCTGACCGCGACAAGTTGTTCATGCCCTACTATTCAACCAAGGGGCGCGGGAGCGGGCTTGGCCTGGCCATTGTGCAGCGGATTATCAGTGAGCATGGAGGGCGGATCGAAGTGGGCGATGCCACGCCAACGGGGACGGTGTTTACGATAGAGCTGCCGGTGGAGTCGCCTCAATGGCCGCCATCCTGATCGTTGACGACGAAGCCGGGGTACGCGCCTCGCTGGGTGGAGTGCTGCGCGACGAGGGCTACATGGTGGATGCCGTGGACAGCGGCGAAGCCTGCCTCGAGCAGGTCACGCGGCGGTCCTACGACCTGCTGCTGCTCGACATCTGGCTGCCCGGCCTTGATGGCCTCGACACGCTGGCGCGGCTGCGCGAGCGCCACGTCGAGGCGCAGGTCATCATGATCTCCGGACACGGCAGCATCGAAAACGCAGTGCGTGCCACCAAGCTCGGCGCGTTCGATTTCATCGAGAAGCCGCTTTCGCTGGAAAAGACCATGCTGGTCGTACGCAACGCCCTGCGCCAGCATCGTCTGGAAGAAGAAAATCGAGCGCTGCGCGCGCGCGTGGATCGCCGGTTTGTCATGGTGGGCGAGAGCGGGCTCATCCAGCAGTTGCGGGCGCAAATCGCGATGGCGGCGCCCACCAACAGCCGCGTGTTGATCTCAGGCGAAAACGGCACGGGCAAGGAGTTGGTGGCGCGGCAGATTCATGCGCTCAGTAACCGGCGGTCGGGCGCGTTCGTCGAGGTGAATTGCGCGGCCATTCCTGAGGAGCTGATCGAGTCTGAGCTGTTCGGGCACATGAAGGGGGCATTCACCGGGGCCGTGGCGGACCGCCGCGGCAAGTTCGAGCTGGCGCACGGTGGCACGTTGTTCCTCGATGAAATTGCTGACATGAGCCTGAAGACGCAGGCCAAGGTGCTGCGTGCGTTGCAGGAGCAGGTCATTGAGCCGGTGGGTGGACAAAGCAGCGTACGCGTGGACGTGCGCGTGATTGCCGCCACGAACAAGCACCTCGCCGAGGAAATTCGGGAGGGCCGGTTTCGCGAGGATCTCTTCTTCCGCCTGAACGTCATCCCGATCTCCGTGCCGCCGCTCCGCGAGCGGGGCGACGACGTGGTGCGGCTGGCGCGGCACTTCGTGTCGGAGCTGGCGCAGGAATACGGGCGGCGCGAAAAGCAGTTGTCGCCTGAGGCCGCCGCAATGTTTCGTGCGTTCAGGTGGCCCGGCAACGTGCGTGAACTCCGGAACGTGGTGGAGCGTGTGCTGATCATGGCGCCCGGCGACACCATCACCGAAACGGACCTGGGGTTTCTCGACGTGGTGGCGCCCACCATCCTGCGCGACGCCACGGGCGCGTCGGTCGTCCGGCCGCTGCACGACGCTCGCGATGCCTGGGAGCGCGACTACATCCTGGGCGCGCTTGAGGCGTGCGACGGGAATATCTCAAAGACCGCTGAGGTGCTCGATGTGGAACGCAGCAATCTCTACAAGAAGATGCGCGGGCTGGGAATTGGACCTGTGAGGGAATGAGGCAATGTCATTGGCTCATTGCCTCATTCTTCAGTGAGCGCGTTTTCGAGCACCTGGTTGTCGGAAAAGTCGCTGACTTGCAGGAACCACGCGGCAGACTGGGTCAGGGCGGCGGCCGGGACGAGGCCGATGATTTCGCTTTCCAGAACTGAGACACCGTAGCGTTTGGCCTCGCGCTTCACACACTCGAAGACCCTGAAGAGTGGTGTCTTCTCGAAGTTGGTGAGATTCATTGAGACCTGCACGATGCCGCGGTCCTCGAGCGCTAGGCCCATGGCCTTCACGTAGCGGAAGCCGCCGGTGCTGTGGCGCACGGCGGCCGCGATCTTCTTCGCCACGTCGAGCCGGTCGGTGGCGAGGTTGATGTTGTAGGCGATGAGGGGCATCCGTGCGCCCACGATGGAGGCCCCGGCAGAGGGGTGCGGGGTGGCGGGACCAAAATCGGGCGCCCACTCCGGCTTGGCGATTTTGTCAGCCAACCCCTCGAACTCACCGCGGCGGACGTCCTCCAGGTTTCGGCGCCCGGCAGACGTGGCGGCTTCTTCGTAGAGGTAGATCGGCAACTGGTGGCGCGCGGCCACGGCGGCGGCCACTTCACGAGCCAGCGCCACGCAATCGGCCATGGTCGCGTCTTTGATCGGGACAAACGGCACCACGTCTACCGCCCCCATCCGAGGGTGCTCACCCTTGTGGGTGCGCAGGTCGATGGCAGCCAGGGCCGCGTCAAACAACGCCAGAGCCCCGTCGCGAACCTGGGCCGGTGTGCCGATAAACGAGAAGACGGTGCGATGGTGGACCGCGTCGGGCTTGACGTCGAGCAGCCTGGCGCCGGTCGCGGCAATGGCGGCGGCACACGTGTCGAGGACGTCCCGACGACGACCTTCACTGATGTTGGGAATGCATTCGATTAACGCCATGGGCATGGAGTGTGGCAGGGCCATTCAGATTAGGCAATTGGGCAATGAGGCAATGCGGAGCGAAGTGGGGCAGTGGGGGCGCACATTGGCCCATTGCCCCATTGCCTCATTCTCACCGGGGGGGCTTGTACTTCTGATCCCTAGTCGCTATAATCCGCATCGGCACAACGATGACCGACCAGAATCGTCACACACGCTCCGCTGATGCGCCTGGCGCAGGGCCGGATAGCCGCGTGGATGACCTGTTGGTTGAGGGCCTGGACAGGTATTTCCTGGGCCAGTACGAAGACGCCATTCACCTGTGGACCCGGGTGCTGTTCCTCGATCGCAGCCATGCGAGTGCGCGCGGCTACATCGATCGGGCCCGCAGCGCGATTGTCGAGCGCCAGCGTCGCGCGGAAGAGTCCCTGCAACACGTCGCGGCCTTGCTCGAGCAGGGCCGCACTGATGACGCGCGGCTGCACCTGCAGCAGGCGGCGAGCGTGCTCGGAGAAGACGAGCGGACCGCAGCGTTGCGGCTCGGCCTCGAACGCCTGGAGCGCGCCTTTGGCGGCCCCCCACGCATTCGCGCCGCTGCCGATCCGGTGGTCGTCAGTTGGCACGCGTGGCTTTCCACGCAAGTGACGGTCAGGGCCTGGCTCGCCGCAGCCGTGGTCGTGGTCGTCACGGTGGTCCTGGTCAGCAGCCAGGTGCCGGGTCTGGGCGTGGGCGTGAGCCCACTGGCCATCATGCCGTCGCCCACCCTGTCGGCCGCGCCCGTGACCGTGCCGAGCCACGCGGAAGTGGCCCTGGTCCGCGCACGCACGCTGTATGCGAGAGGGCGGTTGGCCGAGGCCCTTCAGGTGCTGGATCGCATCGAGCCTGAACAGATCTTCCGGGATGAGACCGATAGGTTGCGTATCGACATTCAGCGTCTGCTGCTGGCCGCAGCCGGCGAGAGGCGTGGGCCTCTAGAGGGACCGCGATGAGATGCACCAAGTGCCACTACTTGAGTTTTGACCCCGAACCCCGGTGCCGCAATTGCGGGCACGACCTGTCCATGGACGAAAGTGAACCCCTCAGCTGGGCCGAGACGACCTTGAGGGGCCGCGGCCCCGCCACGTCGATCGCGACGGGCGTGATGACCGCGCCGCGGGCTGCGGCCGCACCGGCGACATCCGCCATCGCCACCGCAGACCTCCCGCTGTTTGTTCGCAGCCTCGCCGACCCGGCCACTGCCGGCGCCGACGATGATGACGAGCCAGCGCCGCTCGTGACCGTGCCGGCGCGTCCGCGGGTGCCTGTGGCCGTTCGGCGCGCCACGCCGGATTCGGCACGGCTTCGCGCGAAATATGGCATGGCGCCTCTCCCGGAGCCGAACCTGCTCGACCAGGTCCAGCTCCGCGAGGAGATTCCGCTGCCGATGCCGCCGCCTCCACCGATGCAGTGGACCCGGGAACCGGCCTCCGATCTCGCGCCCGCGGCCGCGGACCCTGAATCCGTCGGTGGGATGACGCGGTTGGCCGCGTCGGCGATCGACGCCCTGTTGCTTGTGGGCATCGCCGGCGTTGTCGTGTACTTCACCCTTCGGCTGACGGGCCTGACGATGGCCGACTATCAGTTGCTGCCGGTGGCGCCCATGGGCGCGATGTTCGCCATGCTCGCCATCGGGTATCTCGCACTGTTTACGGCGGCCGGGGGGCAGACACTGGGCAAGATGGCAATGCACATTCGCGTCGTTTCAACACCATCGGAGTCCGATGGCGGCGAGAGCCTCTCGGTGTCGCAGGCGGCAGTTCGGTCATTGGCGGCTCTGCCTTCGGTGCTGGCCCTGGGCGTCGGGCTTGTCCCCGCGTTGTTTGGTGCCGGCGCTGCGGTTCACGACCGTCTGGCGCACACCCGGGTGGTGCATTGGTGAAACAGCTCGGCCTGGGCATCGCCACGGTCGGTGGCGTCGGGTTTTTCCCCGTGGCCCCGGGCACCGTCGGGTCGGCCGTGGGCGTCGTCATCTACATGCTGACGCGTGGCTGGACGCCCGTGGCCCAGTTCGCGTTGCTCGCGGGAATCACCGTCGTCGGCATCTGGGCCGCCAGCGTCGCCGAGGCCGCACTCAAGCGTGAAGATCCTGGTCCAGTGGTGATTGATGAAGTCGCCGGCCAACTGCTCACACTCTTCCTGACCGGTGTCGGCTGGAAGGGCGCGCTGATGGGTTTCCTGATCTTTCGCGTACTCGACATCATCAAGCCGCCCCCGGCTCGCCAATTCGAACGCCTGCACGGTGGGTTCGGGATCATGGCCGATGACCTCATGGCGGGCCTGTACGGGCTGGGCGTGATGATGCTGCTGGTGCGCTTCTGGCCGGGCGCGTGGTGAGACGGTCGCTGCGGTTCGCCGAAATTCTGGCGGTCGGCTCCGAACTTCTCACGCCGTTCCGCACCGATACGAATTCCCTGTACCTCACCGCCCGCCTCAATGAACTTGGCCTGGACGTGCGAGGCAAGTCTGTGGTGGCCGACGACCGCGCGGCGGTTGCCGCGGCGGTGCGTGCGGCACTGGCGCGCGCGGACGTGGTGGTGACCACCGGTGGCCTCGGGCCGACAGATGACGATGTGACACGCGAGGCGGTGGCCGACGTCGCCGGCGTTGCATTTGAAGAAGATCCGGCGCTTCTGGCGAGCATCGAAGCTCGGTTCGCTCGTCGCGGCATCCGCATGCCGTCGATCAACGCCCGTCAGGCCCAGGTGCCAACAGGCGCTGTGGCACTCCCGAATCCGAACGGCACAGCGCCGGGGCTCTGGTGTGAAATGGGCGGCGGCGTGCTCATCGCGCTGCCGGGGCCACCACGCGAACTCAAGCCGATGTTCGAGGCCCACGTGCTGCCGCGGCTTCGCGACCTCTGCGCGGGGGCCGTGCTGCGGCGCCGCACGGTCAAGACCACAGGGCGCAGTGAATCACACGTGGAAGAAGTCGCGCAGCCGATTTACACCACGTGGCTCCAGTCGGACCCCGTGATCAGCACCACCATCCTGGCCGCGCCAGGCCAGGTGGAACTGCACTTGTCGGCGCAGGGCGACGATGCGACCCGCCTCGACCGCGCCCTTGATGCGGCGGTGCAACGCCTGCACGCCGCACTGGGCCCGGCCGCGTTCAGCGTCGATGGACGCACGCTCGCCGAGGTGGTGGGAGGTCTGCTCCAGGAACGGCAATTCGTCCTGGCTGCGGCTGAGTCCTGCACCGCCGGTCTCCTCCTGGGGGCGCTGACCGAGGTCGCCGGCAGCTCTGCGTGGATTGCGGGCGGCGTCGTGGCGTATGCGAACGACGTCAAGGTGCAGGCGCTCGACGTACCTGTCGAATTGATTGCCGCCCACGGCGCGGTCAGCGAGCCCGTCGCTCAGGCGATGGCCGAAGGCGTACGGCGCCAACTGAAGACGGACCTGGGCGTGGGTATCACCGGGATCGCCGGGCCGACCGGAGGCACCGAATCCAAACCTGTCGGCACCGTGGCCCTGGCCGTGTCGGGCCCGGGAGTGCGGAGCGTGGTGCGGATGGTTCGTTTTCCGGGCGACCGCGCGATGGTCCGGCAAATGGCGGTTCAAGCCGCGTTGGACCTGATTCGACGCGTCCTGACCGACGCCGACTACAATTAGAAACGTATGTCGACCGCGGTACTCGGCGCCGGCAGTTGGGGCACCGCCCTCGCCATCCATCTGGGAAGCATGGGGCACGACGTGGCTCTCTGGGGGCGCGACCATGACTTGCTGGGCGCGATGGCCGAACGGCGCGCGAACCCCACCTATCTTCCCGATGTCACGTTTCCCGCTCAACTCCGCCCCACGTCGTCGCTGACCTCGGCGCTTGACGGCGCGCGTCATGTGATTGTGGCCGTGCCGTCACACGGTCTTCGGGCCGTGGTGCGCGGCGCCGTGCCCCACCTTGAGCCCGGGGTGATTCTGGTCAGCGCCACAAAAGGCCTTGAGGCCGATTCCCACGATCGGATGTCGGAGGTGCTCACTGAGGAGACCGGCGGGCGCAATCCTGTCGTGGTGCTGTCCGGGCCCAGCTTTGCTGCTGAGGTGGCGCAGCGGCTGCCCACCGCGCTCGTGGCCGCGTCGAACGACGCCACGGCCCTCGCTGCCGTTCAGGAAGAGTTCCGTGGGCCCGTCTTTCGTCTCTACGCCTCCACCGATGTCGTCGGTGTCGAGATTGGCGCAGCGCTCAAGAACATCATCGCCATCGCCGCCGGTGTTGTGGAGTCATTGGGGCTCGGCCACAACGCGATGGCGGCGCTGATTACTCGCGGACTCGCCGAAATCTCACGGCTCTCGTTTGCGATGGGTGGACAGCGCGAAACACCGTCAGGGTTAAGCGGACTGGGAGACCTGGTGCTGACGTGTACGGGCTCGCTCAGTCGTAACCGGCACGTTGGCGTGGAACTGGGCCGGGGGCGATCGCTCGATGACATTCTGTCGGGCATGCGGATGGTGGCCGAGGGCGTGCGCACCACACCCGCCGCCCTGGCGCTGGGCGAACGGTATGGCGTGGAGCTTCCGATTGCCGCGCAAATGGCCGAGGTCCTGGCCGGGCGCAAAACGCCTCGCGCGGCCGCGGGGGATTTGATGTTGCGGCCCCAGCGCGGCGAACAGGAAGCCGGGAAGGCCTGATGTCGCTCCTCGATCGACTACGCACCGGTCTTGCGCGCACCGCACAACAAATTCGCGATCGTCTTGCCGAGGCGGATCAGGCGCCGGCCCAGGCAGTCGCGCCGTCAAGGAGTGGCCGACCCGCGTTGGCGCTCGAGACGCTTGAGGCTGTTGAAGAAGCGCTGATCGCGGCCGATGTCGGTTTGCCTGCCACCGAGCGCATCGTGGCAGCCGTCCGACAGGACCGGGTCGGCTCGATCAGCGCGCGAGTCGGACGGGAAGTGCGGCGCATCCTCAACGAGACCGTCGCGCCTCAGGCGATTGTCTCAACGCCACACATCATCCTCATCGTCGGCGTCAACGGTACCGGGAAAACCACCACGGTGGGCAAGTTGGCCAACCTGTATCGATCAGCGGGCCGCTCGGTGCTGGTCTGCGCGGCTGATACATTTCGCGCGGCCGCGGTGGAGCAGTTGGCCGTGTGGACCGAGCGCGCGGGTGTTGATCTGGTTCGCGCCAAAACGGGATCCGACCCTGCGGCCATCACGTTCGACGCGGTCACTGCGGCCAAGGCACGTGGCCGCGAGATTGTGCTCGTGGATACCGCGGGTCGGTTGCACACGCGCGCGAACCTGATGGCCGAACTCGACAAGATTCGGCGCGTGGTGTCGCGCGAGGTTCCCGGTGCGCCGCACGAAGTGCTTCTGGTGCTTGATGCCACGGTGGGTCAGAACGGTCTGGTGCAGGCGCGAGAGTTCCAGCAGGCCAGCGGCGCCAACGGCATTGTGCTGACCAAGCTCGACGGCACCGCCAAGGGCGGTGTGGTGGTGGCCATCGCACACGATTTGAAGCTTCCCATCCGGTACATAGGCGTGGGTGAGGGCATTGACGACTTTCTGCCCTTTGACGCCGGCGCGTACGTCGACGCGCTCTTCTCTGAAACGAAGTAGGGCCGATGGTCGCGCTGACCGACGCCGCGTGGATGGCCCGGGCGATCGCGCTGGCCGAACGCGGCCGCGGGCGTACCAACCCGAATCCGCTCGTGGGGGCTGTGGTGGTCAGCGCGGACGACGTGGTTGTCGGCCAGGGCGCGCACCTGGCGGCCGGCGGTCTGCACGCCGAGGTGATGGCGCTCGACGACGCGGGCGATCGGGCACGCGGCAGCACGCTGTACTGCACCCTGGAACCATGTAGCCACACAGGCCGCACTGGTCCGTGCGTTGAGCGCATCGCGGCGGCTGGCGTTCGCCGGGTGGTGACGGCGATTCAGGATCCGAATCCCCTGGTGGATGGCCGCGGTCACACTTGGCTGCGCGCACGCGATATCGTTGTGGATGTGGGGGTAGGCCGGGGCGACGCCGAGCGGCAGAACGCGCCGTTCCTCACATGGATGCGTCACGGGCGGCCCTGGACCGTGCTCAAAACGGTCACGTCGTCGGACGGCTATGTCGGCAGAGTGAGGGGACGCACCCGTCTGTCTGGCGGTGCGGCCGATCGCTGGATGCATCGTCAACGGGCGTGGATCGACGCGATTGCGGTGGGGGCTGACACCGTTCTCGTGGACGACCCCGAGTTGACGGCGCGCGGGCCCGTGCGCACCCGCCCTCTGACCCGGGTGGTGATCGACTGGCGTGGTCGGACGTCGCCCGCGTCCCGGGTCTGGTCGACCGCGTCGGCCGGTCCCGTCATAATGGTGGTGCTGGATTCGACGGTGCAGGCCGACCCGGCGAAGTTCGAGGCGCTGCGGGCACAGGGCGTGCGGGTGGAGACACAGGCGACCCGCGATCTGCGTGCCGTGGCGCGGAGCCTGGCCGCACGCGACGTGCAGTCACTGGTACTTGAGGGCGGTCCGTCGCTGCAGCAGGCGTGGCTCGATGCGCAACTGGTCGACCACCTGCAATGGCTTGTCACGCCGACCGTGTTGGGCGACGGTGTGCCGATGGTGCCTGCGGTGCGAGCGCGATGTGAGGCGGTGCCCCGCGAACGATGGCAGCGTCTGGACGCCGACTGGTTGGTTGAGGATGTTTACAGGATTGATTGAAGCCGTCGGCCGTGTCGACACCCTGGACGAACTGCCCGGGGCTCGTCGCATGGTGATTGAGACGCCGCTGGCCGGTGAATTGACCATTGGCGACAGCATCGCGGTCAACGGCGTGTGCCTCACGGTTGTGGCTCGGACCGAGGCGCGCTTTTCCGCCGAGGTCTCGCCAGAGACGCTGCGCGTCACGACTCTGGCCGATTGGAAAGTTGGCCGCAGCGTCAACCTCGAGCGCCCGATGCGCGCCGACGATCGGCTGGGCGGCCACTTCGTGCTGGGCCATGTGGATGCGGTGACCGAGTTGACCGCCGTGCGCGCCCAGGGCGATTGCTACTGGCTTGAGTTTCGTGTGCCACACGCGATTGAGGCGTGTCTGATTCCCAAAGGCTCAGTCAGCGTCGACGGAATTAGCCTGACGGTGGCGGCCTTGACCGAACGGATGTTCGCCGTCCAGATTGTGCCGCATACGTGGGCGCACACGGCGCTGTCGGCCCTGTCGCCGGGGTCGGCAGTGAATGTTGAAGGTGACGTGCTGGGCAAATATGTGGCCCGCGTGATGTCGTTGCAGGCGCCCGCGTGATGGGGTGCAGTGAATAGAAGGGGTGAGTCGCCGGTGAAAAGCGCCAGTCTTCGTCTAGCCAAGGGCCGCAAGGCTTCGCCGTTCGCGCCGATCGACAAAGCCGTCCAGGCCTTTCGTGAGGGCCAGATGCTCGTCGTTGTGGACGATGAGCATCGCGAGAATGAGGGGGATTTGACGATGGCCGCGTCGCAGGTCACGCCTGACGCCATCAACTTCATGGTGAAACACGGCCGCGGGCTCGTGTGCCTGTCGATGACGCCTGAGCGTCTTGCCGAACTCGATGTGCCGCTTGAGGTCAGTGACAACTCTTCGCGGCGTGAAACCGCGTTTTGCGTCTCGATCGATGCGCGTGCCGGGACGTCGACCGGTGTGTCGGCGGCGGACCGCGCGCACACCGTGAAGGTGGCCATTGCCAGCGACACGAAGCCGAAAGACCTCGCGCGGCCGGGCCACGTCTTCCCACTGCGCGCGCGCCCTGGTGGAGTGCTGGTGCGCGCGGGCCACACCGAGGCGGCGGTAGACCTGGCGCGCATGGCCGGCCTGCCGCCGGCCGGTGTCATCTGCGAGATCCTCAACGAGGACGGCACCATGGCGCGCGTGCCCGAACTGACGAAGTTCGCGCGCAAGCATAAACTGCTGATGATCACCATCGCCGACCTGATCCGGTATCGCATGCGCACCGAGAGCCTGGTGAAGCGGGTGGCGCGCGCGGCGCTGCCGACCGCGCATGGGCCGTTCGACGTGTATGCGTATGAGTCGGGGCTCGATGGCGAGACGCACGTCGCGCTCGTGCGCGGCGACGTGGGCGCCGGTGAGCGGATCATGGTTCGCGTGCACTCGAAGTGCCTGACTGGCGACGTGTTTCATTCCTCCCGCTGCGACTGCGGTCTTCAGCTCGATCGCGCCATGGCGCTCATCGCGGCTGAAGGGCAGGGCGTGTTGCTGTACCTGAATCAGGAGGGCCGTGGCATCGGCCTGACCAACAAGATCAAGGCGTATGAGTTGCAGGATCAGGGCCTCGACACGGTGGAGGCGAACGAAAAACTCGGGTTCAAACCCGACCAGCGCGACTACGGCATTGGCGCGCAGATCCTGCGGGACCTCGGCGTGCGCACGATGCGTCTGCTGACCAACAATCCGCGCAAGTTCGTCGGGCTTGAAGGATACGGGCTGTCGGTGGTGGAATCGGTGCCGCTCGAAATCGCCGCCACCGAGTTCACGCGCCGTTACATGAAGACCAAAAAAGACAAGCTCGGCCACAAACTCTTGTCGGTGTAGGGCAGGTGTCACGTTTCACCATGAAGATCACAAACGAACGTACCGTTTTGCCGGCGTTCGGTATGTTCGTGTGTGGCGTTCGTCCGATCGCGCGGCCCGGGCGGAGCCCGGCCCCCAAACCTGCGCCTTCATGGAACTTCATGCCCTTCATGGTGGAACGGTCTTTGGGGCGCGTTCTTGCGGCTGGCTTGGCGGCGGTCCTTGGTGCGGGACTGGCGCTTTCCGCGCAGGAGCCGGCCAGGATCGACACGTCCCTGCCCGCGCTTGTGGCGCGCCTGGGCGCGTACATCGACCAGTTCGAAAAAGACCTGGCGACAGTGGTCTCCGAGGAGCGGTATTTCCAGGAAGTCTCGCCCCTGAACGGGATGTTCGGCGACAGGCGCGCTCTGCGGTCAGACCTGCTGCTGGCCAAGGCCGGCGACAGGGGATGGGTGGCGTTTCGCGATGTCTTCGAGGTGGACGGCAAGGAGGTGCGCGACCGCAGCGACCGGCTCGTGGACCTGTTCATCAAGCCCACCGGTGACAGCGCCGCCCAGGTCAGGAAGATTGTGGAGGCCAGTTCGAGGCTGAACCTGGGGTGGGTCAGCCGCAACATCAACGTGCCCACGATGATGCTGCAATACGGCAGGACGGCCGAGCAGCACCGATCCGAGTTCAAGCGCGGGGGCACCATCGACATTTCGGGCATCGACGCCCGCGAAATCCGGTTTCAGGAGCGCAAAACGCCCCGGTTTATCGAAACGCGCGACGGGGCCGCCGCCGCCGGCAAGTTCTGGATCGACGAGGCCAACGGACGGGTGCTCAGAACCGAGCTGAGGATCAACACCGGGTCCACGTCCGCCGTGATTACCGTGGGTTACGCCGAACAGCCCAAACTCAAGCTTTGGCTGCCCTTTCTCATGAGTGAACGCTACTCAACGCCCCGCCAGCCGGTCATCACCGGAAGGGCCACGTACGACAATTTTCGTCGCTTCGACGTCGCCGTAGAGACAATAATCAAGTAGATTGCCGATTTTTGCCTTAAGATAACTGTTTGCGCCTGAACCGGTTAGGGCCACAAGCACGGTGTGGCGTTGGACCGGGGCGGGCGTCATGAACGGTATGTTGGACTCGCTCAGCACACGGCTGCAGG
Organism: uncultured Solibacteraceae bacterium; assembly: GCA_964489685.1. GTDB lineage: Bacteria > Acidobacteriota > Vicinamibacteria > Vicinamibacterales > SCN-69-37 > SYFT01. The sequence goes on along the minus strand of CAZAZR010000071.1, from coordinate 633 downwards.
ACGTTTTCAGGTCGCTTCGGGGCGAAGTGCGCCTGAGCGAAGCGAGCGTAGATGCCGCGCTCCGCGAGATCCGTCTCGCGTTGCTCGAGGCGGACGTCAACTTTCGCGTCGTCAAGGCGTTTATCGACCGGGTGCGGGCGAAGGCGATTGGCGACGAGGTGCTGCGGAGCCTCTCGCCGGCCCAGCAGGTGGTGCGGATTGTCCGCGACGAGATGCTGGCGCTCTTCGGTGATGTCACCGGAGGATTGACGCCGGACACGCGGTCGCCTCGCGTGGTGCTGATGCTGGGGCTGCAGGGCTCGGGCAAGACGACAACCTCGGCGAAGCTGGCCCGGTGGCTGGCAGCGCAGGGGAAGCATCCGATGCTGGTGTCCACCGACGTCCGTCGGCCGGCGGCCATCGAGCAGTTGTCGGTGCTGGCGGCGCAAGTGGGTGTGCGGGTGCACGACCCGGCGGGCGAGATGGACCCGGTGGTGCGAGCGTCGGGCGCGTTGGCGCAGACGAAGTTGCTCGGGTTCGACACGCTCATCGTCGATACCGCGGGGCGGTTGCACATCGACGACGAGCTGATGGCCGAGTTGGAGGCCATCGCCGGGGCGGTGAATCCGACGGATCGGTTGTACGTCGCTGACG
>CAZAZR010000070.1:8429-21468 GCA_964489685.1 uncultured Solibacteraceae bacterium | reverse complement strand
GACATGGCCAGAATTATCTCATATTCTGGACCGAATGTAGGACCAACCGAAATGAACGTCAGCGCCGGCCGACACGCAGGATCAACAGCGAGTAGGGGGGCAACGTGCGTGTGAACGTGGCGCCAAGGCCGGTCAGCGTCCCGGTCACCGACACGCCGCACCACCGAAATCAAACGTCATCGCGGCTGCGTCGCGTCCCGTCCGGCCTCGCACCTCGAGTCGCAAGTCGTACCAGCGACCTGTCTCAATGCGATGTCGGACCGCCGTGTCTATAAGCCGCAGGATTTCAGGGGTACCATGACGCAGATGCTCAATTCCGGCAGTGGCCTCGGCCGCCTTTCGGCGATGCGCCCGTTGATGCTGCCGCTTCTGCTGATCGCTCTGGCGCTCACCGCCTACAACACGCGCATCAGCCGCGAGATGGTGGACTTCGAGGTCTACCGCACCGCAGGACGCCGCGCGATGGCCGCCGAACCTCTCTATCAAGCCACCGACGGACACTACACGTTCAAGTACCTGCCGGCGTTTGCCGTGGCCATGGCGCCGATGGCCATCCTTGGCCGCGACTCTGCGCGCGTGGCCTGGTTTGCGCTCTCGTGCGCGTGCCTCATCCTTCTGCTTCGCTGGTCGGTGGTGGCGTTGCCCGAGCGGCGCTGGTCCGAACGCTCACTCATCGTGGTCACGCTGATCCTGCTGGCGAAGTTCTACGCACACGAACTGGTGCTGGGCCAATCCAACCTGCTGCTGGGCATCGTGCTAGTCGCGGGTCTGGGTGCCCTGCAACTGGGCTCGCCCCGACTCGCCGCCGGCTGTTTCGCGGTGGCCGTGTTCATCAAACCGTACGCGGCAATCCTGCTGCCGTGGATGCTCGTGTCGTATGGCGTGGCGCCGAGCCTGGTGGCGGGGTCGGTGCTGGCGGTCGGACTCCTGCTGCCCGCGGTCCTCTACGGATGGGCCGGCAATCTCGCCCTGCTGGGCGACTGGTGGCACATCGTCACCAGTTCGACGGCCCCGAATCTTCTGGGGGGCGACAACGTCTCGCTCGCGTCGATGTGGGCGAAGTGGCTGGGTCCCGGGATGCTGGCGAGCGCGTTGGCCGCGGTGTCGGTGATTCTCCTGCTCGCTGTTGCAGTCACGATGTGGCGTCAGCGCAAGCGCGTGCTGGAGCCCGACTACGCGGAGTTTGCGTTCCTGCTGTTGGTCATTCCACTGATCTCGCCGCAGGGCTGGGACTACGTGCTGCTGCTCGGCACACCCGCCGTGGTGTGCGTGATCGATCGGTGGCGCGAACTCGCGCGCCCCTGGCGAGTCGCCAGCGGCGCTGCCCTCGCCGTCATGGGCTTCTCGATGTTCGACCTCATGGGCCGCGCGGCCTACGGCCAGTTCATGGCGTGGTCGGTCGTCACCGTCTGCGCGGTCGTCGTCGCGGCCACGCTCGCGCAAATCCGGCTGCGGGCGCTGGCGTGAAAGCGCTCGCTTCCAGGGAACCTGCGATAACATCGCGACATGCCGCTCGACCCACCTGCCCTGCGAGCCGTCGGCCCCCGACTCGCGGGCCGTCCCCTCGAGGGGTTCCGATGGTCGCTGGAATCGCCGGAAGACCACTGGGCGCGGCACGATCGGGAGCAGGTGCGTTATTGGGTGTCGCGGCCGTTCACCGAGCGGTTGGCGCAGGCCGAGCGCTATCGCATTCGCGTCTCAGGCGTCGGTCCGTTCCCGTTCCCGCGAACCTTCGCGCTGGTTCCGTCGGTGGTCTCGCACGACGAGACGTGATGCATGGATGAACGCCGGCCGTACACAGAAACCTTCGGGCAGTTTTGTGAGGCTCTGAATCGATTCGGCGTCGAATACGTCGTGATCGGCAGCGAAGCGGTCGCGTTTCATGGTGTCCCTCGCTTCAGCGTGGACTTCGATATTTTCGTACGCCCGACCACGCCGAATCTGTATCGGGTGAAGGCGGCGTTGGAAGACGCTGGCGTCGCTGGACTCTCGGATCTCGACCCTGAAATCTGGCGAAAGAGCCGCGCGCTATTCCGCGTCGGCGAACCGCCGCTACAGATTGACATCCTTCTGCAGATCAGTGGGATCGACTACAACGTCGCCGCGGCCGACTCCCTCGCGGGCGCATACGGCGTGGTGCCCGTCCGATTCCTCGGCCGCAACGCGCTGATCGCGAACAAGAAGGCGAGCGGCCGGCCCAAGGACCTTGCAGACGTGGACCTGCTCACATCGGACGATCCGACATGAATCGACTGCTGTTGTGGGTCCTGGTATTCGGCGGCGCGCTCGCCGCACAGCGGCCCGTGCCGCCGGAGGTCCCTGGCGCGGCCGCGTTCCTCGAGACTCGGGAGATACCGGCTCAGATCGTTTCGTTCACGAACCTTACGGACGCCGCGTTGCAGAGCGTGACCATTGAAGTGCAGACACGTATCGGCCCCGTGCGAAAGTCCTGGGGCGCTCGTCCTTCACCGATCGGCGTCGGAGGCACGGGCCAGATGGCCATCCCTGCGCAGGGTGCGGCAACGCTGCCAGTGACAGTCACTCTCGCCATCTTTGCCGGAGGCATCGTCGAAGGTGAGCCCGCGGATGTTGCGCGCGTCTACGCGCAAGCGGCGCTCCTCGAAGAAGACCTGTCCACCTGGCGCAGCGCGCTGACCGTGATGCCGCGGTCGCCTCAATCTGAAGCCTTCGGGTTTCTGCGGGCCACGATTGAACAGCGTCTCAAAGAGGCGCCCCCAGACCCATCTGGGATGCGACGCCTTGCCGAAGTCTGGGTGCGCGAAGACCGCCAGCCGGGGTTCACCTTCACGGTCATCGATAGCGCACTTCGCGACATTGATGGCCGGCTCAGCGTCATCGCGCCGGAGGCCCGCGTCGCCCGGCAGCCGCGTCAACCACGACCGATGTCCGGGCTCATCCGTCTCGACGTCGCCGCCGGCACCCTGCAGGAGTACGTGGTCAAAATCGTGAACGGCCGGGATGCGCCACTTGAGGCATGGGCGGCCATCGTGACCGAGGCGAGGACGGGGCGGCCGCTGCGTGCAATTGCTCGTGACACCGTCAGGGAGTTGGAGCGAGGCCGGCCGCCGCCCGGCATTGCTCCTGGAGAACTCTTGACGATCGGAACCTATCAGCCGGATGAGGAAGCAGCCGCAGGGCTCGCCGTACACCTTGAGTTTGTGATGTGGCAGGACCTGGTCTGGCAAGGTGGGCAAGAGAGGGAGCAGCGAACGCTAGCCAATCGGGAGCGAAGCGCGGAAGAGTACGCGGTTTTCATCGGGCATCTTCGGTCCGCCGCCGAATTGCCGGCGGCCCAGGCGTTGGAATTGCTGCGAACCAGGCAGCAGGAATTCTCACGCCACGGCTCTTGAGCGAAGCCGGGTGGCGCTGCTGCGCCATCGGCAGCCGCGTTTTTGATATTCTTCTGCCTCCTGTTTCGAGGTCTCCCCTATGCGACTGACCTTCGACTACTCCATCGTCAGTGCCCTGGAATCGGCACGAGCCCTGCCGGATCCGGCTGTGCCTGACGTCGCGTTTCTCAGAGAAGACTTCGCCGGATCGCTCCAGTCGTTCTTCTCGACCATTGAACGTGCGGTTGCAGCCAATCCCGTGCCGATAGCGCGGCTGCAGGATCTCTCCGCCAGGGCAATGCTCGGCCCGCTCGCCGGGCCGGAGGCGCAGGAACTGCAGGCACTCAAGGTGCAAGCCGGTCGCCAGGGCCGCGCGGTGGCCACGGTCATCGGGTTCTTCCTGAAATTCAAGGCATTCGCCATGCTCGAAGAAGTGCGCAAGGCGGGCAAGTTTTTTCAGCCCGCGTTTGGTCCCGTGCTTGTCGTCGAGGGCGACACCGTGCGCGAGGTGTTTGCGCGCGACCAGGAGTTCACCGTCGATCCGTATGGCGTCGAGATGAAGAAGGTGATGACGCCCGCACACAATGGCGGCTTCGACACGTTCATCCTGAGCACCGACCACGACCCGCTGTACGAACCCGACAAGCGGCTGCTCACGACGGTGTGCACACGCGAGGACGCACAACTCATCACGACCCTGGTTCACGACGACTGCATGCGGCGCGTCAAGGCGGCGGTGGCTGCGGCGCGTCTCGCCGGCGGGACGCCGACGATTGATGTGGTGCAGGCGCTGGCGCGCTACGTGCCGGTGACGCTCGGACATCGATACCTTGGCGTGCCGGTGGCCGCCACACCGGCGACATTCGAGCTGACGCCTGAGATGTTGACGTACTACGGCGCGGCCATCGAAGGCCAGGCCGAGACGGCGTTGGCCAAGGCCGACGGCATCATCCCGGATGAAGCCGTCATGTATGGCTGGATCAAGGCCGCGTTCCAGCATTTCTTCAACAACGTCCAGAAGGACCCTGTCGTTCAAGCGCGGGGTCTGCGCGCGTGCCGGTTGCTGCTGGCCTACCTGCTGCGAGAAGTGAGCATCCAGAGGACGCGAATCATCGACGGACTGCCGGTGGACGACACGATGCTCACGCGCCTCGTCCAGTTCCAGTTGGGCCAATCCACACCGACAGCGAAGCGCCCCCTTGATCTCGATCCCCGGCTGGTCAGCGACTTGCGCATCGCCGAACACGTCATGGGCACCATTGTGGGCGCCGTGGCGGGCCAGGAGGAATCAACCTGCCGCGTGGTGGATGCCATCCTCCGGTTGAACGAGGGCGAATACCCCGCGCCGACCATGCCTGGCGTGCACGCCGGGACATTTGCCGAAGCCGCACAGATGGCGTTGAACGTTCTGGACGGCACCAACGTGAAAGAGAGCCGTGCCACGTTGCACAAATACTGCCTCGAAGCGCTGCGGCTGCGGCCGCAGGGCGAAGTGCTGCTGCGCCGATGCGCGAAGGATGGGACGCGGATCGCAGAGAGCCGCCCGATGGCTGCCGGCACGCTGGTGTTCACATCGCACGGATCGGCGATGAAGGACGTGCCCGACCCGGAGAGCTTCATCCTTGACCGTCCACGAGAGCACTACCTGCAGTACGGCTGGAACAGGCATACCTGCCTGGGTCAACACGTGTCGCCGGTCATCATCGTGGAGTCGCTGATTGCGCTCCTTGGCTTGCAGGGCCTGAGGCGCCCGACACCTGGCGTCGGCGAAGCCGGGTTCCCGTTCGAGCGGCGGTTCGGCCATCTGCAGTTCGACGACCAGAACCTCTACGCCACCACATTCACGCTGGCCTTCACCGATTCCGGAACAACGCGTCGTTTCTGAGGACGTCAACATGCCGACTCCCATGCGCTGCCGCCTGACCCTTCTGGCCGTGATGTTGGTCACTGCGGGCGCATGCTCGCGTGACGAAGCGCCGCAGCCAGGCACCTACGTGCGCGGGACGACCGCAGACTTTGTGGCTCCGCTGTCGGACGACTCGAGCGCCGACCTCGTGTCGTGGGTGGATGGACAGGTGGTCACCGACTGGACCGCCGAGGTGGCCAAACGCGAGAAAGCGATCGACGGGTACTTGAACGATGACGACCCTGGGCGCGCAGCCAAGTACGGCTTCCGATCCGGTCAGACTCCGCGATTGGCGTGGGACTGGTTTCGCGACAACCCGGTGGGTTTCAACGGCGTGCCGTACGTGCTCTTCAAGACCATCCTCGACCTGAGCCCCGACCACGAGAACGCCACGCTGCGCACACTGGCGAGGATCTGGAAGCGTCAGGCGCCATTGCCGCAGGGCACGGGCGCAGCCGCCACAACCTGGACGCTGGACCACCTCGGGGTCATTCCGAATCCTGCCGACTACGCAGACGGCGTGGTGCGGCCGGCGGGCGCGGGTCGTTCGGCACTTCCCTACGGCTTGGCGTTTGAGAACCCGCGCACATTTGAGCCGCTGTCCCGCACCGAAGCGGCAGTGCTCGACACGCGCCTGCTCGCGCGACGTGTCTTCACGAACACCACGTTGCTCATCGCCACACTGCGGACGACGGACCACGAGGACAACTGGGAGAAGGACCGGCCCGATTTCGGTAGTCCCGGCAAACTCGATCGCGTGTTTTTTTCGTGCGCCGCATGTCACGTCGGCCGTGTGGTGGTGGGCGGCAAGATGAAGTTCCTGCCAGGCATGCCGAACACGGAGCTCGAGGGGCAGTACTACTCCAAGCTCATCATGCTGACTGCGGCCGCGATGACCGAGTCGGGGTTCGACCCGACCACAAGGACGCCAGTCAACTCCGCGGCGATCACACCCAATGCCTCGGCCGTCAAAGCCCTCTACACCGAGATGCTGGACAAGGCGCGCAAGCAGCCCGAGACCCTGTACGGGTCGTCGCCAGCTGACATTGCGCGCGGGAAGATCCAGGCGCTGGCCGTGGCCAGCGAGTTTCCCAGCGTGTTGAAGGATCTGATCGCCTCGGGCGTCAAGACACACTTCATCTACCAGGTGGTGGCAAGGAACAACGGCTACAAGCAGACGCTGCCTGATGTGCTTGAGGACCGTCCCGGGCAGATGGACGCGTTCGGCATCGCCTCGGGCCTCGTGGCCATCCACACGCGGCGTCCCGACAACAGCTTCATGGAGTTCGTCCGGCGCGACAACCCGAAGAGCCCGATCTTTACCGGCTTCTCAAAAGCGAATGGCCAACCGACCGACATCGCGGGCATGACCGAGGCCACGACGGATGCCAAAGCAGCCGGCGAACGGATTCTGAAGAACCTCGCCGCGTGGGCTCCACCCGTGCCGGCGCCCATCGACATCAAGAGCATCACGTGGGCCAGCGAACGCGCCTATGCCAACTGGGACGGCAACCAGGGCGCCTCGTCGCGGACGCTCGCGTCGGGCGCGTCGGCCACCGGCGACCCGCGCATGGTGAATGTGCGCATTCACGAACCGCTCAACCCCTTCATCAACAACCTGCCGCCACCGCCGTACCCCTTTCCGGTCGATGTCAAGCGCGCCAGGGAGGGCAAGTCGATCTTCCAGTCGGCATGCGCGAGTTGCCACAAGCCGCGCAATGCCCAGATCTACCCGGTGTCGTCGCTGGGTGTGGATGTGAACCGCACGCTCGTCAACACCAGCGTGTCGCGATACGGTCTGGCCGCACTCGTCATGGAGGCGTGCGTCATTTACGGCGCGAACAACGTGGGCCAGCCCGGCGCCGACTGGTGTGTGCCCAAGGGCGACTGGCAGGCGCGTCAGGAGGAGTACTTCCGCGACACCCCACGCCGCGTGGCCGAGGGCAGCCACGGCTACAAGGCCGACCTGCTGGACGGCATCTGGGCGCAGGCGCCGTACCTCCATAACGGATCGGTGCCCACGCTCAGCCAGGTGATTTGCCCGACCACACGACCGACACGGTTTGTGCGCGGCAACGTCAACTATGACGAGGTACTCGTCGGATTCGAGTGGGTGGTGAAGCCAGGCGCGCGTTACAGCCCCAGCGACTCATTGCTCGTCAAGGAGTACGACACCACCGTCACCGGAAAACTCAATACCGGCCACACCTTCGGCGCCGACTTATGCCCCGACACCTCGGGCCTCGACCCGGTGGCCGACCGGAAGGCCATCGAAACGCGCCTGTTGGGCTCGAAGGTCGGCGCCCTGCTTGAGTACCTCAAGACCAGGTAGTTATTTCACACGAGGCATGAAGGACTGAAGGAGCCCGAGCGCTTTGGCTACTGACGCGGGAACGTTCGGCTGGCAGCTGCTCAAGAAGGACGATGCGCCAGGCGCGGTGACCCGGGACTGGTCCAAAGCCGCGGAGGCCGAAGGGCATCACCGCATCAGATGTCCGCGGTGCGAATGGGAGCCCGAGTCCTCGAGCCGATGGACGTGCTGGAGCGGGGGCGGCCCAGAGCCACCCTTCAGGGCCTGCGGCACGTCGTGGAACACCTTCACCACGCGCGGCAAGTGCCCAGGCTGCGCCCACCAATGGACGTGGACCTCGTGCCTGCGCTGCTATGAATGGTCACTGCACGAAGACTGGTACGGGGAGACAAAACGACCTCTGAGGTAATTACCGATTCGTTGCCTTTGCCCTTCGCGCGCGGGGCCGCGTCGGCATCTGCGCGAGATTGTGGGGCGGCGTCAGCGGTCGGCGAGAGCCGGGGCCAGCCTGCGTCCGTGGTGAACGACGACCGGTGAACCCATCGAGACGAAGGCGGAACGGGGCGTGGTGGAGAGTACCGCGCCGAAGTCCGGGCCGTACAACGCGGCGCCCGGACCGCGAAACCAGCTGTCACTGGCCGGCCACACCCGCCATGGATCATGTTCGACTTGATACTCCAGCGTGCCACCATCCGGCTGTCGCGAATAGCCCCAGTAGTGTTCGGTGATGAATGTCGCTTCGGACGCCGCAGCCGACTCGATCGTTGGTCCGATCACGCGTGCACCCACTTCAAAGTCTGCGCCCTGATAGGTCCAACTGTATCGGACGTCCCCGCCGTCGGCAGTGAGAGACGACTGATGCCGCATCGGTACCGCCAGGTATGGCTCGTTGTACACGTGCTTCGCCAGCGCGGCGATGGCTCGTCGGGGTACGAGCTCGCGGACAAACACGACAGCCCGTCGCCCGTCAGGGGGCGGCCGTCTGACGTAGAAGCGGAGGTTCACTTCTTCGAACGTTCGGTGCAACGGAACCGGAATGCCCAGCAGGCGCGTGTCGGCGAACAGGAAGCCGACGAGACTGACGAGCGTGTGTCCGTCCCATGTGTCTAACTCGACTCCGGTCGGCACCAATGGCTCGAGCAGCGATGGAGGACAGACGTAGTTGAGCAGGACGAGATTCTCCCACCGGGCCGTCAGGAAGGGCATGGCGATTCATGATGCGCCATGTTCGGCACGTCTGACACCCCCACTTGCAGGGTGCTCTGAGCCCCTGGGCTCGTGATTCTCTGGGTGCTGCCGCCGTGGGCGTGATGGGTTGACACCCATCGCGTGACGCGCCCGGGCCCGCCCACCTCAGCCTAGTCTGTAGCGGGTCGTACGTAGCGCGCGCTGGGTCTCAAGCGCGCGGGCGCGGCCTTGAGATCCAGGCCGCGCTACGTTTCGACTACCCGCATGTCGAAACCGCGCTACGGGCCGACAGACTATTTTCCCGCCGGCGCCGGAGGCCCTGTGGTCACGAGGAGCACCGCCGCGGCGGTCCACACCACCAGATCGAAGGGGCTCATCTCGAACAGGAACTGGCGCGTGACGCGCGAAGACGATCAGCCCGCAGCGACGCGTCCACGTGCAGGGTCGGATCGGCTTTCCGCACCGCGTCTTCGATGACGCGGAGAGCTTCCCCACCTGAGCGCGACTCACGGCTCACAACACCGGCGCCATCGGTTTACCGACCCCTTCTTCGCGCACGTTCGCCACCACGCCGACGATCTGGTGCATGACGCCGAAGTCGAACTCGCGTCCGACCGCCCCGGCGACGCCCCCGAAGTACGTGTTGGCGAACTGCTCGTTGACGACGGCGACGGCGGGCCCGGTGGCGTCGGACCGGAGGAAGTCACGGCCGGCGAGCACGGGCGTGCGCATGGCGCCAAAGAAACCGTCGGTGACGAACTTCGTGGCGACGAACTCCGGGGCACGGTCAAGAAACCTGACCTGCATCTTCGATGCGAAGTCGGCCAGGGGCGGATCGAACGCGAGCGCCACGTCGCGGCGTCCCGGCGCCGCCAGCACTTCCCGTCGAATGTCATCCATCACCTGCCGGTACCGGGAAGCCCGGGGACCTCCGAACGACTGCCCATTGGGTAGCACGATGCCTATTGGAGGGGGCGTGGGTACGCAGTTACCCGCATTTCAGCAGCGCGGAGCCAGCCTACAGCGGGCAGAGCCTGAGGCTTCCGTGTACGGAATTGGCACGGACGTTGCTGCCGCTGGCGGGCGGAGGCAACACATGCGCCAGCATCGACAAATCCACCTGTGGATCACGGAGAGTGACTATCTGCTGCTCCACGAGCAAGCCGCGGAAGAGCGGGACTCGGTCTCGGCCCTCCTCCGCCGGCTGATCAGGAATGAACGGCACCGGCTGCGCGACGAAGGTCAGCGCGGTCCGAGCCACGTCTCAGTCGATTCGACCGGAGAGTTCGCATCCCAGATCGTGGCGCGTTCGGGGTGATACCTGCCCTAGAATGACGGCATGCTCCTATCGTTGCTCGTGTCCCTGGCCGTCTCTGGTGTGCCTGCCACGTTGACGTTCACGGCGCCACCGGCATGGACGCCCAAAGCCGTCACGTCCATGATGCGCGTGGGCGAATTCGTGCTGCCGCGCGCTGAAGGCGACGCGGAAGATGCCTCGCTGGTGATCTACTTCTTTGGCGGCACCGGCGGCACGGTGCAGGCGAACCTCGACCGGTGGTTCGGCCAGATCGCGCAGGCCGACGGCCGGCAGACGAAAGACGTGGCCACCACATCAGGCCGGCGCATCAACGGCCTGTCTGTCACCGTGTTCGACGCCAGAGGGACCTACGTGGCAGAGGTCACACCGGGCTCACCGGAACGTTTCCACAAGCCTGATTACCGCATGCGCGCTGCCGTGATTCAAACCACGGGTGGACCGTACTTCATCAAGCTTGTGGGGCCGATCAAGACCGTGGCGCGCTGGGACAAAGACTACGAGAGCTTCCTGCAGACGCTCAATTACAAATGAGTCGGGGTCCTGGAGTCCTGGGGTCCTGGGGTCAGATCAGCGACCAGTCGGAGTGGGGATGTTTGTTCTGCACGATCCATCCGTAGAGCAGGCCGCGATACGTCTGCCATCGCATCTGTTTGCGGTCGTAGAACGGTCCGAGCGCGCGTTGCAGCGCGGGCAGGTGGTAAAACGGTACCCCGGGAAAATAATGGTGCTCGAGGTGCAGGTTTGAGGTGAGGAACGCAAAGTCCCAGAACCAATGGCTGCGCAGCAGGGTGCCCCACTTGGCCGGGTCGTTCGGGTCGATGTCGTAGTGCTGCCCCAGCCTGTTCAGCGTGAACGCGATCGGAAAAATGAAGAACACCGGAAACGCGTGCGCCCGGAACGCCGCTGCCCCACCCCACGCCCACCAGATGCCTGCCAGCACACCCAGGTGAAAGAGGATGGAGATGCGCCGTTCCCAGCCAATCGTCTTTTGCAGCTCGGCCGGATAGGTCGAAGACTCGAGGCGTGCGGCACGGAAGTAGATCGGGAATAGTGCCGGCGTCGCGTAGAGCGCTTTGTACCATCGCGCGTTCCGCTTCGGAGACAAGTAATGGCGCTTGGGGTCGTCGACGTTCGAACCGAGCTCCGCGTGGTGATCCAGGTGCCACCGAGTGAACTGGCTCGGCGCGATGCCGCTGGGCACGGCGTACAGGAAGCCGAGCGCCCGCTCGGCAAAGGCATGGCGCTTCTGGAACACGTTGTGATGCAGCACTTCGTGCAGCAGGACGGTGAAATTAAAAACCGTGAATCCCTGCACCACCGCCACCGGGAGCCAGATCAGCGGATCGTCAAATCGGATCAGGGCCCAGGTGCCGACGCCCAACATCAGGAACTGCCGCACCGCCACCACGAAATGGCGCCACGGCTGCTTTGTGTGCAACTCGCGCATTTGTTCGCGCGCAATGGCGTGGCCCAATTCGGCCTTCAGGGCCGTCGCGTGTGTCGAGTAGTAGTGCGCCTTCGACACGGAACCTCACATGCGGCCGCGCGTCACGACCCGGCCTTGATCCCAAACCCCGTGATCATGACTTCCAACTGGTGGTTCACGCGCATGCCGCCAATGCCGTCGGTGGTGCCGCCCAGATCGGCTTTTGCTGCTGAATGCACCACGGTGCCGTTGACCACGAAGTCCACCTTGTCGCCGGCCACGCGCACCTCGAGCGCGTTCACCGACGTCCCGTCCGCGCCTGGCGCCTTCACCGCAGGATTCGCGGTCCGCGGGACCACCGCCACCGGCCGCGGCGCGTCCGGCGTGCGGCGGCTGATCATGAACGTACCGTTCTGCCCGACCAGGAAATACAGGTACGCCTGCTTGTCGTTGTCGAGGTTGCTGCCGCCCAGCACGAGGCCGTAGTAGTTCACATGGCCGCTCGGCTTGAGCAACTGGAACGACGCGTTCAGCGTGTAGTTCCCCGACGCCGTATTCACCGGATTCCAGTAGACCGCAGCCGCGGGGTTGACCGCATGGAACCCGCCGCCCATGGCCATGAACTTGATCTCACCCGCGCCATCCGGGTCTGACGCGCTGGTGCTCCGGTCGGCCCGCACCATCCATCCCTTGGCCGACTGCGCCAACAGCGGCGCCACCGTTGCCGCAAACACCACCGCCGCGCACATCAAGACGATCGACTTCTTCATGTTCTTCATGGAACGTTTCTCCCCTGCTTCGATGATAACGCAAGAAGCGGGGCTCACCTACGCCGCCCAAGCCGGGTCAGCAACACGCCCGACAGTACTGCGACGGCACCGATGACCTTGTTCCACGTCAGCGCCTCCCCGAGCCAGACCGCAGCCACGGCCATGGCGACGACGGGGACGCCGTTGGAGTAGATGGACGTGCGCGCCGGGCCGAGCCGCTGCACGCCCATGTACCAGATGACGTAGGCGAGATTGAGCGCCAGCAACGCCGACAGCACGAGCGCCGTCAGGGTCCAGGTGCTCACGTCGAGCCACGGTACCCGCAGGATCTGGGGCAGCGCCATCGCCACATACGGGATCCCGCCGTACACCATGGTCATGCCCGTGACGTAGAGGGGTGAGTGTCGTTTGATGAGTGACGCCGCCCCGAGCGTGAACGTCACCCAGCACGCGACCGAACACATCACCAGGAGGTCGCCACGCAGGGACGTGCCTCCGAAGGACGCGCCGTGGCCGACCACGAAGTAGAGGCCCAGCGCCGAAATGGCCGCGCCCATCCAGTGGAGGCGGCTGATCTGCTCCCGGCCCAGCAGCGCCGACACGACGGCGAGCACAGCGGGAGTGGACCCGACGATTAGGGCAGCGTTTGACGCGCTGCTGAGCGCGACGCCGCCGACAAAAAAGAACTGATAGCCGAAGTGGCCGACCAAGCCCAGCCAGACCAGGTCGATGCGGTCGCGCCTGGTGAGCGGGTGCGTGGTGTGAAAGAC
>CAZAZR010000070.1:0-8419 GCA_964489685.1 uncultured Solibacteraceae bacterium | reverse complement strand
GTGAAAGACCGTGGAGATGGGATTGCCGCGTTGAGCGCTTCGCCGAGCGGCGGCGATGGCCGCAAGGAAGACGGCCGATGCAATCACCAGCCGCAGCGCGTTAAACGGCTGCGGCGGCACCTCCTCGAACGCCCGCTTGATGACGCTGAAGTTGGCCCCCCAGATGAGGACCATGAGGCCGAGCAGCAGATCAAGAAAGGGGACGGGTGTCGATCTGTGGGGAAAACGACCTCTGAGGTAGTTTTTCTTCATCACGTTGGAAAAAACTACCTCAGAGGTCGTTTTTTCCACAGATCGACACCCGTCCCCCTACTGAACCTGCTTGAACTGCCCGATCGCCTCGGTGATCAGCGCTTCGTTGTCGCCGGCTGAGATGTTGCGCCGCAGGAGTTTGCTGGCAATCGCCAGCGACAGTTCGACGGCCTCGGTGCGAATCTGCGCGACGGCGCGCGCGGTCTCGAGCTGGATTTCCTTCTCGGCGTTCTTGACGATCATCGCCGCCTCGTCGCGAGCCTTGGCCCGCATCTCTTCGCCGAAGCGCTCCGCGTCAGCCCGGCTGCGCGTGACGATCCCGGACGCTTCCGTGCGGGCGAGCGCGAGCAGACGCGCCGACTCCACCTGCACCTGCTGCAGTTCGGCGGTCGCGCGTTTGGCATCCTCGACCGACTTCTCGATCGTGGCGCGGCGCTCCTCGAGCGCCTTGAGCAACGGCTTCCAGGCGTACTTGGTCAACAGGGCCAGCAGCGCCAGAAACGTGAGAATGGTCCAGAAGAACAGTCCAGGATTGACCTGAACCAGCGGATTATCCACGAGCTTTTATCCTTTCACACGCGTCGGGCGCGTCGTCTTGCGACGACGCGTTGGACCCGCCGTGAGTTACTTCAGGAAGACAACAACCAGGCCGAAGACGAGCGCGATGATCGTGGCGCCTTCGAGCAGGAACAGGGGCAGGTTCGCCGCTGCAGTGATTTGCGCCGCCGCGCTGGGCTGCCGCGCCACGCCTTCAGCGGCCGCCGCTGCGAGCCGACCGATGCCGATACCGGCGCCGATCACGGTGAGGCCGAATCCAAGGGCCGCGCCCATGTAGTGCCAGGTCGGCTTGATGATTGTAGCAACTTCGGTGGTAAGAGCTTGTTCCATGATGCGTGTCCTTCTCCTGAGGGTCTGACTGACTGTGTGAGGTTTAGTGGTGCGCGTGAATTGCCATGCCGATAAAGACGGCAGACAGAAGCGTGAACACGTAGGCCTGCACGAGAATCACAATGATCTCGAGGCCCGAAATGGCGACGGCCAGCGGCAGCGAAAACCCGAAACCGATGCCCATGCCCGCCATGGAACTGGCGAACAGTTCCGTAAAGATGAACACAAACGACAGAATCGCCAGAATCGCGATGTGGCCGCCCGCCATGTTGGCGGCCAGTCGCATCGTGAGCGCAAACGGCCGCACGAGCATGCCGATGAACTCCAGCGGAATCAGCAGGAAGTAGACGGGCGTGGCCAGCCCCTTGGGCACCAGGTTGATCCAGTGCTGCACGAATCCATGCGCCCGGCTTCCCGCGATGATGATCGAAAAGAAGGTGACGACCGCCAGGCCGGCCGTGACGTTGAAGTTGGCCGTGGCGGTCGATCCCCCGTGCAGCAGGCCCTGAAAGAACGAATCGGGACCGGTGTGCAGCACGTAGTGGTCCAGCAACGCGAGCCCGTCGAAGATCGGCACCATGCCGATGATGTTCGCGGTGAGGATGAAGAAAAACAGCGTCAGCAGCAACGGCGTCCACGCGGCCAGCCACTTCTTGCCCAGGTTCGGGGCGGCGATGGAGTCACGCACGAACTCCACGACGAATTCGAGGGCGTTCATGCCGCCGGTGGGTACGCGGTCGGCCTGCTTGAGATAGCGGCGCACGAGCCACGTCACGGTCAGGAACGTGACCGCCGCGACCACCCACACCATGAACACGTGTTTGGTGACGGAAAAATCGATGTCGAAAAACGGACCGATGTGGATCAGCGGGTGTTCGGGACTGCTGTCGGCGACGTGGCCAATGATGGTCTCGCCGGCGTTGAATTTCTCTGCGGCGGCGTGGGCTTCCTGCGGGCCCGCGTGAGCTTGTTCGATCATCGTCGTTACTAACCCAACTTCCATCACTATCGAAGGCGGCGCGCCCCGGTGCCCAACACCGGCGCCATCAGCCGCCGCAGACAATACGCCTCTGCCAGGTGGGTGGCCAGAAACGTCACGGTGAGGCTGGCCACAAACGGCGTCGGCCGCACGTCAACCCCCTTCAACATGACCACCACGTACCCGACAACACACACGGCCTTTGCCGCAAAGACCCGCAACATCCAGGGCAGCAACGCCGCAGGCTCCCTGGCCCACGTCCGGGTCGTCATGGTCCAGGACGCGCCGGCCACCGCCACGGGCCCCAACACTCCCAGAAACACGGCTTCACCGCCACGGCCGTACCCGAACCACAACGCGCCCAGTCCCACCGCCAGCGCGGCGCCGATGACCCACCACAACAGGTTCATCGGGTGGACTTCACGAGCGCGTAAAACCCGACAATAATTCCCAGGCCCAAGCCCCCCAGGAACAGCCACGGTGACGTCTGCAGCCACCGGTCCGCAGCGTACCCGAGCCCCCCCAGCAGCAAAATTCCACCGGTCAAGGTGTAACTGGCGCTGGCTGCAGGACCCGCCCGCTGCACGTTCTCCTGAAAGGCCCGCATCGAACGCTCGAAGGACCTCAGCGTATCGAAGCGGGGTTTCTTGTCGCCCGGTCGAGGCATTTCGCGCATTCTCCACCTGCCGACCCTCCGGCGCACACCGCGTGCCGGCTGGCAAACAGCCAATCGTAACAGGCGGAGCTCAGTACTGGGAAGGGGGTAGGCCTACCACCCCTGCGACGGACCGCCGGGCACTATACCATGGCTTGTGAACAAGTTCACGAGCGCGACCCGATATACTGCGGGCATGACACATTTCCCACTCGTACGGCCCCTGGCGGTCGCGGTTCTGTGCGTGAGCGGGGCGTTCGTCGCCGGTGCGGCCGGCAGCGGGGCCCCCGGACAGCGGACGCCGAACCAGCAACGGGCGGTGATTTCAGTGGTGGACAAGAAAGGTGCGCCGGTCGCGAACCTGACCCCCGGGGACCTGACGATCAAGGAAGACGGCGTGGCGCGGGAGGTGCTCAAGGTTGAGCCGGCCACTGACGCGATGGAAATCGCCATCCTGGTGGATACCAGTGCGGCCTCGACCGGCACGATCACCGACTTGCGCAACTCGATCAAGGCGTTTGCGGTAGCGGTGTGGGACAAGAGCCCGGACACTCAGATCGCCCTGTATACATTCGGCGAGCGGCCGACGCTTGAGGCCGATTTTTCGTCGAGCGCGATCAACCTCAACCGTCGGGCGGACCGGTTGTTTGCCGCGTCGGGATCGGGTGCGTATTTCATCGATGCCGTGATCGAAGCGTCCGCAGTGCTCAAGAAACGCGCCGGCGCGCGGCCGGTGATTGTGGCCTACGTCGACGAAAACGGCCCGGAATTCAGCAACCGCCGCAACGACCAGGCGTTTGAAGCCCTGGCCGCGGCGCGCGCGTCGCTGTGGACGGTGTCGCGGCAAGGGTTTGGCAGCAGCACGTCCACACCCGAAAACCGGGAGCGTGCCATGGTCATCGGCGATGTCACGACGCGTTCGGGCGGACGAAGCACGACGGTATTTGACGGGTCGGCGGTCAAGGGCCGGTTCACCGACGTGGCCACGCAATTGCTGGCGCAGTTCGTGGTGACCTACGGACGTCCGGAAGCGCTGGTCCCGCCAGACACGCTGGAGATTCGCCTCACGAACAACGACCTGCGGCTGGCCGCGCCGCGGTGGACCACTCGATGACACGTGCCGTTGCGATGGTCGCCGCCGGGGCGCTGGCCACCGGGGCGACGGCGCCTGCGGCGCAGGTGTTTCGCGTCGGCACCGACGTGGTGTCGCTCAATGTCACGGTGACCGAAGGGGAGGTGCTGGTGCCGGGCCTGGAGCAGGCGCTGTTTTCCGTCTACGAAGACGGCGTCCAGCAGGACATCACGTACTTTTCACGCACGCCGCAGCCCATTGCCCTTTCGCTGCTCATCGACACGAGCACGAGCATGGAGTTCAAACTCGGCGTCGCCCAGGAGGCCGCCATCGGGTTTGCCCGCCGCCTCAATCCGACCGACGCGGCGCAGATCATTGACTTCGACAGCCGTCACGAAATTCTGCAGACGTTCACGGCCGACCCGGCCCTACTCGAGCAGGCGATTCGCCGCACGCGTGTCGGCGGGTCCACGTCACTCTACAACGCGATCTATGTGGCGCTGAGCGAACTCAAACGCGTCCGCGCCGCCACGCCGGATCAGGTGCGACGCCAGGCGATTGTGGTGTTGTCGGACGGCGAGGATACGTCGAGCCTGATTGCGTACGAAGACGTGCTGGAATCGGCCAAACGATCCGAGGTGGCGGTGTATGCCATCGGCCTCCGCTCCAAGGCCGATCGCCCGACGCGAGGTTTCAACGAAGCGGAGTTCGTGTTGCGAACGCTCTCTCAGGAGACCGGCGGCCGGCCATTTTTCGTCGAAGAGGTCGCGCAATTGCCTGGCATCTATCAGCAGATTGCCGATGAACTGGCCAACCAGTATTCGATCGGCTACACCTCGAAGAATCCCAAACGCGATGGCGCCTGGCGAGCGATCGTGGTCCGAGTGAACCGCCCCAACACGGCCGCCCGCACCAAGCGGGGCTACTTCGCGCCGATACCACCAAAGCCGCCACGCCTCGAACACGCGAAATGACCACCAGCCAGCTGACGACCCGGGGACGAGTCATTTTCATCGGTGCCGGGCCCGGCGATCCCGGACTGCTGACCACACGAGGCCTCCAGGTGCTGGCCGACGCCGATGTCGTGGTGTACGACCGCGCAGTGGCGCTGCTCGTGCGCCTCGCGCGGCCAGACGCCGAACGCATCGAAGTGGGCGCGCCGGCCGAAGGGGCGATGGCCCAGGACGCCATCGCCATGCTCATCGCCGACAAGGCCCGCGAGGGCTTACTTGTCGCCCGATTGAAGTGGGGCGACCCGTTCCTCTTCGGCAGTGGCGCCAAGGAGGCGCTGTTCCTGCACGAACAGGGACTCAGTTTTGAAGTGGTGCCCGGTGTGCCGGTGGCCTTCGGCAGTGCGTACGCCGGCGTGCCGTTGTCCTACCCGGGTGGCCACGACGCGTTGATTCTGCTGCGCGGCCACGAGGCCACGCGCGAGGACGCGCCCGACGTGCACTGGAAGGCCCTGGCCTCCCTTGAAGGCACGATCGCGGCGTACGCCAGCGCGCCACAGGCCGCCGCCATCCTTCGGAAGCTTGTGGCCGCCGGACGTCCCGCCACGCATATGGCGGCACTCATCTACGACGCCACACTCGTCTCGCAGCGCGCGGTCACCGACACGCTCGCAGGACTCATCACGCAGCTCGAGGCCGATCCCGACGCGGCGTCGGGTCTGCTCATCGTCGGCGACGTCGCGGGACTGCGCGACCATCTGCGCTGGTTCGACAAGCGCCCTCTGTTCGGCCGGCGCATCGTCGTGACGCGGTCACGCGAACGGGCGCGTGATCTGTCGGACCGCCTCGAGGGTCTTGGCGCGCAGGCGATTGAAGCGCCCACGTTCCGTCTGCTGCCGGCCGAAGATCCGGAAGCGATCGAACGCGCGGTGGCGTCGGTGCAGCAGTACCAGTGGGTGGTGTGTGAGTCGGCGAACTCGGCGCATCGGTTCCTCAAAGCGGTGCTGTCGGGCACGCGCGACCTGCGGGCTCTGGGCGGTGTCCGGATTGCCGCCGTCGGCCCGTCGACAGCGGATCAGTTCCGTGCCGCCGGCCTCGTGCCCGATGTGGTGGTACCGGAAACGGGCGAAGAAGCGACCTGTGACGCGATCGAGGCGCATGGCGCGCTCGCCGGAGCGCGTGTACTGGTGATTCGACCCGACCATGGCCTCACGGAACGGGGCCACGAGGGCCCGACCGCCGAGCTGTGCCGCCGCGGGGCTGACGCCCACGACCTGCTCGCCTACCGCACGGCGCCTGGGGCCCCGGAGTCCGCTGCCGCGCAGGAGCTGTACCGTCAGCTGCTCGAGGGCCGCAT
Source organism: uncultured Solibacteraceae bacterium (assembly GCA_964489685.1). GTDB lineage: Bacteria > Acidobacteriota > Vicinamibacteria > Vicinamibacterales > SCN-69-37 > SYFT01. Next base: position 2,266 of record CAZAZR010000070.1, on the reverse strand, counting down.
CGATGCGGTGACCTTCACGTCGCCGACCGCCGTGCAACGGTTTGTGGATCTCATTGGCCGCGACCAGGCGGCAGACCTGCTCAACACGACCGTGGTCGCCACCATCGGCCCTGTCACGGCCGCCGCCGCCCGCGCGCTTGGCGTCACGGCACCGGTCGTCGCAGACACCTACACCATCGACGGATTGGTGGAAGCACTGGTCGGTCGTTTGAATCGATAGTCAGAGTGCGCTTCAAAACGCGAAGCGTACCCCTGCGTTAATCGTTCTGCCCTCCAGCGGCGCCCAGGCAGAGACGACGAGCTGGCCGATCGCGCTCGCCACCGGTCGAAGGAGCGGATTGAAGTCCGACTGCCGGACGCCGGTCAGGTTCTCGAGATTCACGAACACGCGCAGGCGTCCGAAACGGCGCTCCGCGAGCAGTCCGATGATGGTGTACGGCGCGCTCTCGGTCCGGTACGGATTGTCTTCGAGCTGTTGCACGCCGGTGCGGTAGACCTCGAGGCCCGCGCGCGCCACGCCGTGTCGCTCCCACGCGGCGATGAGACTGACGGTCCGCTTCGGCGTGAGCGGCACGGTCTCACGCGGCATGCCAGCCAGGTCTCCCGCCTGCGTGGCATTGATCCATGTGTGCGTCGCGGTAGCCACCCACGGCCCGCTGCGGAACCGGCCGAACAGCTCCACGCCCGAGGTGCGGGTGGACGACGCGCGGCCTTTGGGCTGATTGAACACCTCGAGCCTGGGGGTCCCGTCGGTGAACACGTGCGCGACGACCGGGGAATGAATTCGCGATCCGAACCAGGTGCCCGAGACTTCCACGGGGCCAATCCCGCGGCTGACATCCGCCGACCAGGTCTCGGCGGTTTCCGCGCGATCGAGTCGCACGCTGCCGACTCGCATGACACCCACCTCTTCCACCTCATCCACAAACACCGTGGGCGCGAACGCACCGCGACCGGCCGACACCCGCACGTCCCATGCGCCTGGCTGCAGGCGCAACGAGGCCCTGGGACTCCACAAGGCGCCGTACTCCGGATGCGCATCCACCCGAGCGCTCACCGAAAACGACACGCCTGACGCCAACGCGATGTCGTCCTGCACGAAGACGCCGGGAGTGGTCCAGCTGTAGGCAAACCCCGGTGCTGAAGGGTTCCGGTACCTCTGCATCTCCACCGCGCCGCCCACCACCACCAGGTGACGCCCGAACGCCCGACTCAACGAGGCCTCCCCCATTCCAAACGTATGGCCATCGTCGTACGCGTTGGTCCCGAAGTTGTGGGTGTGGTCGAGCACGGAGACCGCGCTCTTGGCGATGAAGACGCCACCAGCGGCACTTCGACGCCAGATGAGGCCGGCATCGGCGCGAGTGGTGTCCACTGATTGCGTGGCGCCTGGGTCGTCGAGCCCGCCGCCTCGGCGGGATTCCACTGTCACGCCTCCCGAGACATCGAGCGAGCCATGATCGGCCGACGCAAATGTGAGCTTCGGCCGCGCGATGAATCGGCGGTAACGTGGCAGATCCGCCCATCGGTCCCCATCCACATCCGACGCGTCCTGCCCATGCAGGCCCGTAAGCAGTGTGTAGCCCCACGACGGCCGCAGGGGACCTGACAGCCACAACAGCCCGTCGGCACCCGAACGCGACGTCACATTCAGGAGCGCCTCGCCCGCGTGCTCGGGTGTCGGCCTCCGTGTGACCAGGTTGATGACACCGCCCAGCGCGGACGGACCATACAGCGCCGACGCCGCGCCCTTGATCACTTCCACCTGCTGAAGGTCCATCGGTGGAATCTGGAGCAGGCCGAGTGACGCAACCTGTGTGCCATTGATGGGCAGCCCATCGGTCAGCACCGACGTGAACCGCCCGGGCATGCCTTGCACGCGCACCGCCGCGGCACCCAGCGCCGGTGCGGTCGGCTGCAGCCGGATGCCGCTGGTTTCGTTGAGCAGCATCACGATGTCGCCGGGCGTCATCAGCAACTTCTCTTCGATCTCCTCGCGCACCACCACTTCCACGCGCGTGGCCTGATCGGACGCCAGCCGGCCGCTGCGCGTGGCCGTCACGATCACTTCCTCCTCAACCTCCAGCTCCTCTCCGAGCTCGACGATGAGCGGCGGCGATGTCACGCCCACGGCCTGAGAAAACGGCATCAGTCCATCACGCGTCACCACGAGGGTGCACCCGCCTGCCGGTACCGGCACACTGGCGCGCCCCTGCGCGTCGGTCTCCACCTTCGCCGCCGCGCAGGTGACAGTGGCCCCCACCAC
>CAZAZR010000069.1:0-21522 GCA_964489685.1 uncultured Solibacteraceae bacterium | reverse complement strand
GCCAAGCAGGCGCCGCCGAGCGAGGAGCCCGGACGTGATGCGCACGAGTTTGACCAGGGGCAAGCCCAGGGCCAGCGCGGCAAGGCCCAGCCGGATGGGGACCGTTCGGGTGCCGAATCGTTCAGCCGCATAGGCCCGCCCATGGTGAAACGGCACCGTGGTGACATGCCGCAGCGACCAGGCGTTGATGTTGCGGACGACCAGCGTGTCGCTGGCACGCGTGGGCGTCCCTGCGCGCTGCCACGCCGCGTGGACAAAGGCCTCTCGAAAGTCCATGCGCTCCGACTCGGGCAGGCCGGCCAGCGCCCGCCGGGCGTACACCACGTTGTTGCCGGTCAGCGGCGCATCGGGCCCGGACGGTACCGGGAGCATGAATCTGCCGTATTCACAAAAATACACCGCCCAGTCGAGGGCCTTCCGATAGTCGCCAGGCTCGACGCCGCCCCCCACGGCGGCGTCTGCGCCGGCGGTGGCGATCGCCGCACGGCACCAGCCATCAGCCACGACGCAGTCGTCCTCAATCAGGGCGATCAGTTCTGCGTTGGCGTGAGCGATCCCGAGCCCCCGAAGGCGCGGGACGGTGGTTCCGGGTGGCGCGTCGATCCACTTGAGGCCCGGCGATCGGCGGTTCAACTCCGCGCGTTCCACATCACCGGATCGGCTGGCATCGCGCGCGATGATGATCTCGACTTCGTCCGGGTGCGCCTGGGCTGAGAGGGCGTCCACGCATTGTGCGAGCACGCAGCCGTTGTTGGAAGACGCGACAATCACGGAGAGCCTGGGCGGGCCCTGGACGCGCCGGTCAGTAGAAGAGTTCGCCACAGGATCGCCCGGTTCCGCGAAGGTACCCCCAGGCCTCACCCCAGGCCCAGACTGTGAACAGCGCGAATTGGGCCGGCATCGTGGCCACAAATCGCGCCCGCCGACGCCGCTTGGGCCAGAACCCTGACATCCAGCGGCCCATCAGCACGATCGGCACGAGGGCGCTGGAGGCGGCGCGAACGACGCGACTGCTTCCCGGGGCGCCCGCCACGCGCATCCCGGCGAAACATCGGCCGTGGTGATAGCGCGTGCGAAGGAAGTCGGAGAAGGGAATGGGCTTGTTGAGTTCCACCTTGACATCCGGCTCCAGCCAGAGCGGGGATCCGGAGCCCTCGATCGCCCAGTTGGCGTTCGTCTTCCAGAAGACCGGATAGCGTGGCGTGTCACCGTCGAACAGCGCCACACGCTTATAGGACAGGTTGCTGCCAGGCAGAATCCAGGTGACGCCGCGCATCACCGGAGACATGAACAGGCCATACTCGTTCAGGTACAACGCCCAGGCCGCATACGAGGCCGATTCGGCCCGGTAGAGGTCGACCGAGCCGCCGATGACGAGATGGCTGTGGCGCCCGTGTGTCTTGACCACCTGGGTCGCCCAATCTGGTGCAGCCACCGAGAAGGGGTCCAGGACCGCGATGATGTCGCCACGGGCAGCCGCGATTCCCCGGCCGCGCAGGGCAGGCACAGTCAGCGGCTCCTCAAAATGCAGGAGGCGCACCCAAGGGAAATTGGTGCCGACCACGGCGGGCGTCGCGTCGGAGGAACTGTCGGCGACGATGACTTCGACGATGACCGTGCCCGACTGCACCGCAAGCGCGGAGAGACACGCCGAAATCACCGCAGCGGCATCGTGCGCCGCGATGACGACGGAGAGTTGCACACCGTCCATCGGGGCGCGGCTATCTGCCGCCGGCAAAGGAGATATTAATCTGCTGGCCGATGCACGGCAGGAAGTAGATCAGTGTTTCCGTGCCGCTGATGCCATTGCCGATCACGCGCCCGTCGATCGGCCCATCGATATCATGCTGCGGCATTTGTGCTCCGACGACGCCAGGCAACAACGTCTTGGTGGGTAGCACTCCATCGAACTTGCCGTCCGCCTTCATGCGGCCGCCGAAATAGGTACGCGAGACGCCGCGCTCGGTGAGTTTCGCGGTGAAGTTGGACCCGTCGGAGTTGCCCGCCAGAAGCAGGGTGGCCGTCGGGCCCACGTTCACCGGCGACGAGCAGGTGTCGAGCGTCTTGGTCAGGATGATGTTGAACAGACCGTAGAACACATCAAAGGTCGGGGTGAGGCTCACGTCAACCCGCATGTCGGCCGACAACGTGACTGTCCTGGTGGTCGCGGCAAATTCGCCAGCGGCGCTCGAGAACTGCAGCATGAATGAGCCGGTCTCCAGCCTGTCGAGCGCGTAGTTGCCATTGGCGTCGGTCTCCACCCGACGGCCTTCGTTCGGCCCGCCGAGCGCCAGTACCAGCACCCGTTCGGCCGGCCGATTGTTGACGCCATCGGTCACGACGCCCGTGATGTTCCGGAGCATGACTGTTGTCGTCACCGCGACCTGGCGGGCTGCGCTGCTGCCACCGAATCCGGCCGTGAACGTCACGTCACCGGCTCCGATGAAAGTCACCGAGCCCGCAGACGACACGGTCGCCACGGAAGGGTTGCTCGTGCCCCAACTGGCTTCGGTCGTCACGTCAGCGGTCGTGTTGTCAGAGAACCGGACGGTTGCCATAAGCGCGGCCGACTGGCCGACGGTTGCCGTCGAGCCGACGCCGGTGATCGTCACCGAGACGACCGTCGGTGTGGCCGCGCCCACGGTAACCCGCGTCGCGCCCACCACGTTGTTGAAAGTGGCCTGCAGATCGACATCGCCCACGCCGCGGAATGTCACGGTCCCGTTGGCCGTGATCGTCGCCACTGTCAGATTGCTGCTGCTCCACGTCGCGCTCGACGTCACGTCGGCGGTGGTGCTGTCGGAGAACAGAGCCGTGGCCACCAGTGCCGCACTCTGTCCCAGGGCTGCGGTGCCGCCGATACCGCTGACGATGACGGTGGTCACCGTTGGCGCGGCGACGCCCACGTTGAATGTGAGCGAGCCGGTCACACCCTGGTAGGTGGCCTTGATGTCCACACCCCCAGCCTTGAGGAAGTTGACGGCCCCCGTGCCGCCAACAGTGGCGACTGTGGCGTTGCTCGTGGTCCAGTTCGCCAGGGTGGTGACATTCCGCGTGGTGCCGTCAGAGAGCGTCGCGGTGGCAACCAGCGCCCGTGTCTGGCCCGTCGTCGCCGTGCCGGCGCTTCCGCTGATGGCGACCGACGCCACCGTCGGCGTCGCTGGCGTGGGGCTTGGTGCCGTCAGGTCCGGCCCGGAAATTTCACAGCCTGACAAGAGCGTCGTCGCGACGACGAAGGCACCAATGAACTGATAGCGTCGACAATCACGAAAAGGCATTCGTTGCTCCACGGTTTTTCCTGTGCGGCCGCTTAAAAGTGTACCACGAGCGACAGGCGTGTCGCGACTCCGCGAGAGTTGGGCTATTCTTGCAGTCATGGTCTATGCGTCGCTCGTCGCCGTGAGTCTGTGTTTCAACGCCCCCGCGACCCAGGGTCAGGCCGGAGAGCCCGCCGTGGCTGGCGCGCCGCAGGCCGCGCCGCAGGCACCGCCGGCTGATCCCCATGCGCAGCACAACATGGCGTCGATGGGCGGCGGTTGGATGTTCATGTTCGATGGTGTCGTGTTCGCGACCTATAACAAGCAGGACAAGCCGCGCGGGGCGACCGAGTTCAAGTCGCAGAACTGGTTCATGGCCATGGCCCAGCACAAACTGGGCCCGGGAGAGGTCACGTTCAAGGGGATGTTCAGCGCTGAACCATTGACCTTGACTGATCGCGGCTATTCGCAGCTCTTCCAGCATGGCGAGGCCTATAACGGACTTGAGAACATCGACTACCAGCACCCGCATGACATGTTCATGCAGCTGGCGGTGTCGTGGCGTATCAAGCTCGGGAACTCGGCGGCATTCACGGTGTCGGGTGGACCGATGGGGGAGGCCACGTTTGGGCCGGCGGCATTCATGCACCGTCAGTCAGCGTCAGAGAATCCGACGGCGTCGCTGACCCATCACATGTTCGACTCCACCCACATTGTGCAGGGCGTCATAGCGGCGCGCCTCGACGTGGGACCGGTCGCGTTTGAGGGGTCCTCGTTCCACGGCCGCGAGTCCGATCAGTACCGGTACGGTGTCACACCAGGTCGCCTTGATTCGTGGGCGGCGCGGATGTGGTTCAGACCCTCGCCGTCGTGGCTTGCGCAGGTGTCGCACGCCTTCATCAAGGAGGGCGAGGAACTCGAGCCCGGCGACCAGACGCGTTCAACCGCCTCAATCTCATGGAAACGCGGCGACGACACCCGGTACCTGGCGATTACGACGGCCGCCGGTTACAAAAAGGAGCCGTTCGACAACAACTCGAAGGCGTTCCTGGCAGAGGCCACCTTTCACAGACCCAGGGGCTCGGTCTATACCCGCGTCGAGCGGCTGCAGGTGGCGACTGAATCGCTCACGTTTCCGTTCATCGTCCACACCCCTCATCCATTTGAGACCATCGACTGGCTGAGCGCGGCCACCATCGGCGCCGTACTGAACGTCAACACGCGGGGGCCTCTCGAACTTGGTATCGGTGCCGATGCAACCTTTTACGACGTGCCCACGAACCTGCGCGCGTCGCCACAAACCACCTTGTATGGGGCCCGCCCAAAGTCCTTCCATGTGTTTGTTCGGGTACGGCCGCGGGCGCCGTCAATGGGCCACATGTGGAACATGATCATGTCCGACTCGGCAATGCGCTGATCGGGCGTTCCCGTCAGCGACGGCAGAGCGCGACAATGGTCCTGCCGAGCGGGAGGCTCGCACCACGGCGAACCAGGCGGCCTTCGGTCCGCAGCCAGGCGCGCTTGAGCCATCGGCTCCACGCGGCCTCCGCCCGAGGCTCTGAGAGCAGCCCGTGATAGGAGTGCTCAGCGGACTGTGCCCGAAGCTCGCGGGGAATCTCCGCCAGCCCCAGCAGCGCGTTCAGTCGGCCAAGCCGCACCACGTGCAGGCCCGCCGCGATCAGTTTGGCGCGCAGTTCCGGCGTCTCGTACTTGTGAAACTGGTACGTCGGGTCATCCGCGGCCCGCGGGAATGACTGGCCGTTGGTCCGGATGAACACGTGACCGCCTGGTTTGAGCACGCGAACAATCTCGCCGAGCGCTCGCTCGTCTCCACCCCCGAGTGGGAGGTGCTGCAAGACATCCAGCGTGATGACCAGATCGACCGATGCGTCCGCCACAGGCAGGTCCAGCGCGGACGCGCGCAGGACGTTCACGGGCCCCTGCGCCATCGCTGCCGCCAGCCCTTCGGGCGCCACGTCAAGACCGAATACCTGCCATTCGGGATGCCGTGCCAGGAACCAGGTCATGGTTTGACCAGAGCCGCAGCCGACGTCGAGCAGCCGTCCATGATCAGGCAGGGAGATCTCCCTGAGGAGTGATGCCGCGACGTCCCGCATGCCGGCGTTCCACCACGACCCACCCTCAAGGTCGCGCATGCGCTGGTAGTAGTCGGGTGAAAAAATATACGGTCCGTCTCCCGGCGGGTCGGCCATCAGCGCACACCTCTGAGGGACATCGCCATGTGCCTCGTCTGCCGCAGCACGTGTCTCAACCCGACCTTCGATGCGAACGCCCGGGTTCCCCAACCGTCGAGACTGCCTGGCTGGTTGAAATACCACATGTCCAGGCGTGGGAGCGTGGACGGCTCGTCGGTTGGGGCCAGAAGCCGGAAGTCGGTCGTGCAGCCCCAACGGTACGTTCTGGCCACCATTGCGGCGCTCTGAGCATCCCAGTGGCCATACGGGTAGGCAAAGACGGACGGCCGCACGCCCACCTCCGCCTCGATGCGATCGGCGCAGCCTCGCACTTCATCCTCGACCGCCGCAGCGGGGAGGCGGGTCACACGTCGATGGGTCTGGCTGTGCGCGCCCAGCGTGACTCCCTGTTCCTGCAGGCGCGCGAGCGCGGACCAATCGAGCAGCGGCAGGCTCGGTGTCGCACGGTGTGGACCATCATCCCAGGAGTTGGTCCGGCCGGCGAGGCCCGCGACCACAAACAGCGTGACCGGAAACCCGTGGTCCAGAAGGCGCGGCACGGCCACGTCCCTGAAATTGACGAACCCGTCGTCGAATGTCAGTGCGACGGCGTCTGTGGTCGCGGGAAGCCGCGTCAACTCATCGACAGTCGTCACGCGCACACGGCTCGAGGCGAACCACTTGACCTGGTGCGCAAACACGTCGGGATGACACGAAATGGGGGAGCCTGAGGTATCGATCGAGTGGTACGTCAGGATCGCGCGCATGGGGCAGGCTAACGGGCGGCGCCCGCTGTCGCAAGCGGTTGGCGGTCGTCGAGCCGCTGTTCCTCGTGGTACTCAAAATCTGAGTTGACGGACCAGATGTCGTGCGCGGCCCCCTGCATGTTCCAGACCGCCATCATCGCCGTGAGCATGGAGTGATCCTGGTTGTTGTACTTGTGCATGCCGTTGCGGCCCACCGTGTGCAGGTTCGGGATCGGATCGATAAAACTGCGCACAGTGTCGAGGTGTCCGCGGTACACGGAGTCGTAGATGGGGTACGCCTTGGGCATGCGGATGACCGCACCATCCACCACGTCAGTGGCCTTCGCCAGGCCGAGGTCTTCGAGGTCGCTGGCGCCGCCGGCGATGAGGTCGGCATCAGCCATCGCCCAGATGCCGTCTCCCTCGAAGCAGAAGTATTCGAGCCCCAGGCACGTGGTGCCTGGTGTCGGGACCATGGCCTTGCTCCAGTTGTTGAAGTTCTGGATCCGGCCGACTTTGACTCCTGGCGTGTGAATGTAGATCCAGTTGTCGGGGAACAGGTTTTCGCGATTGAGCACCAGCGCGACGGCCACGAAGTCGCGGTATTTCAGACCTTCGGCGGCCGCGCGGATGTGCCTGGGCACGGCCACCGGCGCCGGGTCGCCGGGCGCAGGTTCGAGGGCCCTGACGAGCGACCGCACCGAGGTTGTCGAGATGACGTGGTCGGCCTCGAACCGCCGGACGCCGTCCGGCGTACGCGCGTGCACCGCGCACACCCGGCCGTCACGCAGTTCAATATGCTGCATCTTGTGCTGCATGAGCACCTGTCCACCCATGGCCACGACGCGGTCGCGGCACATTTCCCACATCTGTCCGGGGCCCAGTCGGGGATACCTGAACTCGTGGATCAGAGACTTGATGGCGGTGGAGCGGCGATTGAGCGACGTGGCGTTCAGAATCGCCCTGGCCAGCGACAGCCCCTGAATGCGCTGCGCCGCCCATTCGGCCCGGATTTCCGTGCACGGAATACCCCATACCTTTTCGGTGTACGTCTTGAAGAAAATCTCGTACAGGCGTTTGCCGAAGCGGTTGGTCACCCACTGCTCGAAGTTCTCTTCGACGCGATGAGGGAACAACTGCCACTTGGCATAGCTGGCGAGGATCATCACCGCGTTCACGATCCCGAGGCCGCGCAGCGCATTCGCCGCTTTCAGCGGGTAGTCGAAGTAGCGGCCATTGTAGTGAATGCGCGACATGCGGGGGACCGAGATGAACTCGTCGCCGAGCACCTCGTCCCACATGGCCTGCACAGGCTCAATTTTCGTAAAGAACCTGTGGCCCCCGATGTCGAAGCGGAAGCCCTTGTATTGCGCCGTTCGCGAGATGCCGCCGACGATGTCGTCCGCTTCAAGGACGGTCGTGTGCACGCCTGCCTTGCCCAATTGGTAGGCAGCGGTCAGACCTGCCGGTCCGGCACCAACGATGACCACGCGATCACCGGGGGCGAGCGGAGTGACGGTGCGTGGTGTGGCGTGCGAGGTGCTGGTCATTACCGAACCCTGGCCAGCGCATCGCCTGCCCCGAAAGCGTACCCGACGGCTTCACCCACCGCCCAGGCGCCGACAAAGATCACAAGAAGGGGGAGTGCCTGAACCAACTCCCGGCGGTGGCGCCTGGACGCCCACACCCTGCCAATGATCCGGGCCAGCAGGAGCGGCGGCAGCGCGAGCGATCCGACGGCCCACGCGGCTCGCCGTGGGAGAGGCATATCCACCCGCTTCGTGCCGGCGAGGGCCTGGGAATAGAGGAAACGCTGAGACAGGTAATCCCACATGGAACAGTGCATTTTATGACCAACCGCGATGTCGGGGCGAGAGGTCAGGGCAATTCCGTCGCGGCGCATGGCCTGATGGAAGTGATCTTCCCATCTTCCTTCTTCCAGTAACGACACGTACGGCGCCGCGATCGTGCGGCGGTACACCACATTGTTGCCGGGCAACCTGGCCACGTCGGCTCCCGCCGCCGGCTCGAGCAGGTGGCTGTACTCGCAGAGAAAGGCGGCTCGGTCGACCAGGGTTGCAGTCGCCCGATTCCGAATACTGCCGCCCACCACGTCCGCTCCGGACCTCAGTGAGGCCACGACCGCATCCGCCCAGCCGGCAGGCACCATTACGTGGTCTTCGATGACCGCGACCGCATCGGCGCGTGCCTGGCGAAAACCGACAGCACGCATCTGGGGAATATTGGTGCCGGGCGGAACCGTGTGCACCAGCGCATCAGGCGCCCGAACGGCGAGGGCACGCCTGACCGACTCGCCCCCGCGCTCGATGACCAGGATCTCGACCATCGCGTCGCCAGCGCTGGTCTGGTGAAGTGCCGCGAGGCACTCCAACAGGATGTCGATGCCGTTCACAGAGGGAACGATGACGGACAGATCCGGCAGGCGACCCAACGGCGTCACAGCAGTGATTCCGACGGTGACTGGTGCCGGCTGCCGGCTCTGATGGCCCCGACGGCCTCGCCGGCAGCCCACGCCACCGCCAGGGGAAGAAACCAGGGCAGGGCCACCGCCAGTCGCCACGGCGCTGGGCCACCGACCGCGTGAACCGCAGACCGGGCTGCCAGGATGAACGGGACGACTGGCGCGGCGAGTACGACCTGCCAACTGGACCGGATGCCGGCGGTCACGCGGCTGGCGCCCGAATCCCGGCCGTGGGCGAATCGCTGGCGGAGGATGGTGGCAAGCGCGAAGGAACGTGAATACTCCACGAGGGCGGCGGGCACGGCCGCCAGCCAGCCGCCATCAGCCCGCACCCGCCGGTGAAAATCCACCTCCCAGAACCCTTGGGTAAAGGTCGCCGCATGCCGGTCGAGCGCGTCTCGACGATAGGCCACGTTGTCACCCGCCAACTCCCGATCCGTGCGACCATCGCCCAGCACGTGGGGCATAAACGCGGCGTACCGCAGGTAGAAGACGGCCCAGTCCAGCGGCGAAGTCCTTGTGCCGATGATCAGCGGGCCACCGGCGCCGGTCGCACCATCGTCGATCGTACGAATAAGCGCGGTAGCCCAGCCTGGCGACACCAGACAGTGGCTGGTGCTGAAGGCGACCAATCGGCCCGTCGACTGGCGGAAACCCTCTGCCCACAAGTGTGGCGCCAGACTTCCCGCCCGACGTTGGAGCAGGGTCACAGGGGCGCAGGCCGCCTTCACCTGGTCGGCCGCGTCACCCTCTGAGGCATCCACCACGATGACTTCAGCCCGCAGCCCCTGGCAGGCACGAGCGAGGTGTGCAAGGCACGAAGCCAGCGAGCGCGTGGAATCGATGCTCGCAATGACGACGGTCAGGTCCACTCGATCGTGGCCGGTCGAGGCGCCGGTCATTGCCCCAGATGCCGGCTCGAGAACGCGGCACTCGGCGGGGTGTCAAGCCGAATGCGACGGCCCGTCTCCGCCGAGTGATAACACGCCGCAATCACTTCAAGTACGCCGCGGGCGCGCTCGGCACTGGTCGGTGGCTCGGCGCCAGTCTTGAATGCGTCGATGGTCTCGGCAAACACCAATCGGGTGGCGGCGACCATGGGGGCGTCGGGATTGCGTGCGAGGGGCGTTCGGCGATTCCCCATTTCTTTCCACGCAATCCCGGACCGGCCGAACTCGAAGCGAGCATGGGGCCTGGTGCCTCGAAATAAACCCGCCGACAGTCGCGCCCGGCCGCCAAACGATGCTCGCAACGAGGCGTCTGCCGTGTCGGCGCGCACCTCGAAATACTGCATCTCGCCGTGGCACAGACGGTTCTGTGTGATCTGGGCCAGGCGGCCTCGTGAAAATTCAAGGGTCACAACGGCGACCGCATCGGTGGCTGGCGCGCGGTCGGCATACATCGAGGCTTGAACGCTGACCGGCGTCTCGCCAAATAACGTCATCGCCAGGTCCACCAAGTGCACACCGGCTTCGTACAGGGTGCGCTGAACCATCTGCCCGCGCCACCCCGATTCGGCATGTGGCGGCATGTCCATCAATTGCCACATCTGCAGAAATGCCAACGGCGCGGCGCCAGGCCTGGCGAGTTCGTCGCGCAAGGCGCGGAAGATGGGCATCTCGCGAAACTCGTGATTGACGGCGACCCGCCGCCCCGCACGGGTGGCCGCATCACGCACGCGGTCGGCTTCAGTCAAGCTCGAGACAAAGGGCTTTTCGCACATGACATGCGCTCCGGCAGCGAGCGCGCGAAGTGCGAAGTCGGCGTGTGACTCCGGGGGCGTGGCGATGACCACCAACTCGGGGTGGCTGCCGGCCAGCATCGCGTCAAAGTCGGCGAACACTGGCGCGGAACAAGTGCCCGCCGCTCGGTCACGCCGGCCTTGATTGTGGTCTGTGACCCCGACCACCGAGACAGATGGCATGCCAGCCAACGCCGGCAAATGGATATGCATTCCGGCGTCGCCAAGGCCAACAAGGGCAATTCGCATACGATGATTTCACTCACGCGATCAGCGCGTGCCGCCACGATAGCACGCGCGTTGTGACTGAGGCTCCGCACGGTGGAAGGCACTCTGCTCCATAGTGTACACTCCCGATTCCGGCGCTGCGCGTCAGTGACGGTGCGTTTTATGAAGACAGTCATTCTGGCGGGGGGATTCGGCACACGGTTGTCTGAAGAGACGTCTGCGCGCCCGAAGCCGATGGTGGAGATTGGCGGCATGCCAATCCTCTGGCACATCATGAAGATGTATGGCGCCGCCGGATTCAGCGAGTTTGTGCTGGCGCTGGGATTCAAGTCGGACGTCATTCAGTCGTATATCCTCGACTACGCGCGGCAGAGGACCCCCGCGTCACCCGGGCACACCGGCGGCGGCGTCCGCGTGCGTGAAGGCGATCGCGAAGACTGGATGGTTCACCTGGTGGACACCGGACTGGCGACGCAGACAGGCGGTCGTCTCAAGCGTCTGGCCGGATGGCTCAACGACGGCGCCTTCATGATGACGTATGGGGATGGCGTCGCCGAGGTGAATCTCCCTGCGCTGCTCGCGTTTCATCGTGCGCATGGCAAACTCGCCACGGTCACCGCGGTTCGGCCACCGGCCCGATTCGGGGCTCTGGAACTCGACGGAGATGTCGTGTCGAACTTCAGTGAAAAGCCTCAGGGGGGCGAGGGCTGGATCAACGGAGGATTCTTTGTCCTTGAACCCGGCGTCTTCGACTACCTGCCGGGCGACGAGACCGTCTTCGAGCGCGACGCGCTCGAACCGCTGGCCAGAGACGGCCAACTGATGGCGTTTCGTCACGAGGGGTTCTGGCAGTGCATGGATACGTTGCGCGACGTTCGGCAACTCAACAGCCTCTGGGATCAGAATCGGGCACCCTGGGCGGTCTGGAAGCGGGGCGCGACAGCGCGTTGAGTGATGCTGACGAAACTCATCATCGTCAATCCTCCCAATCCTGCCGGGTATGTCTCGAACAAAGACTCCCTGGGTGGTTTCGGCCAACTGTATCCGACGGGCGCGCCGCCGTTTCCGCCGGTCGACATCCCGTATCTGGCTGGTTCGGCGTCTGCGCGGGCACGTCGCCCGCGACGCGCAACATCGTCCATCTTCTACACGTGGATCACATGATGGCCGCGTGTGTCGAGTCCTTTCGCGCTGAGCGACTACTCCGATGACCCTTGGTGTGGACGGCATTCGCCTGGTGCGCAACCGCAGCGGCGTCGCACGTGCGCTTGAGTCATTGCTCAGCGCTCTTGTGGAGATTCCCGGCCAGCCGTTTGACGAGATCCGTGTGTACACACCCGAGCCGGTGGACGCGGCGGTTCGGCTGCCCGCCATCGCGACGAACGTGGTCGTGCCTGCACCGCTCCCGCCCGGCCTCTGGCAGCAGAGTGTTCTTCCATGTGTGCATGGACGCCGCGACGTGCTCTTGTGCCCGAGCTACGTGCTGCCGGTGGCTGCGACCTGCCCGACCCTGTTGATTCACCATGGGTCGTACGAAGGGTACGCCGAGGCCGCCGAGGTCTTCTCGCGGTGGGACCGCTTCAAGGCCCGAATCAGTTATCCGATCAGTGCGCGCCGGGCGACCACGCTGGTCACCGTCAGCGAATACAGTCGCCGCGACATGGCGCACTTTTACGGACTGCCGCCTGAGCGGATCCGCGTCATTCCGGGAGGGGTCGACACCGGTGTGTTCAGGCCGATTCACGATCAGACCGCGCTCTCGGCCTGGCGCGTGCGCGTGCTGGGGCATGATCGCCCGTTCCTGCTGTACGTGGGGAAGCCGACGAAGCGGCGGAACATCCCAAACCTCCTGCGGGCGTTTGCGCTGCTGAAGCGACAACACCAGGTGCCCCATTCGTTGTTGTTGATTGGCGGCGCCCTTCCGGGTGCCTCGTTTCACGCGCTCATTCACGAACTGGGCCTCGAGGCGGACATCGTGACTGTGCCCTACGCGTCGCATGAGGATATTGCGCTCGCGTACAACGCGGCCAGCGTGGTGTTGTACCCGTCATCGTACGAAGGGTTCGGGATGCCGGTGCTTGAGGCCATGGCGTGCGGCGCACCGGTGATCGCGCTCAACAACACGGCGTTCCCGGAATTCGCCGCTGGCGTCGCGGTGTTGCTGGAGGATGCCAGGGTGGAAACCCTTTCCGGCGGGATTCTGCAGATTCTGAATGACGAGGCCCTCCGCGACCGCATGAAGGTCCTGGGGCCGGAGCGCGCGGCGCGGTACGCCTGGCACAACATCGCCGCCGAATACCTGCCGCTGCTGAACGCCTTGATCGGGCGCGGCCAGGATGGGTCACGATGAGTGCATCCAGCACGCCTCCGGGGCGTGACTCCCGGCTCGCGGCCAAACACCGGACCCGAGAGCAGATGCCGGGCCTGCTCGCCCGGTTCGACGACCCCTACGGCATCGCATGGCGCATAGCGAACGCGGTGCGCCGGTTCGATCCGGTTCGCACCCTGCGGTTCGTGAGGGCCTGGGTGAACCCGCCGGAGCACAAGGCGCCGATCCTGGTCGTGGGCATGCCCCGCTCGGGCACGCAGTTCCTGTTTCACCTGCTGCGCGAGAGCCCTGTGCTCGGATCGATGCCGCGCGAAGGACACGACGTGTGGAGGAGGCACCATCACCCGCGTCGCGACGGCTGGCAGTCGGATCGTGTAGGCGCGGGACAAGTCAGGCCGGGTGAGCGTCGCTTTGTGAATGCCTGGTTCGCTTCGTTTACCGGGGGCCGGCGTCTGGTCGAAAAGACTGCGGACAACGTCCTGCGTGTGCCATACCTGCTGGAGTTGTTTCCAGACGCGATGTTTGTGGTCATCAAGCGGAACCCCTGCGACGTGCTGAACTCGTATATCAATATGTGGCGTCAGCCGCAGGGTCGGTTTCGCTCCTACTTTGTTCCCGCCGCACTCCAGATTCCGTCGTATCCGCATCGGCATCAGTGGTGCTCAACGCTCATCGACGGATGGCGCGACCTGATCACCTCGCCCGTGCCGGAGATCGCGTTCGCCCAGTGGCGGGAGTACGTCGAGCGCATCGTGGAGGCGAGGCGCATCGTGCCCGCCGGCCAGTGGATCGAGTTCCATTTCGAAGATGTGCTGGCACACCCCGAGTCCACGATGGCCGACCTGTACCAGCGGCTGGGCCTCGTGCCCGACGCCGGGATGGCCGCCAAACTGGAAGAGTTGCTGGCCAACCCGATCAACACGCTCTCGCCACCCGGACACGAGAAGTGGCGGACCCAAAACGCCGAAGAGGTGCGTGCGCTCCTGCCGAAGATCTCGAGGCTCGCGCCTGAGCTGGGCTACACGATCGATTCGGCGTCAGGAACAATGCGCTGGCCGGGACTCACGACCGGCGGACAGGCGTCGTAGTCACTCCACCCGAACCCAATCGAGCATGACACCCAGGCGGCGATCGTCCGTGCCGCCGATGATGTCCTTCGGCACGAAGACATCGCTGACGATGGACAAGATGCTGGGCCCCGCCAGCAGGCGCTTCATCACCGCCGGTGAGAGGGGCACTCGGTACTCTCGCAGTTCGATCGTCGCAACAGTGATCGCACCGACAGGAATGCCTCCGATGGTCAGGTGCATCTCCACCGGAGCGTGTCCGGGCGGTCGGTCGGCGGCGAACCGAAGGACCAACGCCATGCGACCCGATGCGGAGGCGGCAAGGCGGGGGAGTGCGATTCTCGAATCCCCCGTGGTCCACCGGGCGCGCGTGGCGTGAAACGGCTCTGGCGCGTGGAACCCATCCACGAGTGATCGGAAATCGTCGACGCCAACATCCACGGTCAGCGGCAACGTGACCTGAGTCTGAAAGTCGAGCGCGCGCACTCGATACAAGACGACCGTCGGCGTGTCGGTGCGCAACTGCCGAGGAAACTCACCCCGAGTCCGGGCTAACACGTCATACCGAAGCGTCACTTCATGCGCCTGCTGGATGTCGAAACCCGCAAAATCACTGCGCCAGAACCATAGGGGCCTCTGCTCGATCATTGGAGCCACGGCCACGAACACCTGACGACCTCCCGCCAGTGCTGCACTGACGAGCGGCGCAATGCCGTCGCCGCCGGTCGGGCGCAAAATCATCCTGACGGATGGCCGGTCGAACGTGTAGTTGAGGGCGAGTGCCATGTGACCAGGCACCGACGTATCCGACAGGACCAGGGCATCTGGTGGAATGCGCGCCCCCAGTTCCGCGAGTTGCGCGTGGGTGCCCTGCATCGGTGGCATGCGCAGAATCGGCCCGGCATCGCTCAGGAAACCAGTCGCCAACCCCAGCGGCAGGAGCCCGATGACCAGCGTCGCCCAGGTTCCTCGGCGGGCGACCTGCGACACGAGGAAGCCAATCAGCAGCATCGCTCCAGGCAAAAGGATCGGTACCGCGCGTCTGAAATCGTCAGGTAGCGTCGTGGCCTGATGGAACGCCAGAAGCAGGCCAGCCTGCGCGACGAGCGGAACAATCAGCGGGAGCGGCCGCGCGTCAGCCCTTTTCGATAACAGCAACAATCCGACGAGTGCGGCGGCGGCGCCGACCGGGGAGATCAAACGGTTGACCATCGGTACCAGTGGCGGCGCCACGACGATCGCGACGACGAGAGTGATCGCGGCCACGCCGACGCACAGCGTCGGCCAGAAGAACCGGCGGCGGCGCAATGTGAGAATAGCGGCAGCGATCGCCAAGAGCGCGACGATTCCCGCCACCGCCCACACGGCATTCACGGCCACAAGGTTTCTTCCGACGAGCGCCACTCCGTCGTCGAAGAGTCGCCTCGAGTAGAGCCTCGCCACCGTTTCGGCGTGAAGCACTGCGTGTCCGGCCACGAAAGCCAGGAACGCGGCGTACCACGACCATGCGCCCCCGAGTCGCTGCGAGCGCCATGTCAGGAGAAGCCACAGCCCTGCGAGCGGCACCAGCAGAAGCAGCGCATCAACGCGCGAAAACGCGGCCAAGCCAATGGCCGCGCCGGCGCACGCGCCGGCCACACGTGAGCGCAGGTCCGACGCGATGACGGTAAACAGAATAGCCGCCAGCACCATGAACTGCGCGAGCATCTCTGAAGCGGCGAGACGTCCGAAGTAGATCTGACCGAAGTTCAGGGCGAGCAGCACAGCGGCCACAAGGCCAGCGCTTGGGGACCACAGGCGACGGCCGATCAGGAAGACGGCAATGACGCCAAACACACCAGGGATCAGGTTGACAGAGTAGCCGGCGGTGGGGCCGGCCGCCGAGAGCCCCATCGCAATCCATACAGGAAGGAGGTGGAAGAATCCGGGGTTGACCCGGTCGTCGTCGCCAAGCCGAAGTCCCCCGGCGAAACGGCCCTCGTGTTGCATAATCCCTCGGCCCACCCGAAAGAACGTCGGGCGCAATTCCTGCGGCATCAGACTCACGACAGAGTCAGTGGCCGTGATGCCGCCGGTTCGCTTGATGTTGTGGCCGATCGCCAGGTAGACAGACGCGTCTGCACCCTCGATCAAATACTCGCCTGGGCGCGACAGGACGGTCGTCGAAATCGCTGCGACGAGTCCGAGTGACACCCACGCTACGCGCGAGACGCGCCGGATGCCACCGGCGCTGCCGTACATGTCGCGCAGAGCCGCAGTCAGAGCGAGTGCGGTGAGCACTGAGCCCGCCGCAGCGACACGCCAGCCATTGAAGGCGCCCAGTTCGGCGAGCAGCATCCCGACCCATGAGAACGCTGCGAGCGGGATGAACGCCGCAATGAACAGGACTTCGGGCCACTCAAGCGGCCGCTCCGGGGTGAATGCCCCGTCCCGATCGACGTGTGTGCCGCTCGTCACTTCCGGGCGACGTTGGGTCAGTCTTCGGTCACGAGGATCTGGAACGTCGTCGATACGGCACTTCCATATCGAGGGACGACGGTGACCGTGATGGTCTTCAAGCCAACCGACTGATAGCCGTGAGTGACGGAACCAGTGTTGGTGTTCTGGACCGTGCCATCACCAAAACTCCACTCGTAGCGGTTGATCGGCACACTGGTCGGGATGCCGGTGACACTGAAGGCGAAGATCGTGGTCACGGGGCCGGACGTCGGAAGTGCGCCGGCGGAGAACTGAAACGGAATCACGCCGACACTGCCGGTCGCCTCAGCCGCACCGCCATCCACGTCATTGCCGACGACCGTCGCCTGGAACACGCCGTCATCCGTGTAGAAATGCACCACGGTGGTCGTCGAGGAAATCGCGCCCAGCGCCTGCGACCGGCCGTCGCCGAAATCGATCGTCACGTCTTTGAAAGGGACTGCGGCGTCAGGCGTGACCGTAAAGGCGGCTGCCGCACCGACAAACACGCTGCCTGAAGGTGGCGTTAGCGTGATTTTTGACCGTGACCGGACCTTAATCGTGATCGAGCCCGTCTTGCCGCCGGCACTGGCTGTCACCTGGGATTCGGTCGTCGTGGAGAGGGAAGTGGCCGCGACGCCGCTGTCGTTGGTGAGAGATGACGCGGCGCTGAGGGTGCCCCCTGTGGTGGTGAACGTCACGGGGACGCCGGAGAGGGGATTGCCGCTGAGGTCTTCGACACGCGCGGATATGGTGACCGTGCCGCCGTTGGCGGGAACGGTAGCTGCCGACGCAGTCACGGCGACACGTTCGGCCGCCGCCGCACCGATCTTGACGTCGAGCGCCTTGCTCGCGCTTCCCGAGAAGGCCGTAATGGTCGCGGTGCCCGACCGGCCATCGGCAACGAGTTTGACGGTGACTCGCCCGTTTGATGTGCGCGCCTCGGCAGGCTCAATTCGTCCAAGCGACGTCGTAAAGGTGACGAGCGTGCCGTTGTGGACCGGCGTGCCGGCAGAGGGCGTGGCGGCACCACCCGGAGTGCCGGTGCCTGTGGTGCCGTTTTCGATGAGGACGGCGATGAGATCGGTGCTGCCGTTGATGGGGAGCACGTTGGTGGAGGCGACCAGGGTGATGACCGTTCCTGCGGGTGCGGTCAGCGGCACCTTGTCGCAGGCGGCCGTGGCCACGAGGACCAACGCGACCATCGCCACGGAGACCGCCGGCCCGCCCATTCTGGAGCGGCTGGAGAGACGAGGCGCTGAAAGGGCGTGTGGTACCATGCGAGACCTCAAGGATATTACGTTCATGGACATAGTGGGTCAAGATTGTCGGGACGTGAAACACCTGACGAATCGCCCGTGCTCTGGGTTGGACGCCGAGGGCTTTACGATGGTCGTGCTGCTGGTCGTCATGGCCATCATGGCCGTGGGGATGTTGGCCGTGTTGCCCACCTGGCGACAGCAAGCCATCCGCGAACAGGAAGAGGAACTGATCTTCCGGGGCAACCAATACGCGCGCGCGCTGGTGCTGTATTCGCGCAAGAACAGCAACCTGCTGCCCAGTGACATCGAGGTCCTCCACTCGGGCAAGTACCTCCGAAAGAAATACAAGGATCCGATCACCGGAGGAGACTTTGGCTTGATGCCTGCTGGTCAGCCGGTGGGCGCGTCGGGCGGTGGATCGGCGGGAGCGCCTGGACAAGGCGGCGCCGGACGCAATGGTGGCACTGCGCCGCAGACCGGACGTGGCGCACCGACTGGCACGCAGATTCTCGGGTCCATCCAAGGCGTGTACAGCAAGAGCACCAACACGTCGATTCGCGTGTACCAGAATCAGCAACGCTACATCGACTGGCCGTTCACGGTGCAGACCGCCCAGCTCATGATGGGGCGGGCGGCCGGTCCTGGCGGTCAACCTGGTGGACGCGGCGCCGACGGACGGGGCGGCGCCGACCGGCGCGGCGGCCCCGGTGGCACCGGCGGCGTGGGAAGCCCTCGAGGCGGGCCGGTCGGGCCCCGCGGTGGCGGCCCCGGGCGCGGAATCGAGAGTCCTCCTGGTCGTGGTGGTATCCCAGCTCCACGGCCGGGTCGAGGCCCGGGCGGCTTTTAGCCTGTGGCTTCAGTGAGATCGGTCATGACCGCGTCGTGAAACCGCGCGCGGTACGGCAGGAACCGCTCGTTGTCGCGGGTGGGGTGCACGCGGTTCGTCAACAACACGGCGTATGCGTCGCGCTCCCAGTCGATCCAGAGGGACGTGCCCGTAAACCCCGTGTGCCCAATCGCCGTCGGCGACATCCGCGATCCGCACGACGATGTGGGCAGCATGGTGTCCCAGCCGAGTGCGCGCGAACTTCCGGCCACTGTGCTGCGCGCGGAGAACTGGCGCGCCAGCTCCGGCGTCGTCAGCCAGGTAGACTCGCGGAACGAGCGCAGGACCCAGGCGGCAAAGGCGCCCACCGCAGGGGCCGATCCGAAGAGCCCGGCATGTCCGGCGACTCCGCCGAGGACTTCCGCATTCTCATCGTGCACGACGCCTTGCAGAATCCCCCCTCGTGCCGGCTGGAATTCAGTGGGCGCGATGACGCGCCTCTTTGATTCCCTGGGCGTGAATGCAAGCCACGCGCCTGCCACATCAGCACCGGGGCAACCGTCCCACAGCGTGCGCCAGAGTGCCTCGAGCGGGCGACCCCCGGCGATCTCCAGCACCATGCCGAGCAGCATGAACCCCACGTCCGAATAGACCGCGGCCACACCAGGCGGCCGTTCGAGCGGCACGGCGCACAGCAGCGCGAGCGCCTGATCGGCCTCGCGCGCCGAGGGAGGCAGTCGCCGCTGTGCCGGCAGGCCGGATGAGTGATCGAGTAATTGACCGACAGTAATGCCTGCGCGATCGGCGCCGCGCCAACCCGGCACCACATCAGCCACCCGCGTCTCCACTGACAGAGCCTGTAGCCGCACGAGATCCATCGTCACCGAGGTCGTCACGATCACCTTCGTCAGTGAGGCGAGATCGAAGGCCGTCGTCGTGCTCGTGGGGAGGGCGTCGCTATCGTACGACAACCGACCGAATGGTTCGGCCCAAGCCGGGCCGGCCGAGCTGCCGACTTCGCAAACGGCCGCTGGAAACGCGCCCATGAGGCGGCCTTCCTCGATGACCGCCCGGGCACGATCAAAGGGCGCGACGCTTCTTGGCATGGACATCAGAAGACCCGAAGGTACCAGTCAGGCCCCTGGACGTGTCAAGCGGGCAATGGGGTAGGCTGTTGGCGTGTTCGTCATCGGCATTGACGCTGGCGGGACCAAGACCGTCTGCCAGCTCGCGGACCGCGACGGTCGCATCCTGGCCGAAGCGCGCGGCCCCGGTGCCAATCTGCAGCACGCGGGTGCTGCGCAGGTCGAACGCGTTCTGCAGCACGTCATCGGCGAGGTCTCGACGGGCGTAGGGCAGGCACCGGCCGTAGTGTGCCTCGGTATGGCGGGTGTGGACCGTGCCGCGGACCAGGCGGTGGTGCGCGCGATCTTGTCGAGAGTGGCGCCGCGCAGTCAGGTCGTCGTGGTGAACGATGCCCTGATCGCGCTTGAAGCCGGCCTGCCTGGCGCGCCGGGTGTCGTAGTCATCGCGGGTACTGGTTCGATCGCGTACGGGCGGAATCGTGACGGCCGGGCCGCGCGCGCCGGAGGCTGGGGCCCTCTGCTCGGAGACGAAGGCAGCGGCTATTGGATGGGGCGACAGGCCCTCCGGGCGGTCGTGCGTGCGGCTGACGGCAGGGGGCCGTACACGCAGCTTACCGCTCGCGTGCTCACGCACTTCGGTGTGGCGCGGTCACAGGACCTGGTGCGCGCGATTTATCACGGTACAGTTGAGCCGGCCACGGTTGCCGCGATCGCGCCGCACGTGGAGGCCGCGGCCGCCCAGAGCGATGAGATCGCGCTGTCCTTGATCGACACCGGCGCGCGCGAACTGGGCCTGGCGGCCTTGTCGGTGTGCCACGCCCTGAGGCTCTCACACGGACCGGTGATCCTCGCCGGTGGGATGTTCAACGCTGCGCCGCGTCTGCGTCAGCGTGTGGCGGCACACTTGACCGGACGCTGGCCCAGCATGGTTGTGAGACCATTACACGGGGAGCCGACCGCAGGCGCGGTCTCGCTGGCCCTGGCCGCTGCGGGCGATTCGCTCGTCCTGCCAACGTACCTCGACGATTAGGTCTTCCTCCAACCCCGATGCACGTCGTCACCCACGCCACCGCCTCTCGGGCCGCCAGCGCCGCAGCCGCACTCGTGCTGCAACGGCTGAGCCAGCACCCATCCCTGGTGCTGGGGCTGCCCACGGGCGAGACGCCGGTGCCGATGTACCGCGCCCTGGTGCGCGCGTACCGTGCCGGGCGCGCAGATTTTTCCCGGGCCACGACGTTCAACCTCGACGAATTGTTCGGGATGGGCAAGGGTGACGAGGGCAGCTACCGATCGTACATGGAGGCGCACCTCTTCGATCACGTGAACATCTCGTCGCGCAGAGCCCATGTGCCCGATGGCCGATCAGCCGACTGGCGCCACGAGGTGGCCCGTTACGACCGGCAAATCGAACGTGCCGGCGGGCTCGACATGATCGTGCTCGGACTGGGCCGGAATGGCCACATCGGTTTCAACGAGCCCGCGGCCCAATTGCAGGCGCACACCCACCGGGTTGCATTGCAGCCGGGGACGCGCCGTGCCAACGCCCGACTGTTTGGGGGACGGTGGCGGGCAGTACCCGCCCACGGCCTGTCGATGGGCATGGGCGCCATCCTGGGCGCTCGGCGCGTCATCCTGCTGGTTACAGGGGCGGCCAAAGCGCGAATGGTGGAGCGAGCTCTTGCCGGACCGATCACGACCCATGTGCCCGCGTCATTGCTGCAGGCCCATCCGGACGTGATCGTGATTCTCGACAGGGCGGCCGCGTCGCTGGTGGCGAAGCGCCGGCTCTAGGCCGAATAATTCACCAGAAATGATGCGCGGATAGAAACACGAGCGACCCCACGTGT
>CAZAZR010000068.1:0-21684 GCA_964489685.1 uncultured Solibacteraceae bacterium | reverse complement strand
TCCGTACGTAGCGCGGTCTCCGTACGTAGCGCGGTCTCCGTACGTAGCGCGGTCTCCGTACGTAGCGCGGTCTGGTTCTCAAGACCGCGTTTCGTGAACACACGACGGGTCCGGTGGCATGAGCCGCCGGGCCCGTTTTTTTGAGGGTCGTCGCGTCGTCTCGGCGTTCGTTGCAGGGATAGTCGTACTGGTGACAGGTAGCCCGAACGGGGCCATGGAACAGGATGCGCTGACGCGCCTGCGTGCGGCGCTTGGCGGTGAGACCGCGCTCGGCAATGTGCAGACGATTCGGGCGCGAGGCACCATCGCCAACAAACCACTCAAGAACCATGTCGACATCGCCTGCGCGATTCCCGCGCGTTTTGTCAGGGTGATATGTGGCTTTTCGTGGTCGGACGCGAGTTGGAGCACCGACTGGGCGTATGCCCCGGGCACCTGGCAGCCGCGAATGGAGCCGGCGCTGGTTGGAGGCGACATCTCAGACCACGAGCACGTCAGCGGCTTCGATGGCATGGCGCTGCTCCCGGAGCGTTCGCGTGCCTACTGGGCCAGCAACCAGGAGGCGGCGGCCGTCTCGATGGACTCGGCCCACGCCCGGCTCGCTGAGTTCATCCTGCCCTTGCTGGGTGCCACACCAACCTCGTACCCAGTCGAGGCGACATCCGAAGGCAACGCGATCATGTTCCGCGCGGCAGGCAGTCGAGAGTGGCGGGTTGATCTTGATGCCGTCACCCACCTGCCAACCCGCATGTCGTGGTCATATCCGGTGCCGCCGAATGCGACGTCCAGCGCCAAGCGAACCCAGGCTGTCACGGAGTTCAGCGACTACCGGCCAGTTGGACACCTGAATTGGCCGCATCGGCTCGTCACCACGCTCGACGGCAACCGCGTCGAGGACGCCACGGTGACCCGTTACGACGTCAACGTCCGGCTTTCGGACAAGATGTTCCGGAAGTAGTGGCTCGGGCGGGGTCGAGAATGTCTCCTTGATGCTGGCCGGCGACGACATGCGCGGCCGCGAGGGCGGCACCCTGGATGAGATGGCGGCCTCGGTGTGGCTGGCCGAGCGCGCCCGCGAAGCCGGGCTGCAACCCGCCGGCGACAACGGCACATACTTCCAGTTCTTCCCGCTCGAACGCTACCGCGTATCGGCGAGCAGTCCCGTCACGCTCGGCGGCAAGAAGCTCGTCATGGGCAAGGATGTGGTGCCGGACGCGACGTTGCTGGCAAATGTCGATGCGCCAGTGGCGATCGTCGTGATGACCTCCGAGACGATACCGATGATCAGCACGAACCCGCCCGCAGCGACGGGTACGCCGCAAACGTCTCCGCATGCGGGAAAGGTGCTGGTTGTGCGTTACAACGCCAGCCTGGCGCCAGCGGCCGCCGCAGGCGTACCTCAAGCCGGCCCAGGCTCGCAGATGGTGCTCCGCACGTGGGCACGCAACGTGGTACAGGCGATCGGTCGGGATACCGTCGCCACGGTCGTGGTGGTGCCGGACAACGAACAGGCACAGTGGGAGCGCGTCTCTGCGCCGTTCACGCGGGGCACCTACGCGCTCGACACGGACGGCACCGGCCAGCAGCGGACGCCCACACCCGGTGTGCCCCTCCTCTATGTGCGTGAATCGGCGCTGGGCCCGCCCTCCCCAACAGGCATCTGCCGCTCGCCGATGATGCGCGGCTGACCGCCTCGATCTTCACGGACAGTTTCACGTACCCGTCCGTGAACGTGATCGCGAAGGTACCCGGCCGCGATCCGAAACTGAAAGATGAATACGTGCTCTTCAGCTCGCATCAGGATCACGACGGTGAGCGCTACACCGTCGACGGCGACAATATCTGGAACGGCGCCGATGACAACGCCACGACATCAGTCGCGCTGCTGGCGATTGGTCGGGCGATGGCGTCGGCACCTGGCCGCCGCTCGGCGCTGTTCATCTGGCATGGGTCGGAAGAGCGCGGGTTGATGGGGTCGCGTTGGTACGTTTCGCATCCGATCGTGCCGCTCAAGCAGATCGTCGCGTGCCTGAACGGCGACATGATGGGGCGCAACGATCCAAAGACCGCGGCACTTCTGGGCGCGCTGGCGCCGCATCGCAACTCGCCGGAGCTGGTTGACATGGCGTACGCGGCCAACAAGGCCGTGTCGCAGTTCGAGATCGATTCCACCTGGGACGATCCCGCTCACCGCGGAAGGCTGGTACTACCGCAGTGATCACCTGCCCTACGCGCGTGCGGGAATTCCGGCGCTGTTCTTTACGACGCTGCTGCATGCGGATTACCACACGCCTTTCGACAATCCGGATCGAATCGACATCGCGAAGCTCACCAGAATGACACGCTGGATGTACGCCACCGGACGGACGGTGGCCGAAACCGTGAAGCCGCCGGCGGTGGACCCGGCGTTCACACTTGATCGGTGCCGCGACTTTACGGGCAACTACTGCGAGCCGTCAGCCACGCGCTGATGACGCGTCCGGCCTGACCCTCGGCTGGGCCGCAAGGTGCGAAATGTGACAGCCGCCACTTGCCATGTTGGTGCACGCTCCCGATATGGTGGCGAGGATACCGTTCAACTCCCGACTCGTCCTGGGCGCGGCCCTCTGTCTGGCCCTCGCGGCCTGCAGCGACGGGTCCCCCAATGGACCAACCCCCGCGACATGTACGTACACGCTCTCCGTATCAGCGCTGTCAGTGCCGTCCTCGGGCGGAGCGACCACCGTCGGTGTCACCACGGCGAGCCAGTGCAGCTGGAGCGCCACGTCAGACCGTAACTGGATAACCGTCACCGGAGGCGCGACTGGCACCGGCACCGGGTCCGTCAGCGTGGCCATCAGCCCGAATCCAGCGGGCGCCGTCCGGACCGGCACCCTCACAGTGGGCGGCCAGGCTGTGCCCGTGACTGAAGCCGCTCAGGACTGCACGGTGACGCTGTCATCTCCCGGGTCGGCGTTTCCCGCCGGAGCGGCCACCGGCAGCCTGACCGTAAGCGCAGCGCCCAGTTGTGCGTGGACTGCCGTCAGCAATGCGTCGTGGATCACCATAAACGGGGGGACGATAGGCACGGGCAATGGCACCGTGGCCTTCGCGCTCGGCCCGAACACCGACCCGTCGGCCCGCGGCGGTACCATCGTTGTCAACGAGAAGAGTGCGTCGGTGAGCCAGGAAGGCGACCTCGCGTCCTGCATTTTCTCCGTGGCGCCGGTGAGCTTCACGCCGTGTATTTCTCAGCCGTCCGCCATGACCGCCACGGTGTCCACTCAAGCCGTCTGCACCTGGACCGTCGGGCCAACGAGTTCATGGGTCACCATCACTGGGGGACAATCCCGGATCGGATCCGGTCTGATCTCGTTTCGCGTCACGGACAACTTCGGTGATCCTCGCTACAGTACCTTCGATGTACGAGGGCCCTCGGGAAATGCAGTGCAGAGTCTGGAGGTGGCGCAAATCGGCTGCTCCTACGAAGTCAGTCCCAGCAGCATGCTTGTTCCGGTCGCAGGAGGTCCTGGAATGTTTCAGGTGGTGCAGCGGACCACTCCCAGTCAGTGCGGTACAGGGGCGCAGGCCCAGTGCCAGTGGACGGCGGTCTCGAATACGCCGTGGATCACGGTCTCGACGCCGATGCCGCAGGTGGGCGATAGCCAGGTGACTTTTCTGGTGGCACCAAACAACACCGGCGTCGTTCGAACCTCCACGATCGTTCTTGGGAATCAGGTCGTCAGCATCTCGCAGGAGGGATGAACGTTGAGGCTCCGCGGCCAGATCCGGCTGTTCGATCACTAGAACGGGTCGTCGTAGCGGAATCGAAGCGTGAGACCGCTGGTGTACGTGCCGGCCATCGGGGCGGCGTTCTGGTCTCAGTGGATTTCGCAAGCGCTCTACGTCCTGATCGCGTTGGTCTGGCTGGTTCCGGATCGGCGGATCGAAACTGGCGCTGACCCAAAAGGAACCGCAGAACTGAAATCGTGGAGTTCGGTAACTATACTCGGGATGTGACCAGTCCCGCCGGGATTGCCGACATCCTCACCTTCGAAGGCTTCGAACTGGATCTTCGGGCTGAGCAGCTAACCAGGCACGGCATCGTCGTGAATCTGCCTCCGCGGCAATTCACGGTACTCGTGACCCTGGTAACCGCCGGAGGGGCGCTCGTCACCCGCGATCAGTTGCGAGAGCGGCTGTGGAGTGACGATGCCTACGTCGACTTCAACGCTGGAATGAATTTCAGTATTCGCCAGCTTCGATTGTCACTGGGTGATACCGCAGGCGATCCCCGCTTCATCCAGACGGAGCCCCGCCGCGGGCATCGATTCCTGGCGAAGGTCGAGACAGCCAGGTCGCCCGCGGGTCACGTGGATCGCGAGCCGGACCGTCGATCGCGGTCGATGATGTCTGGCATGGCCGCTTCGCGAAGGAACACCGGCACGAGCGGCCGCAGCGCGTCGAGCGTGGCGCCATGCGGCGCCTTCCTCTCCAGCACCATGATTGTGATGATGATGGCAATCACGCCATCGCTGAAGGCCTCGAGCCGGTTCTTGCCCATCTGGGGTCTCGCTGACGGGCTGATCATTCCACTGTCGAGCCGGCTGCCGCAAGGGGGTTGGGGGGCATGACCGCCGTCGCGGCGCCTGGCGCGAGAGAGATGTCCGTTTAGGCACAGCCAACACCCGAGCGATATTCCTACAATTCAAACACGGCTCAGTGAGAAGCCGAACGAGTGGCGGCGACGGGCTGTGGCCCGCACATCCGGCACTCACTTCAGGAGATATCGATATGCAGCAGAAGAATATGTTCGTCTCAACCATCGGCGCCCTGGCCCTCGCCATGGGAGTGTCCGCGTGCAACAGTAAACCACCCGAACCGGTGGCCGCTCCACGAATGACCAACGAGGAGCTCGATCGGGCGGTCACGTCGAAGATCAACAGCGATGCGGTGCTCGCGACCTACAACCTCGGCGTGGACGCCGACGCGGACAAGAAGGCCGTGACGCTCTCGGGCAAAGTACCGACTCAGAGCCTGCGGATGAAAGCCGTGGATGCGGCCAAGGCCGTTGACGCGGGGCTGATGATCACCGACAAGATCGACGTCAATCCGGGGAACGTTGATCGAAAGGACTACAACGAGGACATGGCGCGCGACGCGCGCGACCGCGCCGCGAAGGCATCCGAGTCGATCGGCGACACGCTCGACGACGCCTGGATTCACACGAAGATCCGCAGCCAGCTTCTCGGCGAAGGCGAATTCCCTGGCGGCAGCCTGAACGTGGATGTCGAGAACAATGTGGTCACGCTGCGAGGTACGGTTGCGACCAGAGCCGACAAGACCAAGGCCGAGCAGATCGCCAAGGGCACGGACGGCGTGAAGAGCGTCAAGAATCTGCTGGTGATCAAGCCGGGCGCGTAAGCGCGCTGGGATTCAGGGCCGCGGAACTGAACAACAACTGAACGGGCCCGGTGGCAACAGGCACCGGGCCCGCTATTCTTGTCAGTCGTGATCGCAGTCATCGCACCCGCACGGCGCCTGTCCAGGTGATCGGGTCAACATCACCTGGACCTACTGGCGCCTTAAGGCGCTCGCCGGATCGATGCGGCTGGCGCGAAGCGCCGGTGCGGCCGCCGCAAGCAGCGCAACCACCAATAGTCCACCCGCCGTGACACCGATGGTCAGGGGATCACGAGCGGTGACGCCCGTTCCACCGGCCCACCCCGTCTCGGTCGCGCGCATCGTGATGAACGTACGCAGCAACAGGCCACCACCCATCAGCAGGATCGTCGACACCGCGACCTGAGTGACGACGAGACCGGCGCGAACATGGCGCTGTCTGCGATTCTCGGAACCCCGTTCACTCACACGCATCGCTTGCTGGAGTCGGCGACCACTTGACTGAACGAGCGACGGAACGACCGCAAGAAGCGCCGACACGACGATTGCGGCCAGTGCGACCGTCAGAGGCCACACCCCCACCGTGACGTCGCCGACGGCCGGCAAATCCTCCGGGTACAGGGACACGAACAAGCCCTAGAACGCCGCCAATGGCGGCCAGCCAGGCGCTTTCGATGAACAGGAGCCGGGCCAGACGAGACGAACGAGCGCCGAGGGCCGCCCGCACCGCCAGCTCGCGCTGTCGCGCCTGGGCGCTGACGAGAAGGAGGTGCCCCACATTCGCGCATGCCACCAGCAGGACCAACACCACTGCGCCAGCGAGTAGCCAGAGGACAGACCCCGTGGCGCCGACAAGGCCCTCGCGAAGCGGTACGAGGGCGATGTGGCGAGTCTTGTTGCTGTCCGGATACTGCTGAGCGAGTTCGCGTGCGATCCGCCGCATGTCGCCTTCTGCCGCGGCAACGGTCACACCGGGATCAAGACGAGCGACCACGCGCTGCCACACGCCCCCGCGATTCTGAAACGACGCAGACGGAGGAGGTAACGGCAACCAGAGGTCGGTATCGGGCTGCGGAAACTGCATGCCCATCGCGGGGAGGACGCCCACCACCTCGTGCGGCACTTCATCCAGGAGGATGGACCGGCCGACCAACGCGGGATCCGCCCCGAAGGCCGTTCGCCAATTCGACAGCACGACGGCCCGAACGCCGGTCGCATAGTCCGCCTCGGTGAAGAGGCGCCCGTAGGCCGGGGGAACGGCCAGGACGGCGGCCATCGTGGCGCGCACGGTCGCGCCGTCTACTCTCAACGGGCGGTCGCCGGCACGGATGGTCGCTTCGAACGTTTCAAATGGTGCCAGGGCGGTCAGGTGGCGCTCGCGCTCGGCCCAGTCCACGACGTCCATCGGATTGGCATATGCGCGGGCGGCTTCCTCTCGAACGAAGGGGGGCTCGTCGGGGGCGCGTTCATAGGCACTGACCCACACCAGGCGATCCTCACCGGGAAACGGCAGCGGCCGCAGCAGCACGGCCTCGATGACACTGGCCATCGCCGCGATGGCCCCGACGCTGATGGCAATCGTCGCGATGACGGTGGCAGCCAGTGCCGGGCGGCGACGTACGCCTCGTTGCCCGACACGCACGTCATCCAGCAAGCCTGTCCACATTGAGCCTCCCGGCGGTGAGTCCGCGGCGGCCGCGATCACGAAGGGTTGCCGGCTCGTCCACCACGCGGCAGCACGCCGGCCCCTGATGCGGCGGATATTTCTTCGCTGTTCGAGCAGTTCGCGCAGGACTTCCGGCCGGACGTCCTCGGGAAGGAGCCGCACCGCGAGTTTCAGGATCCACGGAGTCATCGCCACAGGTGCTCGAGGCCGTTCCACAACGTCAGCCGCGCCTTTCGTGATGACTGCAACAGGGGCTGCACCACTTTCATGCGCACTTTGTAGAAGCGGCGTGGGCGACCTCCCCACTCTGGATCGGGACCCCCGACCCGTGACTGCAGCAGGCCGCGGTGTTCGAGACGTCGCATGACCATAAACGCCGTGGCCGCCGACATTTCACGGCCCGTCAAGTCGGCCAGCACCTCGGCCACGTGCACGGCATAACTCTCGCCCTTGAGGCGGATCAGGATGAGGAGAACCTGTTCTTCAAGTTCTCCAAGATTGGCGCGTCCCATGCCAGGCACGATAGATCATAACTCAGTCAATTTACAATTGTGCGCGAATGGACGCGTCCGGGGTCACCAGGTAGCTTGGCCTCCGCACGAAGCTCGGCTTGAACTTCAAGCCGAGGGCAACCACTCCTCGCGGCGGCGGGCGCTTCGGATCTCGCCGGTCGGGGCGCTGCGCGGCGACGGCTGAATCCCGCACACGCCCCGCGGTCCAACAGCGCATGGCACGTAGGGCGGCCTGGTCAGAGTGCCGAAACGCACAGACCGACCGACGCCTGTTGGCGCACGCTGATGCTGGAGTGCCGCGTCTCGCGGGCACGACCGGAGGTCTTCTGGAACATACGCCGCGTCACGGGCGCAGTCTGGGCATTTCGATCATCGCGGTGATCGCGGTACTGGTGTTTTTGAGGTACGCACAAGAGGTGTTCATTCCCCTGGTGCTGGCCGGCCTGTTGTTCTACGCCCTGGGCCCGATCGTGGACTGGTTGCAGAGACGCAGAGTGCCGCGCGCTCTCGGTGCGGCATTCGTTCTATTGACGCTGCTGAGCGTTGCCGGCTGGACCACCTACTGCGTTCGCGATGAAGCACTTTCTGTCATCGAGAGCCTGCCCAAAGCGGCCCAAACTCTTCGCATGGCGCTGCGCCCGAATCAAGCGCCTGACAGCACCATCGAGAAGATCCAGCGCGCGGCGACGGAGATCGACAAGACCACGACCGCAGCCATGCCGGCGCCGGCCGTGCCGAAAGGCGTCGTGCGGGTCCTGGTTGAAGAGCCGGGTTTGCGGGCGGCTGATTTCCTGCGGTGGGGGACTGCACAGATCGCCGGGTTGACGTCGCAGGCCCTGATGATCCTGTTGCTGACGTTTTTCCTGCTGGTGTGCGACGACCTCTTCAAGCGAAAGCTCATCAAGAACTTCGCCGCGTCGTTGTCTGAAAAGAAAATCACGAAGCAAATTCTCGATCAGATTGAGACGCAAATCGCGCGATTTCTGCTGGTGCAACTGACCACAAGCGTGCTCGTGGCAGTGGTCACGGGTGTCTCGCTGTGGGGACTGGGGTTGGGTCAGGCCGCCTTCTGGGGCGTCGCCGCAGGAGTGCTGAACTCGATTCCCTACCTGGGACCGCTGGTTGTGACCGGAGGCCTGGGCATGGTCGGCTTCATGCAGTTCGGGACGATCTCGATGGCCATGGCGGTGGCCGGCGTGGCCCTGCTCATCACCACTCTTGAGGGCTGGTTCCTGACGCCGGCCCTGATGGGACGAGCCGCGCGAATGAACCAGGTCGCCATTTTTGCCAGCCTGATCTTGTGGAGCTGGCTCTGGGGCTTCTGGGGGGTGTTCCTGGCCGTGCCGATGATGATGGTGGTGAAAGCCGTCTCCGACCATGTGCAGGACCTCAAGCCGTGGGGGGACTTTCTGGGCGACTGATCCGCCCGCTGCGCGCAGGAAACAGGCGATCACGGACGGCCAACGAAGGTTTTTCCAGCAGTATTCCGAAGACCATCCCTGCGGCGACGGCGAACACCACGTAGACGATGAAGGCGACCAGCCACCGCAACTCCGGCCACCAGTCGGCCGTCCAGGACAGCGCGAACACGTGCCCGACGGGCCTCGTGGCGTCGATATGCCACAAATAGATTGGATAGCTGTAATACCCGATGAACGCGGCTGTACGCGCCGGCACTCCTGCAAGTTGACGTCCCAAACGCCCGACGCCGATCGGTGTATGGATCGCGACCAGGAGACAGCATCCATACCCGAGATACAGGACCACGAACCCCAGGGAACCCACAATCAGGTTTCCGTGATCGGTCATCGCCAGCAAGGGGTAGAGCAACAGCAGCGTGACTCCGACGCACAGCAATGCCCGCCGGTATGTCGACGCAAACGTCAGCCGGTGCGGGGCGAAATGATAGAAATAGGCGAGCAGGACGCCGAAGAACAGCGAGTCGACTCGCAAGTGTGTCGCGTAGTGCGGATTAAACGGCATCTCAACGGCGTAAGCGTGCAACCGAAGCAGCGCACAGACCACGCACAACACCAGGGCCAGCCACGGCACCGCGCGCACCGCCTTTGACGTCGGGCCCAGACGCGTGGCCAGTACCAGCAGCAGCGGCAGGACGAGGTAGAAGTGCTCTTCGACCGCCAGGCTCCAGGTGTGCTCGCGTGGCGAACCGAAATAGTTCTGTACATGCAGGAGGTTTGGGAGAACGGCGCCCACGCTGGCTGCCAACGGCAGCCGGTTCGCCATCAGCAACCACAGCAACATCGCTCCGACGAAGGCGAAGTACGACGGCCAGATCTTGAAGGCGCGGCGCACGAGGAAGCGGCGGACGTCGAGGCCGCCCGTGGCGCGGAGTTCCTTGAATAGCAGTCCGCCGACGAGAAACCCGCTCAGCACAAAGAAGAGGTCGACGCCGCTTGGTCCCAGGTGGTGAAGATAGCCGAGCACACGCTGCCACGACCCCGATGCCGTCGGTGGCACGACCGCATGCGTGAACAGCACCAGCAGAATCGCCACCCCGCGCAACAGATCCAGCTGAAGCATCCTGGCAGAACCAGGGCCGGCAAAGAGCCATCGGATGATCGTCGTCACTGTGGAATGGCCTCGGCCAACTATGATACGACGGGTGCGGTCGCCGGCGTGGCTCGACCGTTACGACCCGTTCCAACTTCCAAGGATCTCGGTCACGAGCGCCTTGACCGCGTTGTCGGTGCCTCCGGTCATGGTCAGCATCTGATCCTGCGCCAGCACTCGCCGGAGCTGGATGGGTTTGAGCACGGTCTTTTCCGGATGAAATTCATCAACATCCCAGAATTTTCCGTCGCCGCGCGTGATCGTCCCG
This sequence comes from uncultured Solibacteraceae bacterium, assembly GCA_964489685.1. Taxonomy (GTDB): domain Bacteria; phylum Acidobacteriota; class Vicinamibacteria; order Vicinamibacterales; family SCN-69-37; genus SYFT01. Next base: position 11,285 of record CAZAZR010000068.1, on the reverse strand, counting down.
ACCGTGCCGGCCGACTCGACGAACTCCAGCGCACCAAACCCGTGAAAGGGCACGTTGGCGATTCCCGGATCGACGTGTCCGCCCTTCCACAGGTAGCGGACAACGATCCTGTTGTCAGCCTTGTCGACGCGCGCGATGACACTGTTCCAGGTGGCGGCTTTGTTGCCGACACTGTCATACGACGTGCCCAAGAGTGAGACGGTATTGAACAGCATGTCGGGCAGGATCTGGAAATAACTGAGCTTGTTGGCGCCGTCGGTGGACATGCGCTCCCACCAGGCTCCGGAAATACGGCTGATGAGCCGCCGGTTCTCGGTCAGGTGCGCAAGCGTCTCCTTATCGAGCGGTGCCCGGAGCGTTCCGTGCCCCACGCCACAACTGGACGCGCGCTGTTCCACGTCGGCAAGGCACTTGTCCAGGCTGAGGTACACGGGACGGCTCTTGTCGGCGGGCTTGGAAATCGAACTGTGATCTTCGTCGGGCAGCGGCATGGCGATCACGCCTGCCACCTGGGGACTGGCGCTGCTCTCGGAGACGACCATCGCCGCGCCCCTCATGGTCCGGCCTTCGGAAAACGCAATGGTCTGTATCCCCTGGGCCTGCGAGTGATCGCGATACCAGTCACCCAGATATCTCAGAATCGGATTGTCTCTCTTGAGATTGCCGAGCGCAGGTGACGGCCGCAGGAACAGGCGCGTCAACGGGTTTGATGTCCGCGCGGCGTCCACGAGTGCGGTGGCGACATTCGAGAGCCCTGACCCGACATGCGGGGTGGCGAGGAACAACACGGCCTGCGTCTGTTCCCAGAGCAACCGCCACCGGGGAGGTCCCAGAAACTGTGAGAACTGCAGCACCTGCTTTACGAGCAGACCACCCAGACTGTGTGTGACGAACACAACGGGTTTGGCTGGAATCTCTTTGAGCACCAGCATTTCGGTGAGCCAGGCGGCGCGATCAAGAAGGTCGACTGACCGGCTGCGCGCAAACGGATTCCACTCAAGGATTCGGGCCGTGTAGTGCACGGTCCAGACGCAGCAGCGCGGATGGTCGGCGGCCACTGCCTCTGGCCAGAAGCCGAGACCAGGCGGCGGCCCGCTGTGCCACGTGGAATAGCCACCACCGCCCAACCCGTGAGCAAAGACCACGTTGACCAGGGTCTTCGCCGGGTCCTGTGTCACGCACGCCAGGCCTTCACGCTTCTCGTATTCGTGCGTCATGGCTTCTGGAGGGTACCGTGGTCCGGTCGCAGTCTGCGCATTTGTCGGTCAGCCTACACCACTGTCTCCACAGCGGCACAGAGACCTTTCGGTGAGGGCGAGGGGCGCGGTTCCGGTCGCGCCGGAACAATTACCTTGTCGTGGCCTACGGTCGCAGGAACGCCAGAAGGTCGTCGTTGATCTGTGCCTTGTGGGTGGCACACAGACCATGAGGTGCGCGGGATAGACCCTTAACGTCGCGCCGACCACCAGTTTGGCTGCGGCCAGCGACGAAGCGCCAATCGGAACCATCTGGTCGTCATCGCCGTGAATGATGAGCGTCGGCACGTCGATGGCCCGCAGGTCCTCGGTCTGATCCGTTTCCGAGAAGGCTTTCACGCAATCGAGTACGGCCTTGATGCTTGCCTGCATGCCCTGCATCCAGAATGCATCTCTGAGTCCTTGTGAGACCGATGAGCCCGCCCGGTTGGTGCCATGGCGCGCGCGATATATCTGGCCACTTCCCCGCCGCCCGTCGAGTGGCCGACATGCACGACATCGGTCACTCCCAGCGCGTTGACCACCGCGACCAAGTCGTCGGCGTAGGTATCCATGTCGTGGCCCGCACGGCTGACTTGAGCGCCCGTGGCCCCGCCGGTCGTGGGCAATGCAGCGATAGCCGTTCGACGCGAGGAACAGCATCTGGTCGTCCCACGCGTCGCTATTCAACGGCCAGCCGTGACTGAACACGACGGGCTGTCAGGCACCCCAGTCCTTGTAATAGAGGCGGATGCCATCGGCCGTCGTAATGTGCGGGTTGTGGGAGGTGTGCACTGTGCCCGAGCTAACGACACGCGACCTGGTTGAACGCGTAAATCACCACCAACAGCGAGAACGGCACACCCAGCAACCAGGCAATTCCATACTTCTTCATTGTGACCCACCTTCCGCATCGCGACTGATTTACGACACGTGCGCGACTTTCCAAGAATCTACATCACGCGCGACGAATCGCCTGTGCTCGTTTGGACAGCCGTCGCGTGGCGCGGCGCAAGCCACTACCTGCGGCAGCCCTACGGCCGTACCAGCACGGCATCCACTTCAATGTCGAAGCCGGCAAAGGAGGACTGGGTCAGGGTGCGCGCCGGCAGCGGATCGCCCACGTACTCCTTGTAGATGGTGTCGAATTCCTTGGCGTCCGCGGGGTTCCGGAGGAACACGCCGACGCGCACGGCGTCCTTGAGCGACAATCCCGTCGCATTGGCTGCGGCCTCGAGGTTGTCCAGCGTCATGCGCGCCTGAACGGCGAACGGCTTGTCGCCATGCCGGACATTGTCCCGGTCGCGGGGTATCTGCCCCGCCAGGAAGACGAGTCCGCCGGCTTCGACGGCGATGTTGTAAGAGCCAGCCGGTAGCGGCGCGCGGTCGCTGGTGAATGTTTTGCGGGTCACGATGGGTTCCTGTCGGTCAGGCGCGGTAGCGCTCGATTAATTGGACGGTACGCTCCACGGCCTGCACTGCGGCGTCGTGGTTCTGCGAAAAATTGAGGCGAATGCTGTCGGTGGTGTCAGGGCTGAACTCCGTGCCGGGGGTGACGGTGACGCCTGCCTGGACACGAAGTGCCTTTACAAAATGGTGCAGCGAAATTCCCAACGCCGGAAGGCGAGGAAAGAGGTAACTGCCCGCCTGTGGCGCGCGTGCGGCCAACCCCGGCACTGTGCCGAACACCCTCATCAGATCATCGCGGATCGCCTGATGCTTCGCGGTGCGGTTCTGAATCCACCCGGCCGGTTCGTTGAACCAGGTCCGCAGTACGGCCTGAGAATAACCGGGCGCCCGAAGCGACACGATGGCCTGCAGTTTCTCCATGCGGTCGATGAGGTGCGCCGCGCCAAAGGCCACACCAAGCCGGTACCCGCTCAGCGACTCGGTCTTGGACGGTCCCATGATCGTGACGACGTGGTCGGCGTTGATGGGCGATGCGCGCAGGTGCGTGTAGACCTCTCCGGTGAAAAGCATGCGCGAGTAGAGCTGGTCCGCGATCACCGTGACGCCGTATCGATTCGCCAACTCCGCGACGCGCGCAATCTCCGTCGGCGAATAAATCACTCCGGCCGGGTTGTTGGGGTTGGAAAACAGGAACGTCCGGACGCCAGACTGGAATGCGGCATCGAGCTGTTCCAGGTCCAGGCCTGCGCCAGTTGTGTGCGCCAGGTGGTCCATCCGGACGGGCACCACGTCACCGCCCAGAAACTCCACCAGCTTGCGGTTCGCGAAATAGTCGGGCCGGACGATGGCCACCCGGTCACCAACGGTCACCGTGGCCCCCAACGCGAGGAACAGCGCCCCCTGCGTGCCGGGGGTGATGATCAGTTCCCGCGCACCAGACACCGGCCGGCCGGTGAACGACGCGAGCTTTTCTGCGACACGGTCACGCAGCTCGCCGCCCCCACGGTACTCGGTGTAGGCCTGTGGGCCGCCGCGATGCACTCCCTCGGCAAATTCTTCCAGTGCGCCGGGTGTGGGCGCGAAGGCGTTGTCGTTCACATCGCCATGTGAAAAATCGACCGGGACACCAGGCAACGACTCCCCGCGCAGATCCGCATCCGCAGGGCTGCCGGCCTGACGCACCTCCTGGCCGGGGGCGTGGTCGGTGCCGAGCTTCGCGAACTTCTCTTCGATCAGATTCATAGCGACTGAGCATAAACCGTATTGAGGGGCAGGTATCGCGCTGAGGCAGCGCGCCGCTCTTACAACAGCCGAGTGATCACGCCGAAGGCCGCCGCGAGGATGGCGAACAGCGTGGTGAACTGCACCGCCAGCACCGACAAGAAGCGCCGGTCGAGCGAGTCGAACCTCTTCTCCATCCGTGCATCCAGCGCGGCAATCATCGTCTTGAGATCTGCATCAACCGCGATAATCGCCCGACTCGTGTCTGCCATGGTTCCCTCCAAGCCGGTTGTCTTCACCTCGGACTGCCACCATCCGCTGCTCAATCGTTGCCATCAGCCGTCTCCTGCCCTGTTACCAGCAGATAGCGTGCCGAAGTCGTTTCTCCCAAAACCCGGCCGACGGTCAGCAGGCTGTCGTCGGACGTCGCACTTTCTTCCAGGGCCGAGTCGGCGTGAGCACGCAGAATGTGATACCCACCCGTCACCGACGACGATGCCATCGTCGGGGGGATTTTGGCAAGCCCCCGCTGCGGCAGCCGGGCGACAACGCCCGGGCACTGGGCGCATCGTGCGCGCACTCCCCCTGACGATTAGCCGAGTGCTTCTTCAAACGCCCGGACCAGTTCCGGAGCGGTCATGCGGTTCCACGTCTCGTTGACGCCGAACGTGAGGGTGGTCGCTCCGGGGGGCGCGGTCATCGCGATGCCGCGCTCGGCCAGGCGCCGAGCCACGTCGGCGGGATTCACACCTTTGAACGTCACGCGCGCAAGGTTGGTGCCATTCGGAATACGCTCGATCCCCATCCGTGGATGTTTGGCGATCGCCGAATACCACGTCTCCGACGTCTGGACGGCCGCCTTGAGCCGGCCCTCGAACCCATCCATGTAATGCCGAGCGACAAGGGCGGCATTCCAGCCCACGGCGAGGTTGCCGCCGAACATACGCCGTACGTGGAACATCCCGTCGAGCAGGCGCTTCGGGCCGGCCAGGATGGCTCCGATGCCGGAGTTGAAGTACTTCCACAGAGACACATAGACCGTATCGAAGTGCGCCGAGTACTCCGCGGGAGAGATGCCTGTGTAGGCCGAGGCAATGAACAGGCGCGCGCCATCGAGGTGCATTCCGATCCCGCGACCGCGGGCCAGGGCTGAGATTGCCTTGACCTCGTCCCAGTCGAACATCTGACCCGAGAGCCGCCGGATCGGGCTCTCGATCGCGATCGCGCCCACCTCGGTGGCCACACGGCCCGAAGCCGTGCGCGCCAGCACCGCTTCGACGTCAGCCCGGGTAAACGTGGCCCGGCCCTGTGCCAGTGGCAGCAGCGTGAGCCCCGACAGCGTCTGGCACGCGTCGCCGGTGTCGTTGTAGATGTGGCTCATCTCAGGCACGATCACGCGCGTCTTTGATCCCGCCAGCGCCCGAAGCGCCAGCTGGTTCGCGAGCGTACCTGATGGAAAGAACACGGCCGTCTCTTTGCCGAGCAACTGCGCCCAGTGGCGCTCGAACTGATCCACTTCACCACCGAGCAGGTAGTTGTCTTCTGCAACGTCCTTGCCCTGGCACAGGCGACCGAGCAGCGCCGCGTATTCACGGGGGTTACTGCCAAGGCCATCGCCAGACAGGCGCACAACGCGATCACTCTGAATCGTCGTATGAGCGAACGTCGTCGTGTGGAGAAGGCCACCGAGACCGGCGGTCGCGCCGAGGGTGCTGACAAAGTCGCGTCGGGTGATGGGGTCCATGAATCCTCCGGCTGAATGGTATGCTCCGCCTGCCGCGCAGCGATATATGGTCGACGTACTGGCTCATGTTACGGCGTTCGCCGGCCAAACCGACTGGTCGATGGCCCGCCCGCTCCCCCTCATGACCGCCAGCGTCATGCTGCTGGCGCTGAGCGTTGACTCGGCCGGCCCCGGCGTGTCAGCTGGATCGGCATCGCGGCCACGACTACGTGTTGCGCTGGGGCGGCGATGAGTTCCTGGTGCTGCTGTCAGCCGACGAGGCCACTGCCCGAACGAAGGCGCGCGACATTCGCCAGGCCTTTCGCGAGTCGGCAGTCTGCCGCGAGCTGCCCGGCGACGTCGACTTGAGCATCGGCTGCGTCGGCGTGCCGCCCATTCGGACGCCGCCGCCTCCAGCTGAGGTATGATGCGGCCCCTCGCCGCACGGTCGTCGGTGATCTCACATGAAGGGTGGTGCCATGGCCGGCAAAACGATACCAGTTCTCATCTACGCCCCGGGACTCGGCAGGTTCAGCCACAACACCGCGGACGGTGTGGCCGACGTTCTGGCTCGTACGATCGACCGCCTGGGGCCCGAAGAGTACAGCACCAGAACGGATGCGGCGGTCACGGCGCCCAAGGGCCTGCGCGTCGGCAAGACCATCATCGACGGCAAAGACCAGCCGGTGCTTCAGCTCTTCGAACTCGACTATCTGGGTCTGCTGGAACCCGACTCCGGCGTGGTCGGTCGGCCGGTCGTGCCTGGGCTCATCCGAACCGTCTACTTCGCATTGTTCGGGCTGCTGAAACTTATTGGTGCCTTTGGGCGACCCGCAAAAACCTGGGTCGTCAAGGCGCAGCTATTGCTGGGGTTTATCCTGACGCTCGTGCTGATCTTCGGCGCCACGGTCGCCGTCTACTCGGCCGTCTTTGCCAACGGTGGCACCCTGCCCTGGGCCGGAGTGTTCGGCCCCGAAGCGGGGCCATGGATGTTCGGCATGTCGTCTATCGGAGTCCTGGTGATCTGGTCGGCGGCCCGCAAGAAGGTCCTGGCCCTGGCGGGGTCGATGGAATGGCTGATGCGTTTTGTGACCAACGAAAGCGCCATCGCCGATACGGTGGCTCTTGTTGTGGACGAAGCGGTGGATGGTCTGCGTCAGAATGGGTGGACCGGCAGCATCCACCTCCTCGGCTTCAGCTTCGGCAGCCTCGTGCTCTTTGAGTCCCTCTTCCCCCGGCCAGGCGCGCTCCGGTCCGCCTCCCCGATCGCTTCGGTCGCTTCACTCACGACGATCGGCTGCCCGATCGACATCGTCCGCCTCTACCAGCCATCGTTCGTGATCGGTCGAACCGAGCGGCGCCCCTCGCTGCCCTGGACCAACGTGTTCAACCCGGCAGACTTGTTCTCGTCGAACCTGCGGGACGCCGACGACGGGAGTGCAGGCGTGGCTGATGCGCTTCCTTTCGTCTCCGTCCCTCCCCACTCAATTCGCTACCTCAACCAGAACCTCGGTCCGACGCAAATCTTCTCGGGCGGCAAGACCCATGCAGGGTACTGGGGCACGCCTTCGCGGGCGAGCTGTTTCGAACCGCTCGTCTTGAACTGGCTGAAATAGTCGCCCCTGGGATCAGCCGACGAAGACGTCGCGAATCGATTCGTCCTTGCGGAACTGCCCGAGCGCGTACGGGCACGTGGCGGTCACCTTCGTGCCCGTCTCGCGCGCCCAGGCCACGAGCGCGTCGAGCAGTTGCCGGCCCATCCCCTGCCCCTTGAGCACCTCGGACACCTCGGTGTGGTCGATGATGATGAGCGTGGGCGTCGTGCGCGAGTAGGTCATCGCGGCCAGGCGATCGCCATCGCGCTCGTAGAAACACGCTCCGTGATTACCGGTTTCTTCGTGTGTGATCATGACAGCTGTCCTCAGGGTATCTTGACCCGAACCACCCGCGCCACGCGACGCCGTACGCCTCACGAATCGCGGGCGGCAGTGTTCCAAGGGTGAGCAGCTGCATCACACGAAATGCCGGCCAGGCCACGCGCCACTTCGGTGGATACAGTACCGCGTGCGCGAGCGCACGACTGGTGTCGGTCACGACAATGCGCCCACCGGCGAGCATCTCGGCCATGCACGAGTCGAGCTGCGCTTGGTCACGCGGCAGCCATCCAGCCGGCATCCCCATCAGCGGTTCCATGATCGTGGCCTCCGCGCAATACCGATCCCGCTCGACATGAGTCAACGGGCCCACAAGCCGCCCGTAGGTCAACGGGATTGATTCCAGCAGCGTGGCGTGCGCCCACCGCTGCAGGTCGGGGTCGTGAAGCGGAGTACGGCACGTGTTCCCCAAGCGACCCCTGCCCGCAGGTGCGCCGAAGGCCTGGCGCCGGCGGACGCACGCGATCGTGAAGCACATTGATGCGAGCAGCGGTCGCGATCACCTGCTCCGTGTCGCCGAAGGTCAGCGACAACATCGCGCCCACGGTCGAGTGCAGTCGGCGAAGGCCGGCGAGCAGGCTGCCGCGAAAACCACTGTGGCCATGCACGCCCGCAGCCACCGACGGATGTGCCAGCTGGAGCAGAATGGCCCGACCCGAAGGTGACCGGCGTGCCGCAGGCGCCCGCGCACCGCTGCGAGATGCCGCTCAAGTGCATCAGTCATCGATTGCCATCCCTCACCGCCTGAACGGTCGTCCGAAGACTGTGCAGCCTCGGTTCACTCTGTCGCATCGGTGCGCCGTTCGTTCTGACGTACCACAACAGCCTCGCGAAGCCGCGCGGCACCACCAACTGACGCAGCAGCTCATCAAGCACCATGACCTCGCGGTATTCCTTGATGAACGCGGTTGCGGGTTGACTCCATCGGTCATCGGGCAGCCCGGTCAGTTCAGCAAGCACGACCATCACATCTTCACAGTGACGAGGGGTTGGGCCAAGGCCGAATTTGTGCCGGATGTCGAGGCACGCGCCCAGGCCGGCGTCCACCAGCCGATGACGGATGTAGCAGCATTCCGCGCGGTGCGAGGCCTTCTGGTCCAATGCCGCGTTTGCACATCCGTCGAAGTCCAGAAACATGGCCAGCTCCGTGATTCTCCTGCCCGACATTGGCCGCGAGTGGCGAAGCACATGGAGTGTGTCGAGCGCGACAACACCCGGGACCCGCAGCGGCGTCCGGGGCGAGGCGCGAAAGAAGAGCGGCAGCCCTCGCACAGCACCACTTCCCGGAGACACATCCAACGGGTTGGAAGAAGATCGCTCACCCCGCGGCTGACAACGAGCCGAGTCGAACCGCGCTGATGACTCAAGAAGCAGTAGGGATAAAAAAGGGCGCCGGGAAACAGGCGGTCTCGAAACACGCCGGCCATGCCTGAGATGAATGTCGCTCACATGCAGAAGGCGGCATGCGTCGTGCCGGGTGGACAAGCGCTCTTCGCGGATGCGCAGTGCCTGGGTCAGCCCGATCTCCAGCAGGCCGCCAGGGACGACGCTCGCCGTGTTCATGCTGCCATAGACGGCCGCACGCACGCGCACGCCGTCAGCAGGACGTGAGTATTGGGTGAGATGGGCGGAGTCCTGGGGTCAGGGGTGGCGGCGGAGGCCGTAGGCGAGGCCGAGGCCGAAGGCGGCGGCTTCGCCGAACGCCAGAACAGCTCGCGACACCGGACCAAGATCCGGCTCGCCTATGAGCCTCCCGAGCGGCGCCAGGGTCGCGCGCGATCCTTCGACAGCGTCTGCGATCACATGGATGCTGCCGCCGACGAGCGGGGATCCCGCAAGCGTGAGAGCCAGACCGGCCACCCCACAAAGGACGGCCATCATGAGGGCCATGGGCCCTCGGTGGCTCGTTGCGAGGGCGTATCCCGCTCCCGCAGCGCCCCCGATCACCACACCTTCAAGGCCGCCACCGACTTCGACATCCACGCCCACCAGGGCGGCGAGGCCCCAGCGGGCCAACCACTGGACCGCCACTCCGGCGATTCCGCCTCCAAGCGCGGCGCCAGCGACGAGAGCCAGGACGCGCTGTGTTCGCGCGTGAGGTTCGGCGAGTGACAACCCCGCGCCAACGCCGCCGCCACCCACCGCGCCGCAGATGCCGCCAATGACAGCAAGGACAGGTGCGATCGCGAATGTGGCCGCGCTGCCCGGAGCCGCGGCGAGGATCAGGCCGCCAAGTCCCCCGGCCGCGAGACCGGCCAGCCCGCCACCGGTCGCTCCGCCGCTCCAGAGCGGGTCGGCCACTCGCGCTTCGATTCGGGCCCTGCCGGTCGCCTCGACATCGGCAGCGCCAACCGGTGTGTCTATGTGCGCGGCGTCGTCGTGCTCTTCAGTCACGTCGAGAACGAACTGGTAGCCGTGACGCGAGACCGTCCGGACAAAGCGTGGCTCGTTCGAGTCGTCACCCAGTGTGCGGCGGATGGTGCGAACCGCCTGGCTGAGCGCGCTCTCGGACACACTCACGTCGCCCCACACGCGTTCGAAGATCTCGCGACGATGGATCGCCTCGTGTCGACGCTCGATCAGGAGGACCAGGAGGTCGAAATACCGTGGGATCAGCGGCACCTCGCGGCCGTCGCGGACGAGGAGCCGCCGCTGTGGCGAGAGCGTGAAATCTCCGAACCGATATCGAATCACGAGGGGAGACTACGCGAGGTCGTACCGATCGAGTTCCATCACCTTGGTCCAGGCCGCCACGAAGTCCCTGACAAACGCGTCCTTCGCGTCATCACACGCATACACCTCGGCCAGAGCCCGGAGCACCGAGTTGGACCCAAAGACCAGGTCGGCACGCGTGCCCGTCCAGGTGATGCCACCGGTCGCGCGGTCGCGTCCTTCGTAGATGCCGTTGCCAGCGTCGGAGTCGGTTGCGGTCGCGGGCTTCCACTGAGTCTTCATGTCGAGCAGGTTGACGAAGAAGTCGTTGGTCAGGGTCCCTGGTCGCTTCGTGAACACACCATGCGGTGACTGCCCCACGTTCGCATCCAGCGCGCGCAGGCCCCCGACAAGCACCGTCATCTCAGGAGCCGTGAGCGTCAGCAACTGTGCCCGGTCCACCAGCAGTTCCTCAGCCGACATCCCATGGCCATTCCGCAGATAGTTGCGGAAGCCGTCGGCGGTCGGTTCCAGGGGCGCAAACGCTTCCACGTCGGTCTGCTCCTGCGACGCATCCATGCGTCCAGGCGTGAAGGGCACGGTCACGTGGTGGCCGGCGTCTTTGGCCGCCTTCTCCACAGCCGCGCAGCCGCCCAGCACGATCAGGTCAGCCAGCGACACCTTCTTCCCAGCGGTTTGCGCCGCATTGAAGTCCTTCTGGATCGCTTCGAGCGCGTCGAGGACCGTCCCGAGCTGCGCCGGCAGCCGGATGCGCGCGCCGTTTGCCCCGCCGCGCTTGTCGCCGCCCCGGAACGTTGACGCTGATGCCCACGCGGTTGCCACCAACTGCGAGACCGACGGGCCGGAGGCCAGTATCGTGGCCTTCAGCGCGGCCACGTCCTCCTCACCGACGAGGGGATGATCCACACCCGGAATCGGGTCCTGCCACAGCAACCTTTCTGCGGGCACGAGGGCGCCGAGATACCGCGTGGTGGGTCCCAAGTCGCGGTGCGTCAGCTTGTACCAGGCGCGCGCGAACGCATCGGCGAACTCCTGCGGGTTGTCGAAGAAGCGGCGTGAGATTTTTGCGTAGGCCGGGTCGAGCCTGAG
>CAZAZR010000067.1:0-21775 GCA_964489685.1 uncultured Solibacteraceae bacterium | reverse complement strand
AGTCCACCGCTCCCTGCGCATACCCTTCGGCCGCCCGCATCTCATCAGCGAACGTGAACGTGGTGATTGGCAGCGTCACGGCCGTGTACTTCGCGCTGGCGGCCGCGCTCAGCGCGGCCGCCAGCCGCGTGTGATCAAACGCCGCGGCTTTCGACTTCGCCGCCACGTCGACCAGCACGAACGCGTTGCCACCCGTCACCGACTTGCGGTACCACAGACGGGCGCCCCCTTCGATGAAGACCGGCGTCTGCACAACATTGACGACCAGCCCGTCGGTGCGCCGACCAAAGCTGGCGGAACGTTCGTAGGCCGCCGTCACATCCTGGCTCTGCGCCGCGGCCTGGAACCCCCATTGGGCCACCACGGCAAGCGTCACGGCCCACGGCAACACGTATCTGAGTCTCATCGCGTCTTCTCCCGGGTTCAATGTGGTGGGGGCACAGCGCTGCCGCCGCCGGGACGCAGTTTCTCACGTCCGCGAGGGTTCCCGCGAAAAGAAGAAAAAGAAGAACTAGATGGGATAGATGACGCTGAGTGAGAACGCCACGACGGTAGTGAGCGTACCGGTGTCGTAGATCTGCACGCAGTACTTGCCGGTATCCACGGCCAGTTCCAGTTGCGCGGTGGTGCCAGCCACGGCCTCGACAGACCGGCTGAGCACGCAACCGGACCCATCCGCCAGGGGAATGCCCACCCCAAGGCCAACTTTCAGCGTGGTCGAGCCGCCGACGGCCAGGAGCGTGACGCTCACATTTCCGGCGCGTGTCACGTCGAACGACCGCGTGGACGACCCGCCAAGTGCCAGGTTACTGGCGAACGTCACTGTGGCGGTGCTCGGGTTCGGCGTTGGCGTGGTGGGCGTGTCTTCGTCGCAGCCGACCAGCGTCATCGACGAGGCCAGCACAACAGCAGCCAGGGTGGTCTTGAGGAATGATGCAGCTCTCATGGCGGTGTCAGGTCTCACTCTCGGGCGCTGCGGGTCAGGGATGCCTGATCCGCATGGCGAAGTTTACGGCAGCCGTCAGGGTTCCGGTGTCGAACACTGCGGCGCAATACGTGCCCGGATTCAGGGTCACGGTCATCTGAGCGGCCAGACCGGGCACCGTGGTCTGTGACGTTGAACGGGCGCAGCCGGTGCCGCTGGGAACGCCGACACCAATCCCCACCGGGATCGAGAGCGCGGCGCCACCGGGTGTCTGCACGGCAGCCAGCGTGAGCCCCACCGGGCCGGCCTGGCCCACCACAAATGAGTAGAACCCATTGCCCTTGGCCTCAAGCGTACCCGCGAAGGTCAAGGTCGTGAACTCCAGAGGCGTGATCGAGCTGTCGGCCTCTGAAGGCGCTGTGGTGCTGCTGCACGCCGCGCCGGTCAGACACGCGACAAGGACGGCTGCCCCGAAACGGAAAAATCGGAACATCTTCATTTTGGACGCACGATATTGAGCGAAAACGTGGCGTCCTTGGTCAGGTTGCCCGGGTCGAAGACCACGGCACAATGCACGCCGGGATTGGTGGTGCCGGTGAGTTGCAGACCTCCGGTGGCCTTCACCGAGAGCACGTTCGTCGCGATGCAGGACGTGCCGCGGGGCACGCCGATGCCGATGGCGACCAGCACGTCCGAGTCCACGCCGGCTTCCTTCAAGCTCAGCAGGCTCAGGTAGGTGGTGCCGCCATCCACGACGGTAAACGAGTAAAACGCCACACCCTGCACCTTCAGCGTCCCGCTGAAGTTCTCGACGGAAATGGCCGCGTTGGGCAGATTGGTCGCGGTGCTTGACGGGCCAAGCGGCGAGCAGCCTGCCGAGGACAGGGCAGCCAGTGTCCCGGCCGCGACGATGAATAAGGTCGAACAGAACACACGTGTCACAAGCGTTTCCCTATGAATGCTGTCAACCGCCCCCTCGGAAGTCAAGCTACGGCCACGCATCCAGGGCTTTGGACGCCAGAGTTCGGCGCTTGGGCGGGCCGGCGGAGGTGCTACGATTTCGCCTCAATCCACCATGTCGCTGCTCACAGCCGCCCTCAGGTCGTTCGGATCGTCCCGGGCCGTTGCCGGTGTCGCCGTGCTCTCGCTGGCGCTGGGCATCGGCGCGAACACCGCCATCTTCAGCGTCGTCTATGCGCTGCTGCTCAAGCCCCTGCCGTACGCCAACGCAGAGCGGCTGGTTGTCCTGTGGAACCGGTCGCCCGGCCTCAACATCACGGAAGACTGGTTCTCCCACGGCCCAGTACTTCGACATCAAGACGCGGCATCGCGGTTTCGAACAACTGGCGATCGCCATTGGCGCGAATGCGAACCTGGCGGGCGATCGCGAACCCGAGCGGGTGGGCACCATCCGCGTGTCGTCGAACCTGCTGCCCATGCTGGGCGCCGGCGCGCTCCACGGCCAACTATTCGGCCGACAGCATGACGCGCCGGGACAACCCCCGACGGCGGTGTTGAGCCACGGCTTGTGGAGCCGGCGCTACGGCGCGGACCCGACGGTCGTCGGACGCACGATCCTGATCAACGGCCAGCCGGTCACCGTGGCCGGCGTCCTGGCGAGCGGGTTCTCACTGCCGCGCGAAGTGCTGCCCACCCTCGGCGTGGTCGCTGATGGAGACCTCTACCTGCCGCTGCCGATGGCCGCCGACGCCGCGTCCATCCGCACGCAGGAGGACTACAACATCATGGGCACGCTGGCGCCAGGCGTAGCCGCTGAGGCGGCCCAGGTGACTAGTCTAGTTCTAGTACCGTTTCCAGAAACGCCCACACATCCGCCTTCTCGGCGATGATCTTCGCAGTGGGCTTGCCGGCACCGTGGCCCGCCTTCACGTCGATACGGGCCAGGATCGGCGCAGAGCCCGCCTGCGCCGCCTGCAGCGCGGCGGTGAACTTGTGACTGTGCGCCGGCGCCACCCGGTCGTCGTGGTCGGCGGTGATGACGAGCGTGGCCGGGTAATGTGTGCCGGGCCTGATGTTGTGCAGCGGCGAGTATTTCAGCAACACCGCGCGATCCTCGGGATCATCGGGGTTGCCGTAGTCGGACGTCCAGGCCCATCCAATCGTGAATTTGTGAAACCGGAGCATGTCGAGCACGCCGACCGCCGGCACGGCGGCGCCAAACAATTCGGGACGTTGTGTCAGGCAGGCGCCGACGAGGAGCCCGCCGTTGCTGCCGCCGCCAATCGCCAGCCGTGCCGAAGACGTATACCCGCTTGCGATCAGGTACTCAGCCGCCGCGATGAAGTCGTCGAACACGTTCTGCTTGTGCTTCAGCCGGCCAGCATCGTGCCAGGCCTTTCCGTACTCGCCGCCACCGCGCAGGTTCGCCTGGGCAAACACACCGCCGCGCTCCATCCACGCGATGATGGACGGCGAAAACGCCGGCGTCAGCGAGATATCGAACCCGCCATAGCCGTACAGGTACGTCCGGTGGCTGCCGTCAGGAACGAGCCCCCGCTTGCGCACGATGAACATCGGAATCCGGGTGCCGTCCTTCGACGGATAAAACACCTGCGTCGTCTCAAACGCGCCCGGATCGAAGTCGACCTCCGGCTGGTGCCACACGGTGGTCTCCGCAGCCGCGACGATGTGGCGGAAGACCGTGCCGGGGTAGGTAAACGACGAAAATGAAAAGAACACATCAGGCTGGTCACGCCGCCCGGTCATGGCCACGATCGCGCCCGCCACCGGCAGGGGCACCTCCCGCAACCGCACGCCGTCCAGGGCGTGCACGACGATGCGCTCGTGAGCGTCAGTGCGCCAGATCGCGACCCAGGCGTCACCCACACGGATGACCGTTGAGAGCACGTCGGTGCCCGGCACTTCGGCGATGATGGTGGTCCATGCGTGCGGCTCGGTGTGCCCAATTCTGATCGCCACGAGCCTGCCGCGCGGCGCATCGTGGTCGGTCAGGACATAAAAGACGTCCGCGTCATTGGCCACGACTTCATAGGACGCATCGAATTGATCCAGGAACGGAACGACCGGGACGCCGGGCGCCGCCGCAGCTCCGGCCGTCAGGTCCTGCAGGAATATCCGGCTCTCGCGATTGGTGCCCTGGCTCTGCCTGATCACCAACCACCGCCCGTCGTCAGTGACGTCAGCAGCAAAGAGCCAGTCGGGGTGGGCAGCAGCTGCGAATACGACCGGGTCTGCCCCGACCCCGTGACCCCGGGATGCTCGTAGCGCGGCCTGGGCCTCAAGGCCGCGGATCTGATGAAAGAACACCTTGTGCCCCGTGTTGACGCTGGTGAACAGGTTGCCGTCGGCGGGAGGATCGTAGCCGGCGTAATAGAAGCCGCTGGCGTCGTGTGCCCACGACGCGGTGGAAAACTTCGACCACGGCACTTCGTCAGGAAGGTCCACGCCTGTCGCCACATCGCGTACCCGCCACGTCATCCAGTCGGAGCCACTGGAGGACAGGGCGTACGCCAGCCACCGGCCGTCTTCGGACACGCTGGTGGCGGTGAGCGCGGTGGTACCGTCGGGGGACAGCGTGTTCGGGTCGAGGAGCACCTCACCGGGTCCGTCGACCGCGCGTGATTTGTAGAGCACGGCCTGCGGCTGCAGACCGTCGTTCCTCGAGAAGATGTACCAGTCGCCGTACTTCTCCGGCGGTGAGCAGCGCTCGTAGTCCCAGAGCGCGGTCAGCCTTGCGCGGATGTCGGCGCGAGCCGGGATTGATGAGAGAAAGGCCTCAGAGCGCCGATTTTGATCTTCGACCCAAGCGACGGTATCGGGACTATCGGGGTCTTCCAACCAGCGATACGGATCATGGGGTGAACTTTCCATTGCCCCATTGCCCATTGCCTCATTGCCCAATTGGCTCATTGCCTCATTTTCAACAAGAGCGCCCCCATCGGCGGCAGCGTGAGGACCAGCGATTGCTCATGACCGTGCCTCGGCACAGCCTCGGTCTCTCGGCCGCCCTCGTTACCGACGTTGCTGCCGCCATAGACCTCGGCGTCACTGTTCAGCAGTTCTTCGTAGAAGCCGGCCTCGGGCACGCCGATCCGATAGTCGTGCCTCACGATGGGCGTCCAGTTGAGCACCACCACGACCCAGTCGTCCGGGTCACTCGCTCGCCGGATGAGCGAGATCACGCTGGCCTCGTGGTCGTTGCAGTCGATCCACTCGAACCCAGCTTGCGCGAAGTCCACTTCGTAGAGGGACGGCTCCGCCAGATAGCGATGATTGAGATCGGTCACGAAACGCTGCAGACCCGAGTGCAGCGGGCCGGCGAGCAGGTGCCAATCGAGCGAACGCTCGTGGCTCCACTCGCGCCACTGGCCAAACTCCAATCCCATGAACATGAGCTTCTTGCCCGGGTGCGCGTACATGAACGCAAACAGCGTCCGCAGCGTGGCCGCGCGCTGCCATTCATCTCCGGGCACCTTCGTCATCAGCGAGCCCTTGCCGTGCACCACTTCGTCGTGGGAGAACGGCAGGACGAAGTTTTCGTTCCACGCGTACAACATCGAGAACGTCAGGTGCTGGTGCTCCCACCGTCGGAACACCGGGTCTTTGCTGACATAGGTCAGGATGTCGTGCATCCAGCCCATGTTCCACTTGTAGGTGAAGCCCAGTCCGCCCACCCACGTGGGCCGGCTCACTGCGGGAAACGCCGTGGACTCCTCGGCGATGATTGCGGTGCCGGGGTGTTGTTCGTGCGTCAGCGTGTTCAGCTCGCGGAAGAAGTCGATCGCGTCAAGGTTCTCGCGGCCGCCGTGGCGATTCGGCACCCACTCGCGTTCTTCCCGAGAGTAGTCGAGGTACAGCATCGACGCGACGGCATCCACGCGCAGTCCGTCGACATGGAATGACTCGAGCCAGTAGAGCGCATTGGTCAGCAGGAAGTTACGAATCTCGTGACGGCCGTAGTTGAAGATCAGCGTGCCCCAGTCCTGGTGCTCGCCCTGCCGCGGATCTTCGTGTTCGTAGAGTGCGCTGCCATCAAACCGCGCCAGTCCGTGCGCATCCTTGGGAAAATGGCCCGGCACCCAATCGAGAATCACACCAATGCCGTTGATGTGACACGTATCGACGAACGCCCGGAAGTCGTCGGGAGATCCAAACCGGCTCGTGGGGGCGAAGTAGCCCGTGACCTGGTAGCCCCAGGACGGCTCATACGGATGCTCCATCACGGGCATCAGCTCGATGTGCGTGAAACCAAGCTGCTTCACATAGGGAACGAGCTCGGCGCTGAGTTCCTTCCAGCTCAACGAGCGGTTGCCCTCCTCGGGCTTCCGCCGCCACGACCCTGGGTGCACTTCATAGATCGACATCGGCGCATCAAGCGCCACGCCCCGCAGGGTGCGCGCGTCCATCCATGAGTGGTCGCGCCACTCATGGCGGCCAAGGGTGGACGTGACCGAGGCCGTGCGTGGCGGATGCTCCGCCGCCAGCGCAAACGGATCGGCCTTGGTGAACGACGGCCCGCCCAGCGCCGACTGCAATTCAAACTTGTACGGCTCGCCTTCGGCCACGCCGGGGATGAACGTCTCCCACAGCCCGCTCACACCAAGGCTGCGCATGGGATGCGCGTCACCATCCCACTTGTTGAAGTTTCCGACCACCGAGACGCGGCTGGCTGTCGGCGCCCACACCGCAAATGTATAGCCGGCCTCGTCTGCCACCACCGCGGGCCGGGCGCCCAGTTTCTCCCAGGCGCGCAGCCAGGTGCCCTCGCCAAACAGGTAGGCTTCGTAGTCGGTGACGACCCGGGTCATTTTGTAAGTGTAGTCCCGCCGGTCCGCCAGACGCCCGGCCACATCAACTCAGGGAGTGACGCTGGATTCCTGGTGGCCTCGGCAAACCCGGTGGCGGTCTCATACCGGCGCACCACGGCCAGTGCCTCCTCCAGCGACGGCTTCCGGGTGGCCTCAAACTCCACGCATCGCACCACGTGGTCGTCGGCCGTGGCCGTGTAGTGGACCACCTCGCAGTCGGCGAAATGCCACACCTCAAGGTCCTTCCAGAGCGCGCCTTGCCAGATGATTCCCTGGGCGCCGACAAACGCGTCCACCTGTGCCTCCTGGTCGCCAGGCCTGAGGTTGAGGTTGATCTCGTCGCGCACCTCTGCATCGGCCGCCACAGACTTGATCGTCAACTCATGCAACTCGCGGTCGAACCGGTGGCGGATCACAAAGCCGCGATCGCGGCCAGACTCGGTGATGAAGTACCGATCCCGCACGCGCAGGGTCACATGACGTGTCGGAGCCAGCGCATTGAGGGCCTGACGAAAGCCCTCAATGTCGAAGGTGTCACCCACCACAAACTTATGTTCGACTTCCTTGAATCGCAGTCCGGTCATCGCTCTACATCCATCGTTTGAACCGGCCGTATCGTGCCACGCGCCGCCAGACCCACGCCGGCCATTCGCGCACCGTCTCGTGCGTTACGCGCTCGTTGTCCGGGTCCCGGCGCAGTCCGTCGAAGATTGCTCGGGCCGGAGCAACCAGCCGGCCGTCCCGGCTCGCCAGCATCGCCTCAGCCAGCCGATCGTGGGCCGCATCCTCGAAATTGTAGCTGCCACACGCCACCCACTCGTCGTCCACCAGGACGATCTTGGAATGTTCGCCGTGCCTGTTTTCATAGATGTGGACGCCGGCCCAGAGGAGATCTCGGTATCGGACGGCCGCCGCTATCCAGGCCAGGTCGGTCGCCGGCAGCGCGTCGCGATGGGAATGGTGAACCTCGACGTGCACGCCACGACGCGCGGCCCCCAGCACCGCGGCCATCAAAGATTCAGTGGGCTTGAAATAGAAACTGGTGATGCGCAATGACCGCTGCGCAGCGTCCACCATCTCGAGCATGCGGTCGGTGAGCGCGTTCGATCCCCGCCAGCCAAGGGCGCCCCACGGCCCTTGATGCAGGTTGGGATTGCAGAACCAGTAGTCGAGCGCAATCTCGGCAGGTTCGTTCGCCGAGAGCACCTGCAACTGCGTCAGGTGTTCCGGCGACACGTCGCCGCCAATCAGCCGACAGCTTTCAAGCAGCACCGGGACCACCGCACCACGCACGGCCATCGCGTATTCGTTCCACCCTTCAAACGAAGACTTCGTGATGTTGCCGCTGCTGAGAATCGCCTCGCCGGCTTCCGATACCTGAATCTTCACGTGGTGCCCGCCGGCCAGTTGCCGTTGAACGAACCGGGGCGGCCGATACATCGTCACCACCGCACCGGCAGCGCGCAGCGCGTCGAGCGCCGCCGACAACCCTGCGCGGTCCGCCCGGGTCATCAGCACGCCGCCCAGCCGCTGGCCAAAACCGTCAATGATCACCTGCACGCGCACGCCGCGACGCTGCGCCTCAAGCAACGCATCCAGCATCTCGCGCCCATACGCGTCGTACTCGATGTAGAACAGCGACTGATAGAGAAACTGCCTGGCGTGCCGCACCATCTGCATGCGGTGCGTCCACTCCGCCTGCCGATCCCAGAGTGGCACGAACGCCGAGGCGGTTGTACGCACTATCGAATCTCAGGGCAGGAGACAGTCACGAGAAATTGAGGATTGAGGATTGAGCGATTGAGGATCGGGAGATGGGTCCTCAATCCTCTATCCTCAATCCTCAATGGAGGCGCACGTCACAACCTATAGCCGCCGGCGACGTCGATGTTCGCGCCGGTGACATAGGCGGCGTCGATCAAGTACTCCATCGCCTGGCTGATGTCCTGCACGGTGCCGGCACGGCCGAGTGGCACTTCGAGGCCGATGAGGTCTGGCGGCGGAAGATCGATGGAGTTGTCGAGTTGGCCCGGCGACACCATGTTCACGCGAATCTGGCGGGTGGCGTAGCCTGACGCCAGCGCGCGAGTCAGCACCAGCAGTCCGGTCTTGCTGACGTAGTAGTCGGCGCCACGCCGGTTGGCGCGAATTCCCTCCAGCCCGGCCATGCCGATGCTGATGATCTGTCCGCCGTTGGGCATGAGCGTGATGGCGTGAAAGCAGCAGTAGTACGCGCCCGACAGGTTGGTGGCGAGCGTGGCGTCCCACACCGCCGGGTCCAGCAGTGTCACGTCCTGCGGGTTGTAGTTCCCCACGTTGTTGATCAGCAGATCGACGCGACCCTCGTGCGCCGCGATGTCGTCAAACGCTTCCTGAACCTGGGTGGCCACACCGACGTCTGCCTGCAACGCCCGTGCGCTGCCACCACCCTCACCAATCTCCGCCGCCAGCGACTGGGCATCGTCTGCCGACGCCCGGTAGAGCACCACAACGCGATAGCCACGAGCGGCGAGGACTTCGCACAGATGACGACCGAGCCGCCGGGCGCCGCCGGTCACGACCGCGACAGGCGCACCGTCGGTACGCGGCTTCCTCACGCGCGCCTCCGCGTCACACGCACGAACGAACTGGCGGCCGCCGGTACCGCCGCCGGCTTTCGAATCTCCAGGCGCACGACCTGGACAGCCGGTACGCGCTCCAGCACCATCGCCGCCGTGGCCTCCGCCATCGCTTCGAGGAGTTGAAAGCGACGAGTCTGGATCAATGCCGTGACCGATGACGCCACGAAGTCGTAGTCCACGGCGTCAGAGATGGCATCGGACGCCGCCGCCGGGCCGAAATCGTAGTCAAGTTCGATATCCAGGAACACCGCCTGGGCCTTGTCCCGTTCGTGCGGGTAAATGCCGACAATGGCGTCAACGCGGAGATTGTGGAGGCCGGTGGTGCCAGTCATGCGCGGGTCTCAGTACCGATCGGCTCGGAAGGGTTCGGGATCAAAGCGGGGCGTCTCGCCCGACATCAGTTGCGCCAGCAGAAGGCCGGTGCCTGTCGCCGTCTTGAGCCCAGTCATCTGGTGGCCGGTGGCCAGCCACACGTCTCCGCCACCGCGCGCACGTCCGATGAGCGGCATCCCGTCCGGAGTGCACGGCCGCAACCCGCGCCAGGTCTCGCGCACGACTGGAGAATCACCCAGGTTCAACATGGCCTTGGCGCCGCGCAGGATCACATCCACGCGTCGGGCGTTGATCGAAAAATCGTTTCGCACCAGTTCAAGCGTGCCGGCGATGCGCAGTGCGTCGGCGTGCGGGTTGACCGCCACCTTCCGGTCGATCAGATAGATCGACCGCTTCGGATGGGGGTTGGCCCGAGGCAACAGGAGCGAATACCCCTTGGCGCCCAGCACCGGTAGTCGAATGCCCAGCATCGTGCCGAGCTGCTCCGACCATGGCCCAGTGGCCACCACCAGCCGATCGGCCTTCACCTCTCCCCGCGTCGTCTTCAACAGCCTCGGCCCGGCACCGGTGCCCGAGATTCCAAAGACCTCGGCGCCTTCGAGAAAGGTCGCTCCCGCCGCCTTGGCCTCGGCCGCCAACGCGCAGACGGCTCGATACGGTTCGCAGTGCGCGTCGTCGGGATAAAAATAACCGCCCACTTGTGTGCCGACAATCGCCGGTTCACGCTCGCGGACCTCATCCGACGACCACCGCTCGGCGCGAATGCCGATGCGCTCGACGAGCGCCACCGACGATCGAGCGGCCGCGAACGATGCCGCCTTCTCGTAGACCGCCAGCAGGCCATGCCGTTCGAAGCCGAACGACCCTGGTGACCGCTGCGCCACTTCCTCCCACAGGTCCACGCTCACGCGACAGAGCTCGACGAGGGCTTGGGTGCCACGCTCGAACTTTGCTGTGCGCGCCGACAGCAGAAACCCGGCCAGCCACCGCAGGTATGCCGGATCCAGGCGCGGCTGGATGTAGAGCGGGCTTTCCGGATCGAACATCCATTGCATCGCCTTCGGCAGCAGGGCTGGATTCGGGAGCGGCGTCGCCAGCGACGGCGTCAGCCAACCGGCGTTGCCATAGGAGCACCCGTGACCGATGCGGTCGCGTTCGAGGACCGTGACTGTTGCACCCCGCTGGGCCAGCGCCCTCGCGCACGCCACACCCACCACTCCACCACCGATCACGACGACGTCATTCATACCTGCTCATCGTGCCTCACCGACGGCAATTGCGCCAAGTGGCAGGCAAGGGCCGTGACAGGCCCATGTTATTATTCGCCGCCATGACCGAAAACCGATGGACGCCGGAACTGCTGGCCGCGCTCCGTGCTGAAATGGATCCGCTTGCCGACCGGACGGTGGCGGCGATCTACGAAGCCGGGGAGACGGCCGAGGTCAACGCGATGCTTCGGACGCTCATCGCGGGCCTGGACCGCCCGCTGTCAGAGCTGCCGCCGGTGGTCCGAGACTACCTCGAGGCATCGTCGCGCCTGCCCGCGTGGCTGGACCCCGCCAAGGTCGCGCTGGGCGAGGACCTGTTCGGCGAGTGGGGCGTGTCCTCGTGCGCGATTCTCGCCTGCGCCTCGCTGCCCGAGTGCTACATGATGCGCAACGGCATTCATGTGCTGGCGATGACGCAGCGGCTGACGCAGCACGCACAGAGGCGCGTGCTCGAGACGGCCCAGATGATCATGGCCGTCATGTTTCCCGGCGGCTTGGCACCCAACGGTGTCGGCGTGCGAACGGCGCAGAAGGTGCGACTGATGCACGCGGCGATGAGGTTTCTCATTCTGCATCCAACACCGGCGCCCGGCCCGCCCACGAGCCTGGCGGATGTCATGCAGCAGGAGACCTGGAAGACGCAGTACGGACAGCCCATCAACCAGGAAGACCTGCTCTTCACGCTGATGACCTTTTCGCACATCGGCATTCGGAGCCTCGATCGACTGGGCGCCAGCCTGACAGCGGCGCAGAAAGACGCCTACATCCACTGCTGGAACGTGGCCGGGTATGTCATGGGCATTCGCGAGGACGTGCTGCCCAACGATCATGTGGAAGCCGCAGCGCTGTTTGAAACCATCAAGGCCCAGCAGGGTGGCGGCACTCCAGAGGCGACGCAGATGCAGGCGAGCCTGCTCTCGTTCATGGAGGGCCTGATGCCGCACGGACCGTTCCGACGCCTGCCGGCCTATATGACACGGCGGCTCATTGGCGACGATACCTCCAACATGCTGGGCGTGGCGCGGTTGCCCTGGCGCGACCGCTTCGTGCCGGCCCTGCTGATCGGCGTGTGGCGTCTGATCGACCGCGACCTCGCCAAACACTACCAGCGCCATGGACATCTGCAGTTTGTGTCGGCCTGGTTCCACGACTTGCTGATGGCCGAAATTGGCAGACTGCCCAACGCCTGGAACAAGCAACTCTTCGGCCTGCCGGCCACCCTTCGCGCGGACCTTCCGCCAGACTGGGAGCACCCGCCGGCGAAGGCACCATCAGTGCTGGCGTCAAGTCTGGTGAGGCAACTGTGACGTTCTCTCGTGCGTCATGCGCCTGGCTTCTCGCGTTCGCGCTTGCCGCGCCAGCGCTTGTTGAAGGCGCACCGCAGACGACCGCGACCGGAGAAGTGCGCGGGCGCGTGGCCGACCCCAGCGGACTCGTCGTCCCTGGCGCATCAGTCTCCATCGTCAACCCCGAGTCAGGCGCCGTGAAGCTCGCAACGACCGGCGACGATGGCACCTTCACGATCACCGGACTTGCACCGGGAACGTATCGCGTTCGCGCCGAGCTGGGAGGATTTTCGACAGCCGAGAGAGATCGGGTGGTTGTTGCAGCCGGCGCACCCGTCGAGGTGGCGCTCGTGTTGGCCGTACTGCCGTACGGCGAAACCGTGGTGGTGACCGGGGGGCGACGGGAAGAACTGGTTCGGTATACGCCGGCCGCGATCTCGGTGATCGGCAGCGATGAAATTCAGGCCACACCCGTTCAGAACTACGCCGACCTGCTGCGGAGCACACCGGGCGTCAACGTCATTCAATTTTCGGCGCGCGATGTGCAGTTTACGGCGAGAGGCGCCGCCAGTCAGTCGTCGAACAAGACACTCGCCCTGGTGGATGGCCGACCGGCGTATCAGCCCTACTACGGGATGATCATCTGGGACCTGCTGGGCGTGGATTTCGATGAAATCAAGCAGGTGGAGGTCATGCGGGGCCCGGGCTCGGCGCTCTGGGGCACAAACGCGTTGACGGGCGTGGTCAATATCATCACGCGCGACCCCGACGAGGACCTGGGCACACACGTGCGGCTGGGCGCTGGCTCGCTCGACACCGCAGATGTTGGGCTGCGTCATGCCGGCCTTCGCGGTCGTCTCGGTTACAAGCTCAGCGCGTCATTTTTCACACAGCAGGCGTGGGAGCGTCCGTCTGCCCTGCCCGACGGTACGCCGCTTCCGACGTATCCCAATCAGGGCGCCGATCGCGTGAGCGGAAGTGCTCGGCTGGACTTCAAGCAGAACGCCAACACCCTGTGGCGCGCCGATGCGGGCTACGCCTCGGCGGGCGGCGGCATCGTGACCGTGGTGGGTCCTCAAGAGGCGCGTCCGATGCGCCAGGGGTTTGGACGGCTGCTGTTCGAGCGCGATACCACGCGCGTCGGTGTCTCGTTCGACGCGCACTACGCGAAGGTGGCCAGCCTGCTTTCGCCCAACGTGGTCACGTTTTCCTATCAATCGCTGCAGGTCGAAGCCGAGCATCGGTTCGTCTTGCCCCGGCAGGTCATCACGCTTGGCGGGAGCGGACGGTTTCATCACTTCGATATCAACGTGGCGCCCAATCAGCACACGCGCCAGGAGGCCGGCCTGGTTGCGGACACCGAGATCTTTGTGAGTGATGCCGTGCGCGTTCGCGCCGGCGGACGACTCGACTGGTTCACGTCATTCGGCACGGCGTTTTCTCCGCGCATTGGCCTGGTGGTGGAGCCGATCAAAGGCCATACGTTCCGCGCCGCCTACAACCGCGCGTACGTCGCGCCGTCATTCCTTGAAAACTTCCTCCTGTTCGAGACCGGCACGGTCGTCGGCCTGCCGACGGGCCCCTTCGCGCTGCCGTTTCTGGCGAAAGGCAACGAGGACCTGGACCCATTGACCGACCAGGCCGTCGAGGTGGGATACACCGGCGTCATCGGAGGGCGCGCCACGGTCAGCGTCTCTCTCTACCGCAACAAGACGAAGGGTGAGATCACGCTGGTGCCGACCGAGTTCTATTCCCCGGTATCGCCGCCGCCCGGCTGGCCGCTTCCGGTGGACGTGTTGGCCGGCCTGCCGCTGCCCAAGGTGCTGACCGAAGCGAACCTGGGCGAGGTGATTGATGCGGGGATCGAGACATCGATCGATGCGCGACTGTCGCCAGGGCTGTCGATGTTTGCGAACTATTCGTTTCAGCGCACGCCCGATGTGGCCGATGACGTCCCGATCCTGCTGAATGTGCCGGCGAGGCATCGCGTCAACGCCGGCATCACCGCCTCGCGCGGGCGGCTGTTTGGCACGCTGGCGGTAAGCAGCGCATCACGCGCATTCTGGGCCGATGTGCAGCCGTACACCGGCTGGACGCCGGCCTACACGATGACCAACGCCACGGCCGGTGTGCGGTTCAGGGCCGGTCGCAGCGACGGCTCGCTGTCGGTGAAAGCGATCAATATCGGCGACCAGCAGGTCAGGCAGCATATCTTCGGCGATGTGTTGCGTCGGCGCGTCAGCGTTGAGCTGCGCGTCAGTTTCTAACTCTCGGAGGAGCCCGTGATCCAAGTCGACTTGCCCGTGGCCTTTGGTGTCGGCAGCTTGATGGCGCATGCGGCCAGGACGCAGATCGCCTCCGGCCAGCCGGCGGCCGTCGCCAGCGCATTCAACAAAGTTCTCGTCTTCCATTCGGTCGCCTTCATGTGGCCGCCCCTCTACCTGCTGGTGTTTTATTTCGGCTTCGAGACGTCACACATGTGGTGGCATGCCGATTCGGTGCTGGCGTATCCGTGGCTGCTGCCGGCGTTTTCTTTGGCGCTCTTCGGCACTCACGTCGCCGGCTTTCAGTTGGGTGCACGATTCGTGCGTGCGGGCCAGGCGTCCCGCGCCCTGATGGTCTTTGGCGCCACGTCCGTGTTCTGCGCCGCCTGGATCTTCCTGCAACGGGATCGTACGCTGACGCTGGGCACCTATGCCGACTGGCAGGCGGGCATCGCGCCGCCGGCGTCCAGCGACGCCGCCTTCCTGGCCTTCGTGTGGGTGTTGATGGTGGGTTATTCGGCCGGCGCCTGGATGCTGTACCGTTCGCTGCGTCGTGACGGCGCACCCGCGCGCCGCACCATGACTTCAAGCGTGCAGTAGATCGCCCCGACACACACGGGAGGATTCGTGGTGGTCAGACCGAACCATGGCTCGACCGCGTAGTACTGCCATCCACCAAGTGACGTGCCGTACGTTTCCACCGCAAGAGCCATCATGAATGCCACGCCATACAACGGCTGCTCACTGCCCCACCGCATGAACGCCGCCAGCACGGCGAACCACAACAGCCCCTGCGTATCGAACCCGGCCCACGACGCGTAGCCCACGTAGGGCGCGAAGGCGGCACAGACCGCCCAGGGGAACCAGGCCGGCACGCGCCGGCTGATGCGCATCGCCGCCGTGAACACCAGGGCATGGCCCGGGGGAATGAACAGCGGCAGATTGTTCAATCGATAGTCATAGAGGCCCCAGACCTCCATCAGGAACAACTCGCCCGCGGTGGCCAGCACCACACACGCGACCAGTTCACGACGATGGATGGGGGTGGTGTGCCAGAGGACCCAGAGCAGGGCGCCCCACGTCCAGAGGCTGACCAGCGTCTGCGACCCTGGGGGACCAAGCGCATCAAGAGGAATCCCGATCGCGAGCGTGGCAACGACCACGGCGATGACCGCAAGGTCTTCGTCACGCCGCATGGCCGGTGATCGCAAGCAGAGCGCTGAAACGGGGATGCCCGTGGAGCGGCATAAACGCCGGCTCCACCCGGATGTGCGTGGGCATCCACGAATCGTGCATCTGCACGGCGGCGGTCAGCGCGTCCAGGGCCTTCTCGTGATCGCCCAGGCCCATGTGACCAACCGCGAGCCAACCGTGCACCGGGTATCCGGCGGCCGCCAGCGCCTGAAGCTCGTTGACCGCCTGCTGCGCGTCGTCGCGACGCCCGCTGCGGCCGAGCGCGTGCGCCAGTGGCCCGAGCGCCAGGCCCTTGAGCGGCGGGAGAGCGGCCATCATCTGGAGGATGGCGATCGATTCATCGTACCTGGCGAGTTCGGTGAGCGTGAGCGCGAGCTGGAACATGGCCTGCATGTCGTTGGGCTCGATGAGGAGCCATGCGCGCAGCGACTCGACGCCGCGCTCTGGCCATCCGCCCTGGCGATAGGTCATGCCCAGGCCCCAGTGCACGTCGGACGAAAATGGATTGACGGACGCGGCGTGCAGATAACGCGCGACCGCTTCATCGTGGCGCCCCATCAATGAGAGCAGGCTGCCGTACTGATGGAGGGCCTCATGGCTGCCAAGGGCGATCACCTGTTCGTATTCCCCGGCTGCGGCCGCATAGTCCCAATCGTTGAGCCAGCGTGAGAACGCCACGGCCGCGTGGGCCGCCGGCAGCGCGTGGTCGAGCGCGAGCGCACGCTCGGCCGCCACTTTGGCGCGGCCGAAGGCGTCTTGAGGCGACCAGAAACCATACCCGCCGAGCCGGTGGCAGATGTCGGCTTGTCCGACGAATGCAGGCGCGTAGTCGGGGTCCTGGGCCGCGCTCTGCTGGTAGTAGTCGAGCGCCTGTTCGTAGTCTTCGCGCGTCCAGACGGTCTTGTTCTGCAGGTAACGGCCCTTGAGCCACAACTCGTGGGCCGCCGGGTGCACATGCCGAACGGCGTTCAGGTGGGCGCGTTCTGCGGGAGAGAGCCGCACCCGGATGTCATCCACGATGGCGCGTGCCACGTCGGTATGCAGCGCCAGTACGTCTTCAGTCTGACGGTCGTAACTGTGCGACCAGATGTGGCGGTCAAACGCCGCATCGATGAGCTGTGCCTGCACCCGCACGGTGCCGCGCACCACCATCACGGAGCCTTCCAGAAGGGCGTCAACGCCCAGTTCCGCGGCAATCTCTGGCGCCGTCTTCACAGTGTCGCGATAGCGCATCACCGACTGGCGTGAAATCACGCGCAACGCCTGAAGCCGTGAGAACTCCGCGATGAGCGCGTCGGTCATACCGTCCACGAAGTAGTCCTGCCCCGGCTCCGCGCACCGGTTCGCCAGCGGCAGGACCGCGATGGACTCGATGCGGCGCGGCGTCTGCGGGCCGGCGTCAACGTGGACCTGGCGCCCGGAGGTCAACGCCTGCCGAACGGTTTCGATGACGGCTTTAAGTTCCCGCGCATTCTGATAGCGGTCGCGCCGCTCGCGGGCCAGGCAGCGATCGATCAGTGAGGCAAGCGCCGGTGGAGTGGTGGCAGGCAACGGTCGGGGCGCGCCGCCCACGATGGCGGCAACCAGGGCGAACGTTGACTGGCCGGTAAACGGACGCCGGCCCGACGTCATCTCGTGGAGCATCACGCCCACGCTCCAGAGTTCGCTTTGCTGATCGGCCGGCTCGCCGCGCAGGACCTCTGGGGCCATGTACGACACGGTGCCCGTGATGGCACCGGTCACCCCGGAGTCGTCGGTCTGAACGGCGGTGACCGTTTCGGACGAGGCGTTGGCCGGTCGAAAGGCGATGCCAAAATCCAGCACCTTCACGCGGCCGTCGGGCATGGCCACGACGTTGGCGCATTTCAGGTCGCGATGAATCACGCCTCGCCCGTGCGCGTGGATCAGCGCGTCGGCGATCTGTTCGCCGATTCTGAGCACGTCGGCGGGGGGGATCGATCCGCGCGCCACCTGGGCGCTGAGCGGCTCGCCCTCGATCAGTTCCATGACGATGAACGGGTGCCCATCGACCTCGCCCACCTCGTAGACCGTGCAGATGTTGGGGTGGTTCAGGGCCGAGGCACTGCGGGCTTCCTGCAGAAGCCGGTCGCCGGCCACCGGGCCGTCACCGAGCAGCTTGATGGCGACATCGCGCTGCAGGAGTGGGTCGTGGGCGCGATAGACCACGCCCATGCCGCCGGCCCCGAGTCTGGAATCGACGTGATAACGGCCGAGGGTCTGTCCGACGAGGCTGCTCTGGTCCTGATCCACTGAACTCAGGAGATTATCACTGGGGTGAAGCCGGCGTGACGCGGAGGACAGATAGTGTGATACACTCAGCGTGCGCGGTGAGGGATCGACCTGATGGACCGCGCCCCGGTGGGTATACCGCCGCTAGTAAGGATCATCGAAGTCGACTCTGGCCCCACGACCGTATGCGTCGTTGGGCCGTTTTTGTTTTTGGGGCCTTCCGTGGGCCAGCCGTAAGGCATTGGGCGTTGGCCGCGCCAGATTTTCTGCTTTAGGCGGGGACGAGCACGGCGCGACCGGTGATCTGCCCAGCCTTCAGTTTGGCGTACACGTCAACGGCCTGCGTCAGTGGAAACTCCGTCGTGTCAGCGTGGATTCTGCCGTCGCGCGCCATCGCAATCACGTCCATCAGTTCGACGCGACTGCCCCAGTAGGGAATGCTCATCGACGTTCCGTATGGCGTGCTCCCGTGAACGAACTGATGGCGGCCGCCGCCCAACCCGAGGATCGTCCATACACTGTTTCGACCGAGCAGGGTCGCGCCCAGATCGAACGCGGGCTGCACGCCAACGCAATCGAGCACCAGACTGGCCCCGCGAGGGCCGGTGATGTGGCGTATCCGCTCCCCGGCCTCGGAGGCGTTGCGGTTGTTGACGATGGCGTCCGCGCCAAGGGCCTTGGCGTGCTGCAGTTTCGTGTCGTCAACGTCGGCAGCGATGATGCGGACCGGTGCCAGCACACGCAGAAGTTGAATCGCCATGTGCCCGAGTCCACCGACGCCAATCACGACAACGGTGCTTCCCGCGTCGAGGTGCGGCAGCGCCCGTTTGATCGCGTGATACGGCGTCAGCGCGGCGTCGCTGAGCGGCGCGGCTTTCGCTGGACTCAGGTCACCGAGCGGCACCAGCAGTCGCGCTGAGGGCACGAGCATGTACTCGGCCATCCCGCCATCGAGGCCCAGGCCGCCGCCAAAACCGTTCACCTGGGCCCAGTTCTCGCAGTAGTTCTCCATCGACTGCTGGCATGCATGACAGCGGCCGCACCCCCACGGGCCATAGACGGCGACAGCATCACCTTCCTTGAATCCGACGACACCTGCACCGAGCGCAGACACCCAGCCGGCGTTCTCATGGCCAAGCGTGAAGGGCGGCGTGAATCCGAAGTCTTCTTCCATCACGTGCAGATCCGAGTGGCAGACGCCGGCGCCACCGATTTTGATCAGCACCTGCCCCGGGGCCGGTGATGGCTTGGGCACGTCCTCTATCTGCGCTGGGCGACCGACGCCCACAAATCTCACGGCTTGCATGGCCTTCTCCTTGCGCACGTGGGCCGAGCGGCTACACCTGTGTGGACATCTTCTCGCCACAACAGACGAGTGACCCTTGGCCGCCCTTGCCGGAGACCGACGGAGCCGTCGTGACTGTGACCTCACAGCCGCACTTCTTGCACGCGTACCGCTCACTCTGTTTCATTTGCATGGTGATCCTTCCATCAGCGTAGGCGACGCCGTCGTCTCGCGCTGTACCTTTCGGCGCACCTGAATCGGGGCTCATCGGTGCTCCAGGTGAAGAGGAGTTAATGAGCGAGGCCGTGTCGTCCCAGTCCTCCGATTCTGCAGAATCGCCGAAGCACGCAAGATCGCCTTGCGCAAACCAACCGCGAACCGGATAGTAGTCGCGGACGAAAGCGCCGGTGGGAAGGTTGTTGACAATCTGTTCCAGAAGGCTGGCACTCGTGGTCACAGACCGCTCGCTTTCGCTGCGTCTCTGTGCCTTCAGGCTCACAACTTTGTGTGAGATCTTGGCAGGCCTGGCCCCGGGGATGAATTGCCCATTGGCGATATGCGACGCGCGACGCTGTCACCACACCGGCCACTTCCGGACGCGAGGGAGTCTTGCCTGGGCCGGATTGAACCGATGCGGCCCTGCGCGACGAGTGAGAACGCGCAAACCGGCCGCCTGGATCTACAATTGGCCGTGCGCACACTCCTCATTGTTGTTTTCTCCTCGGCGTTCGTGTGGGCGCCGTCGGCGCTGGTGGCTCAACAGGGCGCGGCTGGTGATGCCCGTCTTGAGGCTGCCCTCAAGGACCTCGACGCGACGATTGCGGCTGACTTTGCCAAGGACGGCGTGGGTGGTTTCTCGCTCGGCGTCGTGTCGGGCAAGCAGCTGGTGTGGTCGGGGCACTACGGCTACGCGGAAACCGAAACGAAGCGCGTGCCGACCAACGACACGGTCTACCGCATGGGGTCCATCACGAAGCAGTTCACGGCGCTCGCCCTCCTGCAACTGGTGGAGCAGGGCAAGATACGGCTGACCGACCCGCTCGAACAACACGTGCCGGAAGCGAAGCAGATTCAGAAAGCGCCCGTCGGGACTCCGGCCATCACGCTCCTGCAGGTGGCGACGATGCACTCGGGGTTGGCGCGCGAGCCGGCCTGTCAGAACCACTCGGTGGGGCCCGTGAGCGCGTGGCAACAGATCGTCGTCAGATGCCTGCCGCAGACGAGTTACGCGAACGAGCCCGGGACCACTTATTTGTATTCCAACATCGGCTATGCCTCGCTCGGCCTCGCCATTGAACGAGCCGGGGGACGGCCGTTCATCGCGCAGGTCGCCGAGAGAATTCTGCAGCCGCTCGGCATGTCCCGATCGGGCATGGAGGCGACGACGGCGATGCGGGAGAATCTGGCACACGGTTACCAGCGGAACCAGGCGGGCGTCGTCAGTCGCGCCAACGCTGACCGTGAGATCGACGGCCGAGGGTACCGCGTGCCCAATGGGGCCCTCTTCAGCACGATCAACGACCTCGCCAGGTTCGTGTCGTGGGAACTTGGCGAAGGCCCTGAGGGGATTCTGAACAAGGCGACGCAGGACGCCAACTACGCGCGGGCGTTCTTTTCGAATGCGGCCATGACCTCGGGCTATGGCGTGGGATTCACGGTGTCGCGCCGGGGCGATGTCGTCATGCTCGGCCACGGCGGATCCACGGCCGGGTATCACGCGTCGGCGCTGTTCCATCGCGGCAGCAAGCTCGGCGTCATCGCGTTGCGCGGGTGCGATTCCTGCCCAGTGGACGCAGGCCCGGTGGCGTCTCGGACGCTGGAACGTGTGGTGACGGCGATGACGAGGTAGGTCGCCGGCTGCTGCGCTGACGGACCCTCGTTTGAACGCCCACATGAACAACGCCGCCCTTGTCACAACTGGGAAGCGACCGGCAAGATCGGGGAGGAGCCGCCCGACATTCCCACCATCAAGAAGGCCGTTGAAAAGGCAGGCCAGATCAACGTCCTCGGAGAACCTGCCGATCGTACCCCTTCGACAACGATGCCCTCCCTTGAACACCAGCGCGTTGGCGAAGGCGCGTCGGCCTCGCCATCAACGGGCGCTCGGGCTTGGACCGCTCGCCGACATGCCACATTTGGCAGAGGATCACGTCGATGGCCAGTCGGCCGAAGCCAGTGATCTGGACGGGCGATTCCCCTCCCCGCTCTCCGCGCGAAAGCGTCTCGAGTACCTGAGAAGTTTCTTTCGGTTCTGCCAGGACAGCGGATGGGCGGATCGCAATCCCGCGATGGCGGTGAAAGCCTCAAAGGTCGACCCTCCGTGTAGCTGTAACGCTACGCGCGCCTAATCGGCTGCTGGGCCGTATGGAGGGGCTGGGCATTGCCCTACAGAAAGAGGCCGAGCTGGAAACGCTGACGCTGGACGTCCTGAAGTCCAGCGAGATCGAAGGCGAGCGGCTTGATCCGGAACAGGTGCGCTCGTCGATTGCTCGTCGCCTCGGCCTAGTTAGAGGACACGCGACGTGACCCACATCGTCAGTCGCTCAGTTGCGAGGGCTGA
>CAZAZR010000066.1:0-21838 GCA_964489685.1 uncultured Solibacteraceae bacterium | reverse complement strand
GAACAGGTTGGCCATGCCCAGGGTGTGTTCGATTCGCTCGACGCCGGCCGGCGTCAGCACCACGTTGGCGCCCGTGTTTTCCACCGTGAAGTGCTGACCTTGGTGCAACGTGCGCACGGCCCGGTCTGAGGCGACCGGCAGGTCCGACGCATCCGCGACTCCGCCGGCGATCACCAGGGGAATACGCGCTTCGTCGATCAGGATCGAATCGGCCTCATCGATGACCACGGCCGCATTTGACAGCGGCCGATGCACCAGCTCACTGGCGTCGTACGCCAGGCCGTCGCGCAGGTCATCGAAGCCCACGTCGTTCGCCGTCGCGTACGTGATGTCGGCCCGATAGGCGGCGCGGCGCTCGGCCGCCGACATCCCCTGATCAATTGAGGCCACCGACAGGCCCAGCCGTTCATAGATGCCGCGCATCCACTCGGCGTCGCGACGCGCCAGGTATTCGTTGGCCGTGAGTACGTGCACACCCTGATGGGTGCGGGCGAGCCAGACGATGGCCGGGACGGCGGCCAGGGTCTTGCCCTCACCCGTCTGCATCTCCACGATGTAGCCGGCGGCCAGATCGAGCGCGGCCTGCAGCTGCTCGTCGTGCATCTCGAGTCCGAGAACGCGCGCCGCCGTGACCGCAGTCACGGCGACGACCTCGCACAGCGTTGTGGCCGCGACCGCTGCGTCGGCGAGATCGCAGTCGGACCTGTCCCTGAGGTTCCCGCGGAGTGTGTTGACTTGCGAAACGAGCGACGCGGACAACGGTCCGCGCGAAAACCACGAACGCCATGGGCGCATGGAAACCTCCTCTGACGACAAACACAGGTAACGGCGACGTCACCACGACGTCGGCGTCAGACGTTGCGTGTGTGTGAGGAGTGGGGGGGAGGACGTTGAAACAGTGAATGCCGGACCGGCGTGTCAACGACCCTGGGTCTGGAGAGCGCCGCACTCAATAACAGGGCAGGCCCAGCGACTCTCAGGCGCCGTGCGATGTTCGCAGAAACCCGAGCGAGCCGCGTGTCGGCCGCCTCCCAGGCGATCGAGGTCGCGGCCCGCGAGAACGCCCGCGACGGCCCCACGGTTGCACCGGCGAGTGCCAGGGCCACGATGAGCAGCGATCCGAGATGGGCCCGGCGCAGCGGCATGCGCCGAGTATCGCACAAGACCTCCCGTGCCTCCGCGTCTCCCTGTGATCCGTCGTGATCGCTGAAGTAGTAAACTGCCTGACAAGGGCCATTGCAGTCTTGAACGATCACGGACAGTCCTTCCGTCCCCAGACGCCAGCGGCGACGCACGACGGAGCCGACTATGCCGAGTCGCTCCAGCGTCATCTTGAGCGGGGCGTTCGCTCGATGCGATTCGAGCCAAGCCTCGAGGCCGCCTACCGCGACGAGCAGTTTCAGGAGGGCCTGAAATACCTCCGCATCAACTTGGCGATGTTGATGGCGCTGGTATGTGCCATTGTTCAGGTGGATCGGCTCGTCATTCCGAAGGTCAGCGAAGCCGTGCCCCATGTCGCCCGTCTTGGCGTCATGGTGCTCATTCTGGCGGTGGCGTTCGCGCTGACGTTCGGGCGCCGGGCCTCGCTGTGGTATCCGCGGATCATGACGGTGTTGATGACGGCCGGAATGATGGGCATTGCGTGGATTGGACTCCTCGCCTGGACCCTGGATGAGGATCGGCTGTTTGTCCGCCTGGTCATTGCCACCATCGCGGCCTACTTCATCATGGGGCTCCGGTTTCGCCTGGCGCTGGCCGGCAATCTGGCCTCTATCGCGTTCTACGTGGCGGCCGCCAGGTGGTTTGCCATGCCGACCCTGGACATGGTCCAGTTCCTGGCCATGTTACTGACGACCAGCGTGATTTGTGCCGTTGGTGCGCACCACCTCGAACGCGCCCGTCGCGTCGCGTGGCTTGAGGGGCAACTCCTGTCGGAAATTGCGTTGCGCGACGGCCTGACCGGCATCAACAACCGGCGGCGTCTTGACCAGCACCTCCAGCAGATCTGGCAACAGGGCCTGCGCGAACGCAAGCCGATTGCCGTGTTGTTTGCCGACATCGATTGCTTCAAGGCCTATAACGACCACTATGGCCATCAGGCGGGTGACGGAGCTCTGAAGGCGGTGGCGTCGGTGATCGCGCGTTTCGGGCGGCGGCCGCTCGATATGGCGGCACGTTTCGGCGGGGAAGAGTTCGCCGTGGTGCTGTTCGACACGGGCCGCGATGAAGCCCTGCGAATCGGCGAAGAGATCAGGGCGCAGGTGCGCGCCCTCACCCTCGCCCACGCCGGGTCCCCAGTGGCGCCCGTGCTGACCGTCAGTGTCGGCATCGCGAGCATGGTTCCCACCGCAGAACGTAACTGCGCAGGTCTCCTCCAGCTCGCCGACCAGGCGCTGTACTCGGCCAAAGACGGTGGCCGAGACCGAGCGCGCCTGATCGACGTGGAGCTGGAGGGCCCAACGGAGACTACCGCCCGATAAGCATCGCCTGCCGGCGCAGCCGCATGTAGCCGGCGCCTGTGAGGCCGAGCGCGAGGAACAAAAGGACGACATGGGGCAGCGTCGGCACCGCCTCCACGACGACCATGGTGTAGGCGCGCTCGAGCACACAGAGAGACGCATCGGTGGCCCGGATGGTGAAGTTGAATGCGCCGCTGCCGGTCGGCGTGCCCGACAGCACTCCGCCTGGTGACAGCGTCAGTCCGCCGGGCAGCGCCCCTGCCGTAACGGTGAACGTGTACGGGCCCGTCCCGCCCGATCCGATGAACGTCACGCTGAACGGGACGCCGACCGTGATTTGCGGCAGGATCACCGGCGTGAACGAAATCGCCGGGCAGGGAGGCACCTCGGGTGCCGCCTGGACAATCGTGTAGATCACGCTGGCGAAACAGCCCTGCGCATCTGTCCCGCGAATCGTCACCACCGAGGTGCCCACGGTTGTCGGCGTCCCCGACAGCAGACCGTTCGATGTGAGGGTCACTCCGGCCGGCAGCACACCCGACGTGACGCCAAATGTGTAGGGGCCGGTGCCGCCATTGCCGGTGATGGTCTGGCTGTACGCGATGCCGACGATGCCGCCGGGGAGCGTGGCCGGCAACAGGGTGATCACAGGACAGACGTGTGGCGGCGGTGGCGCAGCCACGACCGCGATGGTCAGGACCACCTCGGCGAAGCAGCCGTTGGCGTCGGTGCCGCGAATCGTGACGCCAGACGTGCCGACGGTTGTGGGCGTCCCCGACAGCGCACCCGCGCCGGTCAGCGTGAGTCCCATGGGGAGCGCACCGGCGGTCACACCAAACGTGTAGGGGGCGGTGCCGCCACTGGCGGTGATGAGCTGATTGTAGGCGGCGGCAATGATCCCGTCAGGCAGGATCAGCGGCGACAGCGTGATGACGGGACACACCGGCGGTGGCGGGGGAGCCGGCGCGATGACGATCGTGTAGATCACCTCGGCAAAACACCCATTGGCATCCGTGCCACGGATCGTGACCACCGCGGTCTCGGCCGTCGCTGGAGTCCCCGCGAGAACACCCGACGGTGTCAGCGTGACGCCGCTTGGCAAGACGCCGCTCGTCACCCCGAACAGGTACGGGCCCTGCCCGCCGCTGCCGGCAATCGTCTGGCTGTAGGCCACCGCGACCATGCCCGTGGGCAGCGTCGGCGGAGACAGCGTGATCACGGGACACACGGGCGGAGGCGGTGGTGCCGCCGCGATCACGATCGTGAGGCTGATGGTTGCAAGGCAGCCGTTGGCATCGGTCCCCTGGATGGTCACCACTGAGGTGCCCACTGCGGTGGGCGTTCCCGACAGAACGCCCGCTGACGTCAGTGTCATTCCCGCCGGCAGCGTGCCTGATGTCACCGCGAACGTGTACGGTCCGATGCCGCCACTGCCGACAATGGTCTGCGCATACGCCGTGCCCACCACGCCGCCGGGCAGGGTTGCGGGCAAGAGCGTGATCGTCGGGCACACCGGCCCAGGCCCCCCGCCGCAAGTCGCGTTCACCGTATTCGTCCCTAAGGTCACGGCGCCGGTGCGCGCCAGCGTGCGGCCGGTGACCGTGGCCCCGGTGATGAGCGTGATGCTCTCCTGCGCGAGAATGTTGCCTGAGAAGGCCGTCTCGCTCCCGAGCGCGGCCGAGCTGCCAACACGCCAGAACACGTTGCACGGCGCGCCACTGTTGATCATCACGACGGCCGAACCGGTGGCCGTGGTCAGTGTGCTTCCCATCTTGAAGATGAACACCGCGCTCGCATCGCCCTCGGCGTCGAGCGTCAGCGTGCCCGTCAGCTGTGCTGACGACGAAAAACAATAGACGCCAGGTGTCAGCGTGAGGCCGCCGAGGTCCTGTCCGGTGAGATCCTGGGTGCAGGCCTGGCTGCCGAGGTTGTTGAATGCCGCCGTCAGCCCTCCCTGCGCCAACCCTGCGGACGCGTCCGCGCCGTGAATCGTGCCGTTGACGACGACACCGGGAGGAAAGCCCGTGACCGCGCTGCCGGGGCTGACGCCCAGATCACCGGTGATGATTGTTGCTCCCACGTTGGTCACCGTGGAACCAGCCAGCACCGCGTAACTGTGCGCGGAGCCGAGTGTGGGCGCGACCTGTGCTGAAACAACACTGGCGCTCGCCAGCAGGACAAAGGTATTCAGAACAACTGTCAAGGGAAAGCGGTAACGATTCATGACGCCACCTCGCGTTGGACTTCGGTCGATTGAAGTCAATCGATCAACGCGACGTTACGGCGGCACCAGGAGCGGCAATGTTCGATCGGGCACATTGCGCAACGAATCTCGGTCTATTCTTTCGGCGCGCGATGCTCGATCATCACGCGCCAAGCCGATTCGGCGAATTCTGTCAGATTCGCACGTTCTTCCACCACGCGCCAGGACCGGGCCAACACATTTCTCAGGGTATCGACATAATTCGTGGCGCCCGATGGGCCTACGACACGGCGATCGTGACGGCATTCGACGACTGGCCTGGCGGGTTGGTGATGGTCAGCGTGTATTCGCCTGACACCTCAAAAACAAAGCCGAACTTGACCAGGGTCGGCGTCACGGTGTCGATGGCCGTGCCTTTGACAATGGTGACTGTGCCGGTCGGGTCGGTCACGGACACGGTCAACCCCGGAGCGAACTGGCTCCCGGTGAGCGTCACGGCCTGAGCGACACTGCCTTTGGTGGTTCGTTCGGGAGACACGCGGTCGATCGTGGGGCGCGACTGCGGGACGGGAGCGTCTGGCCGCCCGGGCGCGCCCACGTCAACCTTGAGGGGAAACGGATCGGACACACCGCCGTCGGTGTTCCGCACCACGAGTGTGGGCGCTCCGGGTTGCGTGAGCACCACCGCAATCTCAAATGAGGTACTGCGCTGTCCCTGAATCGCTGCGCCAGAGTAGGTTTCGGTATTCCCCTGCGACATGACCTCAACGGTCAGGCCCGGGGCGAACCCCGTCCCCGTCACTCTCAGTGTCTGAGGTGTCGGGCTCGTGAAGAGGGGTGACGGCGTCACGGCAGTGACGCGGGGAGTCTCGACGGCTCCGATGACGCCCGCCAGGATCACACACGCGAGGACGGTAGGAAGTGTACGCATACGTCCACCCTACGCTCGTGCACGCCCGCCGCCTGTGCGGAAAGGCACACCGTCTGTGTGTCATTCGCAGGGTTACAGTGGATCCATATCAGGTCAACCGCGCCAACAATGGAGGATATGATGCGAACGGAGCAAGACAGTCTTGGTGAACTCGAGATCCCCGATCATGTGTACTACGGGATCCAGTCGCTGCGCGCCGCCCAGAACTTTCCGATCAGTGGTACGCAGGTGCATCCCGAACTGATCAGGACATACCTGCTTCTGAAACGTTGCGCGGCCAAAGCCAACGGTGATGTTGGCGCATTGGATCGGCCGCGCCGCGACGCGATTATCTCGGCGGTCGCGACGATCCTCGCCTCTGATTTTCGTCGGCACTTCATCGTGGACGCGTTTCAGGCCGGCGCCGGCACCTCGCAGAACATGAACACCAACGAGGTGATCGCCAACGTCGCCAATGAAGCGCTGGGCGGCGCGCTGGGGTCCTATGTCCCGGTCCATCCCAATGACCACGTCAATATGTCGCAAAGCACCAACGACACCTATCCGACGGTCATGAGGTTGGCGACGTTGCGTCTCTCGCGGGCACTCGTCGTCGAACTCGAGGCGCTCAAGGGGGCGCTTGACGCCAAGGCCACCGAGTTTGACCACGTCCTCAAGGCGGCACGCACGCACCTTCAGGATGCGGTGCCCATTCGACTTGGCCAGGAGTTCGGCGCGTACGCCCACACCGTGGGGCAACTGCTGCACCTGCTGGCTGCCGCTCAGGAGCATCTCTGCGAGCTCGGGATCGGTGGGTCGGCGGCCGGGACTGGCGTGAACGTGCCCGCAGGCTATCGCCAGGCCATCCTCGACGAGCTGCGGGCGGCCACCGGTGAGGCCGGCCTCCACCTGGCGCCGAACATGTGCGCGGCCATGCAGTCGCAGTTGCCCATGACCGTGTACTCCAACGCCCTGCGGGCCATGTCTCTCGAATTCACACGCATCATGAACGACCTGCGCCTGTTGAGCTCGGGGCCATCGAATGGCCTGGGCGAGATCACGTTGCCCAGCACCCAGCCGGGCTCCAGCATGATGCCCGGCAAGGTGAATCCGTCGATCCTGGAAATGGCCAACCAGGTGTTTTTCCGGGTGCTGGGAAACGACACCACCGTCGCGTACAGCGCACAGGCGGGTCAGCTGGAACTGAACGTCATGATGCCCGTCATGGCACACGCCGTGCTGGAAAGCACCGAGATCCTGACCACCACCCTGCGCGCGGTTCGTGTCCGGTGCATTGAAGGCATCACCGCCAATGAAGCCCGCTGCCGGTACTTTGCGGAACACACCCCGCAGATCGCCACGGCCCTGAACCGCATCCTCGGGTACGCCAAGGCCGGCGAGATTGCCAGAGCATCGGTCGCCACAGGCAAGTCCGTGGTGGACCTCGTGCGCGAACAGGGTCTCTTGACCGACGAGCAGATCCCAAAGATCCTGGATGTGCGGGCGTTGACTGAGCCTGCCTGAGAACAGCCACATGCCAACCCGGAAAACCCGAGACGTTGATTCGGTGCATCCAAGACTCCGAATGCAGGTTGGTCCCTCCGTGTGACGTGAGCCCGTGCGACGTGTGCTGGTCCCTTCTGCGGCAGGTTCGTCACGGTCTGCTGTGGGTCGGTTGTGAATTCTCACGGGCACATCCCTTGCACCTGCACTCGGTGCCGGCCGCAATGAGGCGAACTGGCGCTGTCACGAGGGTGTATTGATGTCATACCGAATGTTGAGGAGCACACCAATGGTGGTGCGATTGGCCCTGTGCGCTCCGGCGCTGGCCATCATGGCGTGCGGCGGAAAAGGGCCGACGGAGCCGACCGGCCCCCCGGCGATCCCGCCGCCCGGCGCCACCGTCGCCATGGTGGAGGAAGGCAAGACCCTCTTTCGGCAGGGCAGTTGCGCGCAGTGCCATGGTCAGAATGGCGCGGGCCGCGCGTTCGGGCCTCCGCTTGGTCCAGCACCTGACCGGCGTCGCGGCGCCACCGATGACCACGGACGTTAGTCCTGCGACGTCCACCACAGCGGCGCCTACTTGTTCCCAACCAGCATCACGAGGGAGTCGGCCGTGGCCAGGCCGATCGACGTGAATGCCAGTGTGCGATGCCGTGATCGCTGAGCACCAGAGTCCGGCTTCCTCACATCCGGGCGTTGGAGAGCGGCGGCGACAAACCCGGCGGCGGTGCAGCGGTCTGCGCCACAGCGCTCGCGTCGGGCCACAGCCGGACGAAGCCCGCGCGGTGTCCGCGCGGTGCAACATTCCGTGGCACAGTGTCAGCCATGCGTGAGTTCCAGTGGCGCACCTTGTCGTCAGCCGTCGTCGTCATTGGAGTCGTCTCCGGCCTCATTGGCAGTCTCACGCTGACATCGGCGGAGGTGGATGCGGGGCGCCGGTCGGCCGTGCTGATCATGAACGTGGTGTACTGGGGTACGTGGGCCGTGTTGATTCCTGCGGCCGTCTTTCTGGCGCTGCGTATTCGCGCCCGGGGCTGGCCTTGGCCCGCGGCCCTGGCCGCCCATGTGTGTGGGTGCTCTCCTGGCCACGACCCATCTGGCCGTACTGTCCTTGTCGAGCCTGCTGCTGACCTGGGCGACGATGGGGTATCCGATTACGTGGAGGCGTTTCAGCCTCCGCATCGTGAGTACTCCAAGGCTCGCGGTTGAGTGGGAGTTCACGATGTATGCGGCGCTCGCGGCGCTGGCCTACGCGATGGCCCTGCAGGCCGAGGTGCGGCGGCGTGCCGTGTCTGAGGCGCAGCTGGAGGCGTCCCTGGCGCAGGCCCGGCTCCTGGCGTTGCAGCGGCAACTTCAGCCGCACTTCCTGTTCAACACCCTGCACGCAGTCTCATCGCTGCTCAGACGCGATCCCGATGCCGCCGAGTCCATGATCGAACGCCTGGGCCGGCTGCTGCGCACCACGCTGCGCGACACCCATGCGAATGAAGTCACGCTGGCACAGGATCTGG
The DNA here is from genome assembly GCA_964489685.1 of uncultured Solibacteraceae bacterium. Lineage (GTDB taxonomy): Bacteria > Acidobacteriota > Vicinamibacteria > Vicinamibacterales > SCN-69-37 > SYFT01. Next base: position 13,252 of record CAZAZR010000066.1, on the reverse strand, counting down.
CCGCACTCGACGACTACCTCGCGATCGAATCAGTACAGATGCGCGAACGGCTGACCGTGACATTCGCCATTGATGCCGAGGTGCTGGATGCCAGGGGCCGGTGCTTCTCCTGCAGCCACTGGTGGAAAACAGCGTTCGGCATGGCCTGCAGCCGCGGGCCCGTGGCGGCCGCGTCCATGTGTCGGCGTGGCGCGATGGCGATGATCTCTGTCTGGGGGTGTGCGACGACGGGATTGGCCTGTCGGCCACCTCGGCACATGGCGCCGGCGTCGGTCTTGCGAATACACGTGGCCGGCTCGAGCAACTGTATGGCGCCCGGCAGTCGTGTGAGATTGTTGCCGAAGACGACGGCGGCGTCCGGGTCCGCGTCACAATACCGTTTCACGTAAAGGAAGCCCTATGAACCCGTTGCGCGTGGTCGTCGTGGAAGATCAGGCTCCGGCTCGCGAGCATCTGCTCAGCCTGCTGTCGGCGCACCCCGACGTGGAGGTGGTGGCCGTGTGCCGCGATGGACGCGCCGCCATTCAAGCGCTTTCCGGATGCCGCGCCGATGTCGTCCTGCTTGATATCCAGATGCCGGAGTGCAGCGGTTTCGACGTGATCCGTGCGGTGGGGCCGGAACAGATGCCGCCGGTGATCTTTGTCACGGCGTACGGGGACCATGCCGTGCACGCCTTTGAAGTGCGCGCACTCGACTACCTCGTCAAGCCGTTTTCGCGGACGCGAGTGAACCAGGCGCTCGCGATCGCCCGCGCCCACGCTCAGCAGCGCCGGATTGCCGAGGCGGCGGCGAACCTGGCCGCTCTGGTGGCCCATCCTGGCGCCGGCGTGCCGGCCGAGCGCCTGGCTCTGAAGCGACGCGAAGGCACCGCATTCGTGAACCCGGGCGAAGTGGAGTTCGTCCGCGCCAGCCGCAACGACGTGATTCTGTCCACCAGCGATGCCGACTACCGGTACCGTGCCACGTGTGCATCGGTCGATCCTCGTGAACCTCGATCGTGTGCAGCCGGTCATCGTGGTCATCGACGGAACCGCGCGTGTGCGACTGACGAGCGGCCGTGAGGTCCGCGTGTCGGCCGCGTTTCGTGCAGACATCGAAGCACGACTGCGGACGCGTGGGTAAGAGCGTTGGCACGGGGCCCGGGTGCCACACGTGGCCGCAAGCGGCCACGTGAAAGCCCAACGACTCACTTCACCTGCGCGTTGCGCCTCTGAATCGTCGATGCGGCGGCCTTCATCCGCATGGCGTTGATCCCCATCGCCGATGTGGCGTCCTTCGTCAACTCGGCCGCCAGTGCGTCGAGACGAGTGACCGCAACCCTGCGGTTCGCAGCACTTGCGTTTTCGACGTCCTTCATGGCCGCGTCGAGGGCACCGGCGCGCTCCTGCGGCAGTGCCTTGGCGCGAGTGAGCTGATCGAGGTACGCGCGAGCGACAACGAAACTGTTCGGCCAGACGTAATGCGCCTGGCACTGCACGTTGAAGTCGTTCGACGCGCCGCAGCCTTCCCGGGTCGCAAGCTTAGCGGCATCGATTTCGTTCTGGGAGAGATCGTCACTCGGCGTCAACTGGAAGATGTCGAGACCGCGCGCAATCTCCGAGCCGTAGAGGAATCCGTTGTAGTAGTAGACGGACCAGTAGCCGCCGATGACCAGGTTGTCCGCGTCGATCGGCCCGCGGTCGAAGTACGCAATTTCCTTGATGCGCGCCGAGTCCGTGAAATCAAACACCGATGCGCCGCCCTGATAGAAGGCCTGGGCCATGATGTCGCGCCCAGGCACGGGCACGAGGCTGCCGTTGTGCGCCACGCAGTTCTCGCTCGCGGTCTGCCACGCCGGCATCTTGAAGTAACCGCCGAATTTCATCCGCCGGTTGTCGCCCGTGCCCTGGATGTCGAACACCGCATTGCCGCCCCACATCGTCGGGTGGATCGACTGGCACATCGGCTGCGTGCCGCCGCCCCATTCGTCTGAGAACAGAAGCTTGGTGCCGTCGTTGTTGAACGTCGCGGAGTGCCAGAACGCAAACGCCGCATCCGCCACATCATCCAGGCGCTTCGGTTTCGTCACGACGCTGGTGTCGAGGAGCAGGCCATTGCCGGAGCACGCGCCGCCAAGCAGCTTGGCCCACGGATAGCTGGTCACGTCGTGGCAGCCCGCGGTCTGGTTCGGGATGGGTTCGCCCGTGCCCTGACGACGGCCGTGAAGGCTGGCAAGCTGGCCGGTGTTCGCGTCCGCGAAGATGTAGGCGTGGCTGACCACCGCAGACTGTTCCGGATGCGCAAGCGGCACCTTGATCACGTCGATGCCGAAGGTGGACGTGTTCGGCGCGTTGGGATCCGACACGCAGCCGGCCTTCTCCTCAGCCGAGCGCACACCCGAATTGCCGGAGACATAGATGTAGATGTGTTCCTTGTCGTTCACATCCGTGACGATCGAATGCGTGTGCGAGCCTCGGCATGTCTGCACGCCAGCGACCTGCCGGGGCTTGCGCGGATCCGAGATGTCGAAGATCCGGACACCAAACATACGGTTCGGATCGGGGGGAGCCGCGCCGCGCCCGCCGCCTGGTGCCGGCGGCGTGGTCGGCGCAGGCGTGGCGGCGCAATCGAGCCGGCCATAGCCCTCCACAGACATGAACGCGAGGTTCCCCCACACCGACACATCGCCCTGCCCGCCCGGACACGAAACGATCGTCTGCAGCGTCGTCTTCGTCGGGTCTTCGATGTTGTAGAAAATCATCCCGTGAAAGTTGCCCTGGAGCGCCAGCCGGCCGTTCATGCCGAAGGCCAGGTCGGAGTTCGCATAGTCGAGGCTTCGGGCGTTTGTGGCGTTCGGGTCGTACATGCCCTCGGGCTGCTTCATGGTCGCCACGAGCTTCATGTTGAGCGCGGCCTCGCCAGCGTCGTACTTGCCGGGCTTGAGGCCTTCGCGTGGATCGGGCATGTGGCAGGCGACGCCGCCGCCGCCGCGCCCGCCACGACCCCGGCCCGCTGCCTCGATCGGCTGGTTCGCGGCCGCTTGGGCTGCCGCAATTTGCTCTGCCGTACAGGGCTGCGGAATCGGGATCTGTCCCACCGTGACTGCGCCGCGTCCCTGCTGCGGTGCCGCGGGTGGATTCTGCGCGAAGACCGTGGACACTGCCAGACAGACGGCAGCCGTCACCATGAGCTGAAGTTGAGTGTGTGATTTCATGACTTTTCCACTGGCCTCCCCAAGAGTCCGTACATCCGGACGATTTCCATCCGCTGATCGTTGTCCACTTCGTTCAGGAAGTCGCCGATATTGGTTTCTTTCCCGCCACCAGCCTCACGCAGATCGGCCACCATCGTCAGCGCACCCTTGTGGTGCTGGATCATGCCGGTGAGAAACAGCTCGTCAAACTGTGCGCCGCGCGCGGCGTCGAGCGCTTTCATCTGGTCGGCCGTGAGCATGCCAGGCATCGCGGCCATATCCATGTGGCCCGCCTTGCCCATCATCATGGCCGAGCCATCGGCCATGACCGTCGGCACGTTTTGGCGTCGCGCGGTGAGCCATTCCTTCATCGACTGAATTTCGCCGCCCTGCGAGAGCTCGATCTTCTGCCCCATCGCAGCCAATTCCGGAGTCTTGGTATGGCTGGTGATCATCGCCGCCATCAGCAGCGCTTGATGGTGATGATGGATCATCCCCTGCATGAACTTCACGTCATCGTCCGTGAAAGTGCTCCCCTGAAAAATTGGAACCTTGGCCACGACAGTCGAGTCCTGACCGGGCGCGCCAGGTTGAACGATGGCTGGAGCCTGGGCCTGGGCTGTGGGCTCGGATGCCGGCGGGTCGGCTTCGCGCTGGCAGGCGGCGAGTCCGACGACAGCCGAAAGGGCCAGGGTCACAATTGGAAAGGTCTTCGTCATCCGGCTCCACTCACAGGTCGATGAGAGCCGAAGCATACACCGGGTTCGAGGTTCAAGGGGCACCTCTCCCGGCGAACGCGCGCTACCGGGATGGCCAATCAAATACTAATCTTAGGCATCGCCGGGCGTCGCCTCGCGCCAGGCACTATCATGGGCACATGGTGAAGGCCTTCGTGGTCGTCGGGGTCATGCTGGCGGCCGCAGGCTGTGCGACGCTCGAGCAACTGCGCCAGCTGGTGCAGCCGCCGCGGTTTACGGAAGCGGAAGACCGGCCGGCTGAGATTCGCCTGCTCGGGCCCGCGCTCAATCGTCCACTCGGAGGCGCCAACGTGCGGCTCTGGGCCACGGTGACGAACCCGAACCCCTTCGGATTCACACTGGCCACGTTGCGTGGTGCGTTACACCTTCAGGACCGTCGCGCGTCCGACATCGACCTGCCCCTCGGCCTTCCGCTCACTGCGGGTGGCACCGAGACATTCCCCATCGATTTCTCGATCAGCTTTGCGGATTTGCCTGCGTTAGCCGACGCAATCCGGAGGGCGGTCGGCGGTCAATCGATCGACTATCGCTTCGATGGGACCATTGGCGTGGACGCGGGCCAGTACGGCCGGCCCGAGTTCGGCCCCAGGGCGTGGCTGAGCGGGACCGTGCGGGGGCGACTGCCATCTCGTCCCTGGCCGTGAACCCTCCGCGCCGCCTGTGATCCGGCGTGACAGGGTGAGCGAGCCCGGCTTGCGAGGGCTCCCGCCGATCGGCTAACGTGCGCGCATGAAACACATCAACGCATTCGTGGCGGTTGGACTCTGTCTCATGGCAGGAGTCGCGCAGGCGCAGACGCCGCCACCAACCACGCCACCGGCTGCAGCTGGAGGCCGGGGACAGCGGCCGCCGCAGACGCCCGAACAGCAGGCTGCCGCTGCCGCACGACGTGTGGCCGAGCAGAATGCGCCTCGGCCCATCGAGGCGCTCGACAGCGTCTGGATGGAAGAACTCACCTGGATGGAGGTCCGCGATGCCATCAAGGGCGGCAAGTCCACGGCCCTGATCCTGACCGGCGGTGTTGAATCCAATGGCCCGCACCTGGCCACCGGCAAACACAACTTCGTCCTCAAGGTCATGGGCGACGCGATTGCGCGAAAACTCAGCAACGCCCTGGTCGCACCCATCGTGACGCTCGAGCCCGGACGGCCCGATGCGGCGAGAGTGGCGCCAGGCAGCGTGTTCCTTTCGCAGGAGACCTACCGGGCCGTGCTGACCGATATGGCCACGAGTCTCAAGGGGATGGGCTTCACCACGGTGATTCTGATGGGTGACAGCGGCGGCAATCAGGGAGGGATGAAGGCGGTCGCCGAAGCCCTGTCGATCAAATACGCCGACTCGCCGACACGTTTTATTTTCATTCCCGAGTACTACGACTATTCGTCGGTGCAGAAGCTGGTGCAGGCGAATGGCATTCCCGAGAAGATCGAAATCGGCGCGAGCCAGGGGTCCGACGGCCTGCACGAGGAATACGGAATCGACGCGTTGATGGCGTTGTACGACCCGAAGACCATCCGCCTGGAGCAGCGCACCAAGGCGAACAGGGCGACGATCAACGGCGTCAGCCTGCTGCCCCTCGACAAGACGCTGGAGATGGCAAAGAAGATCGTCGAGCTGCGGACCACATTGACCGTTGATGCGATCGCGAAGGCGCTGGCGCCGAAGTAGTTGCGGCGAGAGCGTGATAGCGTCGACAGACCATGACTGACGCGGCACACGCTTCCGATCGCAGCCGCCTGCGCGCCATCGCCATCCGGGCGATGCGCGAGCGGGGGCTCGATCCCGACTTTTCTGCCGCAGCCATCGCGCAGGCCGAGCAGGCGCCGGGCACCCCGGAGCCCGGACCGGTCGCGCCACGCGACCTGCGCGCGTGGCTCTGGTGCTCGATCGACAACGACGACTCGCGCGATCTCGATCAGCTTTCGGTGGCAGAGGAGGCGCCCGGAGGCCACGTCACGGTGCGTGTGGCAATTGCCGACGTGGACGCACAGGTGCCGCAGAACTCGCCGATCGACCGTCACGCTGCGGTGAACACCACGTCGGTCTACACGCCGGCCGTCATCTTCCCCATGCTGCCGCTCCGGCTGTCCACCGACCTGACGTCGCTCAATCCTGGCGAGGACCGGCTGGCGATTGTCGTTGAGATGACGGTGGCACCTGATGGTGCGATCCAGGCGCCTGATGTCTATCGCGCCACGGTCAGGAATCACGCAAAGCTCGCGTACCACGCCGTGGGCGCGTGGTTGGCGGGTCAGGGACCGCTGCCAGCCGCGGCCGCCGCGGTGCCGGGGGTGGGCGCGCTGCTGACGTTGCAGGATCAGGCCGCGCGCGCACTCAGCGAGCGCCGCCACGAGGACGGCGCGCTCGAGTTCGATCGCATCGAGGCCAACGCCGAATTCGACGGCGATGCGCTCCGCGATGTGCGCGCCGACGAGGCGAATCGTGCCAAGGCGCTGATCGAGAACTTCATGATCGCGGCCAACGGCGTCACCGCACGTTTTCTTGACGCCCACCGCGTGCCGTCGATCCGCCGCGTCGTGCGCCAGCCCAAACGCTGGAGCCGCATTGTCGAGCTTGCGGCAGCGGCGGGCTCGCACCTGCCCGCTGAACCGGATGCACCTGCGCTGGCGGAGTTCCTTCGCACCAGTCGGCGTGCGCAACCCGACCGGTTCGCCGACCTGTCACTGAGTGTCATCAAATTGCTCGGCCCCGGCGAGTACGTCGTCGATCGACCCGGCGAGGATCCGCCGGGCCACTTCGGATTGGCGGTCAAGGACTACGCGCACTCGACGGCACCCAATCGCCGCTATCCCGACCTCATCACCCAGCGGCTGCTCAAGTCTGTGATCGCCGGCACGCCGTCGCCGTATTCGGTGGAGGCACTCGACCAGCTCGCCGCCCACTGCACGCAACAGGAGGATGCCGCAAACAAGGTGGAACGGCAGGTGGACAAGTCTGCGGCGGCGCTGTTGATGAGGTCGCGGATCGGTCAGGCGTTCGACGCGATTGTGACCGGCGCGTCGCCCAAGGGAACGTTCGTCCGCATCTTCGCGCCACCGGTGGAGGGCATGCTGGCCCACGGTGAGCTGCCCGGCGTTGACGTTGGCGATCGCGTTCGCGTGACACTCGAGCGGGTCGACGTCGGCAAAGGATTCATTGACTTTTCACGACCGTGACGCGGCGCCCCCCACTGATGCTTGTGACGTCAGACAACACGCGCTGTTCGGCTGTGCCGAGCGGCGCCTCTCGTCCGCCCATGTCAAGTGCCCAGAGGGACGCGCCGCTCTCCCTGACCGCCTTGGAGACCTTCGTCGGCGACATGACATCAACCTGGGCCGCGTTTCCCCAGGTGACCGCCACGATCGCGCGACGGGAATTCCGCTCAAGCGCCAGCGTTTGCGAGGCGGTGAGAATGCTGTCGAGCAACGGCGCATTCCGGCTGCTTTCAAAGAAGCGGGCTATCGTCGGATCGAGCGCCGCAGCATCGGTCGCCACGTGATGCATGACGGGGGCGGCCGCGCCGTCTTCCACCATGAGGCCCACGCGGGAGTCCGGATGGATGGCACGGGCACCCGCGACCACCGCCTTCATCATGCGGCGAGTCTCCGAAACCAAGTCTCGGCCAACCCCTTCAGTGACCACGACGATCGATACCGGCTCGGCGGCCGGAGCCACACTGGTGCCTGCGGCGGGCTTGCCGTTGACTTCGATGACCAGGTCCGATGCCGCGACGCCAGTCTGAGGTTCGCCCTTGGAGTCTGTGATCGAGACATGGACGCGGCGCCCCTGATCGCGAGCGGCGAGCGGCCACTCCACCGAGGTGACGCCGACGACAATCACAATACCCAGGACAAGGACGCGACACAGCCGGTCCATACTCAACTCCTCACACGACCGGACTCTGGGGCTGGCACCTCGATGGTATCCCCCCCCCTGGCCTCGCCGCCGGTATCATCCGGATTGTGAACGCCCCCCCGCAGCCGTTGTTTGTTGAAGCCGCCGTTGAGTCCATTGGCGGCGCCCTGGCCGCAGACGCCGAAGGCGTGGACCGCATTGAACTGTGCGGCCTGCTGCACGACGGCGCCGTGACGCCGTCAATGGGCCTTATCAGGCACGCACTGGCCGTCGTGACGACGCCGATCCACGTCTTCGTTCGTCCCCGCGTGGGCGACTTTGTGTACGACTCGCACGACGTGGCCGTGATGCACGCCGATATCGCAGCCGTCAAAGCCGCTGGCGCGCCTGGCGTGGTGTGTGGCGCGCTGACGCGGGACGGGCGAATCGATCGCGCGCTGATGTCTGAGCTGATCGCGGCAGCGCGGCCGATGGTGGTGGGTTGTCACCGCGCGTTTGATCAACTGACCGACCAGGCCGCCGGCCTTGAGATCCTCGTGGAAATTGGAATTGCCGTCGTGCTCACGAGCGGCGGCGCGGACCGCGCGATGGATGGCGCGGACCAGTTGCGCCGGCTCGTGACGCAGGCGGCCGGCCGCATCGACATTCTGGCCGGGGGCGGTGTGACACCCGGCAACGTCAGGGACCTGCTGGACCGCAGCGGCGTGCAGCAGGTGCACGGCAAAGCGTTCAGGGGTTTGCGGGCGGCGGCCTGCTCGTAGTGCAGCGAGTGCACCGGGTCGAGGCGTGAGGCGCGCATCGCGGGATACACGCCGAAGATGATGCCGACGCTCACAGACACGAACACGGCGACCACGACCGATGACACCGTCACAATCGTGGACCAGCCTGCGAAGTAGGCCACCATCTCCGAGAGTCCGACGCACACAATCGGACCGCGGCCGGCAGGCCTCAGTCGGCCCAGAGATTGGAGAGCGTCAGCGTCGTGTCGGTGAACGGCGGGGCCGCGACCTGTTCGCGATCAGCATGGACGGCCTCGATCACCCAGAGGCCCCGATCGAGGCGGAGCACTTCGAGTGTTCGCGACACCGGATCGACAAGCCAGACGTGCGCGATCCCTGCGCGTGCGTACACGTCGAGCTTGCGATGGCGGTCGAGGCGTACGGTGCCCGGCGAGAGCACTTCGCACAGCCAATCGGGCGGTACGGTGAAAAACGCGGTATCAGGGATGGATGGCAGCCGAGTCCGGCGCCACCCGGCCAGGTCAGGCACCACGATGTCGTCGCCGAGGTGCAGGTCCGGTTCGTCGAGAATCCACCAGCCGCCTGGTCCGCCGCGGCCCTGGTGATAGCGCCCGTTCAATTCGCCGCCGAGTGTGGAACTGGCGACCGCGTGGCGCGGCGACGGGCGGGGAGACACGAATAATTCGCCTGCAACGATTTCCCCCACCACGTGGTCGGGCAACGCCAGCACGTCTTCATACGTTGCTGGCCGAGGCGGCGTCAAGGGCGCACCCATGCGCCGCAGAATAGCATGTCCCTCATCACTGCGTTGGTGCAGCATGACCGTGCAAGTTGCATGTGACATGCCCAACAAGGACAGTCGTTGCAGCCAGTGTTGTGCATGGTCACGCCGGCATCGGTGGGTTGAATTTGACCCACAGCGTGCGCGTGCCGGTCGCCGACGCACGGGCCCGGAGTCGGGCTGGTTACTGAAACTGCAGCACGGGCAGTCCGTTCGGAATGCGCCATGCCGGCCGGCGCAGATCTTCACGTGGCGGAAACAGCATGGCGTCACCCGTCAACTGACCACGACATCGACTCAGCACATTGGCGTACTGGTCGCGCGCAGCCCGATCGTGCGTCCCGATCTGCCCAGACGACGGGTCGATGGCGGCGAACCGGACACCGGACGTCCCATCGGCCGTGCACCAAATCACTTCCGCCCGAGTGAACTCGAAGATCAGGCGGTCTGGCCCGGCGTAGATCGGGGCGAAAATCGTCTGCTCCGGATCAGTCGATCGCGTCTCGTTCACCGGTTGAATGACCAGGGCGTAGCCGTCATCGGGGAGCCCAGAGAGCAACGGGACCCTGAGCTGAAGGCGGAAGCGTGCCCGCTGAGGCACGGTCGGACGGAATATCGGAGTGGCGACGAAAGCCGTCCCTTTCGGCTCGACGATGCAATCAACTTGAGAGGACAAGGCTTTCTTCCGATACCGTCGTCGAATCCTCCCGTCCAAAGGCGCCCCCGGCAGGTCCCCGATGTAGAGGGCGATCGGTACAAGTTTCATGAGACACCTCCTCGGCTTGTGATCCATCTGGATTGCGATTCGAGGGGCGCACGCCCTCTGAGCACCACCGCTACGAATGGCTGTCCGCGCAAGGTCCTGCGCAGTACTACAGCAACGTCGCGCCCAAGATCGCGCCCGTCGCGTATTGCTCCACTGGTCCAGAACACTCCAGAGAGCAGGTTGACGAATCCAAGACGCCGAAGCGCGCGGCCAGCGCGCTTTCGTGAGACCGCTGTGGCTTCGACCACGACGAAGGTCGCCTCGCGAGGCCGGCCTACCACGACATCACCACCGGCCTGTACGTGGTGTGGTCTTCCAGTGCTCGTCGAAAAGCACCGGCCTGCGTACGCACCAGCCGCTCCAGGCTTTCGCCAGATCGCACGGGCCGAACAAGATTCGCCTCCCAGGCGTGTTCGAAGGTCGTCTTCGTTGTCAGTCTCAGACGACCATCAGGCCGCTGACGGGGTTGAAACCCGCGACCCAGAACCCCAAGAACGACGCGATCGACGGCCACGGCCCGAAACTCCTCCATCAAGTCCAGGACCAGCGCCGGCGAGCGTCGGCGGCCAGTGTGCATGACCCCAAGCCAGGGGATCAGTCCCACTCGGTCCACGGCCAGCCAGACGACATGGAGCAACTTGTAGTACCCGTAGTTCAGCAGCGTGTTGACCGGGTCAGTGGCGCCGCGGCCACGCCGTCCTGGGAACCCCATGGAGACCGGCACCAGCCGGGCAAATGCCGCCCAGTACGCGGCGGCGGCGCGGGCCTCGACCAGAAACAGTTCCTGCCTGGCCACTCGCAAGGGCGCATCGATCGCACGAATGTCTGGAAGAGAGGCTCGCACGACCGCCGCCGCGTTGCGTAGCGCCGTACGGAGCTCGGGCGGTCGCGACGGTCCCTTGGCGTAGTACAGGAGCAAGGCGCGTTGGTTCAGTAGTTTTCCACTGAGGATGTCCCTGGCCAGCGCCGTGCCACGGCGCGTCATCGCGGCGCGCAACAGCAGACGCGCGATGCGCGGTGACAGGGGGCTCCGTGCGGGCGTAAAGAAGCCGAGCCCCCGGCCGAAACGGTCTACGATCCAGATTCGGATACCCCGCGCGACGCATGCGACGATGGCGGCGCCCGAGAGCGATGCTCCCTGCCCAATCACCGAGACGTGTTTGACGGCGGTCAGTGGTACCTCGAAGACGGTCTGTTGCTTTCGCTTCACCACCAACGTTTCACCGGCGCGTGTGACGAACGCTCCGTGCATCGGGACCATCAGGTCGCCAGTTTCGGTCACCCAGGGGCGCTGTGTGATGCCGATCGCCAGGGCGCGAATGGCCTTCGTGCGCCCCGTCTGCGACACCGATTTTCGCGCGGGAGTCGGTGCTGGTTTTCGTGCGCGATGTGTGGTCGCCGTCACCGATTCTGGCTGCGGCGCCTGGGAACGCGACCATTCACCTGCAGGGGGCTGGGCGACGGCAGGGGCCTCGGGTGCGTCGGGGCCATAGGCGCCAGGTGCCTCCTGGGTACGTTCGACAGTCAATGACTCGAACATCGTTGTCAGCCACAGTTGGGGGTGCCCGGCGGCGCTGAGCGACGCGGCGATCCGTACGCGACGCCATCCCTCCAGGACCGCCAACTGCTCGTTGAGCATGTCGGACATCCCTCCGTAGTACGCCCGCCACCCACGCACAAGATCGTTGACGGTGCGCACCGATCCATCTAAATCGCCATTGAGTGTCCGTAACCTGGCTTCGAGCGACGTCTTGAAGCGATCGGGCGTTGACGCGGAAAACCGCAATCCGTCACGGTCAATGCGGAAGCCGACGAAGTCGAATCCCTGGGCCACCGGCGCCATTGCCGTCTTGGCGGCCTTGAACTTCAATTTTCGCTCGGTGGCCAGGTAGGACGCCATCCACTGGTGCATGTGCCCTGCCTCAGCTTGTCGGGTCGCGAACACGACGAAATCATCCGCGAATCGCGCATGCTTCCAGCCCGCGTGGTGAAGGCGCCTGTCGAAATCGTGCAGATACAGGTTCGCCAGTGACGGCGCGATCGTCAGCCCCTGTGGCAGGCCTTTGACCGTGGCGAATGGGGTCCCCCGGTCGATGGGGGTTGCGCGAAGCCATGCCATCAGGGTGGCGAGATCGGCCGGCGTCACGTGGATATCGCCGAGTACGCCGGCGAGGATGTCGTGGTCGACGTTGTCGAAATACTTCTCGATATCCGCCGTGATGACCCAGTCGTAGTCGGCCGCCAGCCGTGCGGCGTAGGCTGCGGCACGCTGTGGCCCCAGCGCCGGTCGATATGCGAACGTGGTGGGCAGCAGGATCGGTTCGATGCGCTCTTGCAACCATTGCGCCGCGGCGGCTTGAAGTACACGGTCACGAACGTTTGGAATTCCGATCACTCTGACGCCGCGTCCTTCTTGCCGAGAAACTGCCGAGAAATCGGACCGGCGCGGTACTGCCCTGTCGCCACGCTCACCGCGAGTTCGGCGAGATGTCGATCGAGGTGTGTCTCGAATGCCTCAACGGTGACGCGATCCGGGCCTGGCTGGCCGGTCGATCGTTTCATCCGGCGCCAGGCGTCATGCAGTTCCCAGCGATCTCCCAGGACGTCGCGGAGCGAACGCGCCGGTGCACCGGCCGCAAGTGTCGCGGCCTCTGCCCGTTGTGCGACTTCCGACGACGTCGCCATCGCGTCCCTTTCTGCGGCGCCCAGTCCGCCTTGGCGCTCGCGGTCGTGCCCTGAAAATGGAAGGGGACTGTTGTACCGAATTTTCATCCGGAGTACCAGCGAAAAGGAGCAGTAGGGGTCGGCGGCAAAACCGATTGGCTTCTTGGGGGCGTTCAAACAGCCTCGCATTCGAGGCAGCTTCTTCGTTTCCTGGTGTGAGAGCGGCGTTCCGTCGAACGCGCCCCACTGCATCGGTTGTTCTGGTTCCCGCAGTGTGCTAGGATCTCGGGGTCTCAGTCCGAGTCTTCGAATGCGGGGCGACACTCGACACCCGGGCGCGAATTCGAGAAAGCCGAAATGAGTCCCATAAACAGCGACAACCGACGGCCGATTGGGCAGTTGCAAGGGGCTGTCGTTTTGGGGCTGACAACGTGAGTTACGCCATCCAACGGACGGTTAAGGTTTGGCAACAGAGTGGAGGGCCAGATGGACGAGAACACGAAAGACAACAC
>CAZAZR010000065.1:0-22056 GCA_964489685.1 uncultured Solibacteraceae bacterium | reverse complement strand
CCCAGTAGTCGAACTTCTCCCAGTAGGTATAACGGTCGAACCGGGGCCGCGGCCCACGCCCCACAAACCAGCGCAGGTGGCCGACCAGGTCGGTGAGGTCTCGTGGCTGCGGCACCATGGAGTACGGCCCCCACAACACGCCATAGTCCTTCTGTCCGACGATGCGCCTCAAGAGCCGCGTCAGGTGCATGGCAAAGACGATGATGAGCAGCGTCGCGCAGACGCGGTGCAGCCAGCCGGCGACCTCGAAGGAGCCGAGCAGGGCCGCCATGCGGCGCGCCCACGGCGCATCACTGAAGACCAGCGGCAGACCGGTGGCGGCCAGCCCGAGAAAACTCAACATCAGCAGGCTGTGCAGCACACGGTCGTGCGCGTCAAACCGGCGGACGAAACGTTGATGGGGCCCCGGGGCGGACGTGTCAGCGGGCGTCGTCATTCGGGCGCGGTCTCCTCAGGCGGGGCCGGTTGCGATCGGCGCCGGCGTTCGGCCAGGCTGCGGGGCAGCCAGAGCGCGGCGTGCATACCGAAGAAGCCGAACACGCCGATGAGCAGCCAGTGCATGAAACGCGACGCGTAATACAACTCCGGATTGCGGACGCGGTCATCCTTGTCGGCATGCGGGTCGTACTCGGCGAAGCCTGCCGTGGCGCCGGCATGACAGGTCTGGCACGTGGATAACACGCGGCCGGGGGCGACCATCGAGCGCGGATCAGACTTCGGATGCACTTCATGTGCGCCGTGGCAATCCGAGCACTTGGCCACGCGCACAAAGCCGAGTGACGTCACCTGGCCGTGGAAGGTGTCTCGGTAGGTCCTGATCTTGTCGAGATGGCACGTGCCGCACTCTTTGACGGTGTCGAGTTTCCATGAACCGGCATCGACGCGTTGAATCGCGTGCGCGGAGTGGCAGTCCGTGCACACCGGGGCCTTCGTGTTGCCGGCCGCAAGCGCCGCGCCGTGTGAGCCACGTTCGAACTGCGCCTGGATGCCGCCATGACACGCCGCGCAGACCTGCGGGATGTTGGTGCGAAAGACTTTGCTCTGTGGATCGCTCTTCGGCAGGATGTCGTGCGCGCCGTGGCACGAGGTGCAATTGGCCGAGACGAGCAGGCCGCTGCGACTGATCGCCCGGCCGTGAATGCTGTCCTTGAACAACTCGCCCACGTTGCCAATCGCGATATGGCCTTTGGCGATGATGGTGGGGTCGCCGTGGCAGGCGCTGCAGGTCGCCGGAAGGTTCAGAGGGTAGGTGCGCGACTCAGGGTCGCTTGCCGCCCGTATGTCGTGCGAGGTGTGGCAGTCCACACACGTGGCGGCCGCGGTGTTGGCGCCTTGCCGCCGCGCCGTCGCATGGATACTGGCGCTGAACTTCCCGACGGCGTCTTCATGGCAGGTGGCGCAGTTGACCTTCGCCAGCGTGGCGGCGTGTGGCAGTTCCGCGCTCGCCAGATCCGTGTGGCATGCCGTGCAGCTCAGGCCCAGCGCGCCGTGAATCGACCCGCCGAATCGCGACGCATCCACGGCGATTGACCGGCCGTTCTCCCCTTTGGCGTCCGCCTCGCCGTGGCACAACAGGCAGTCGTCGTTGGACGATGACTGATCGGCCTGGACTGCCGCCGGGTTCGCCGCCCTGGGAGGTAAGGGTGGGCGATTGGCGGCCACCGGCACCATGCCGATTGCCGCCAGCCAGGTCAGCAGGCCAATAAAAGGGAGCGAACGGGTCGTCATGGATGCATCGCTGCCGTCTCACATTGCAGGATCCTTGCCGCTATTGTTCCAGAGGCCAGTCGCCGCAAATCCCGAAAATGCGATCCCCCAGCCGGGCTCAATTTCACTCGATCAGCCCGTGAGTGGGGAAAAATTCCCTCACCCGTTGGCGGTGTGTGTAGACGTTGAACCGTTCGTCCCGGGCGAATCCGATCACCGTGATGCCACAGGCGCGGGCGGCGTCCACCGCCAGGTCCGTGGGCGCTCCGACCGCCACGATCATGGGGAGTCCTCCCATCGCCGCCTTCTGGACGATTTCGTACGCGATCCGGCCGCTCACAGCGAGGATCAGGTCGCGGGCCGGCAGCGCATTGCGGCGCACGAGGGCGCCCACGACTTTGTCCACCGCGTTGTGGCGGCCCACATCCTCGCGCACGTCCACCAGTTGGCCTTCGGCCGTGAAGACGGCCGCCGCATGCAGGCCCCCCGTCTGGGCGAATGCGTGCTGGACCTCACGCAGGCGGGTCGGCAGCGACTGAATCAGATCGGCACCCACGAGCGGCGCCGAGGCTGACAGCGGCCCGCCCAGGCGATCGATCTGCCGCATCGACAAGCGGCCGCACAGTCCGCACGCGCTGGTCGCGGTGCCCACGCGGTCACTGATGGCCCTGACGTCCGCGCCTGGGCCAACCCAGACATCGATCACGTCCATGGTGTCGGCGGCGCCCGGCTCGCGCGGGTCGGTGGTGTGAATCTCGATCGTCTCGATGTCGGCGGCGCACGAGATCACGCCTTCGGCCGCCAGGACCCCCGCGGCCAGATCTTCGTCATGCCCCGGCGTTCGCATCAGCAGGCCCAGGTCGCGCACCGCGCCATCGTGGGGATGCAGTCGAAGGGCGATTGGCGCCTCGACCGCCACCAGATCCTGATCGTGTGTCAGCCCATTCGCCGCAACACGCGTGACGACGCGGATGGCGACCGGTCGTGTCATGGCCGCCTCCACGCCGCCCAGGCCCGCCACGCCTCAACGAAGAGGCTGACGGCCGCCCAGACGAGCAGGACTGCCACCGGCCAGGCGATCATCCACGGCCGCCAGACCGCAAGCGCCGCCACCAGCGTGCCGGTCACACCGAGTACCACAAGGGGCGTCACTTCAAAGTCTTCGAGCGGCCGGCTCGCGGTGAGCGCTGCGCCGACGCTGCGCGCGACGCCGGTCACCTCGCGAACCGCGCGCCTCGCCGATCGTCGCGCGCGGCCGCGCCGGACGGGCGAAGCCAGCAGCCGACCCTGTTGCGAGATCGTGATCTCGGTGCACTGCGTAATGTCTTCTTCAAAGTGCGCCTCCATGGTCGCCGCCACCCCGGGGTCGTCAATCGCGACGTCGAGTTCCCAGTTGCCAAGCCAGCTGTTGATATTCAGATTGGTCGAGCCGACGCGGCTCCAGCGCGAGTCGGCGACAGCGGTCTTGGCGTGCATCATCGACCCCGTCCACTCATACACCCGCACGCCGGCGCCAAGCAGCGAACGGTACAGGCTGCGAGACACGGGCACCGTCCACCCGACGTCGCTGCCCTGCGGCAGGAGCAGGCGGACGTCCACGCCGTCGCGCGACGCCCGGCTCAAGGCGTCGGCATACGGGCCATGACCGATGAAATAGGCGTCGGCGATCCACAGGCGCTGGCGCGCCATCGCGGTGACCAGCAGGTCCATCTGGAACACGGTGGCCGTGAACGGCTCTGTCGGAATCAGCCGGACATCAACTCCCCCGGCTGCTGGCGCCGGCTCAGCGACCGCCAGCCGCGTGGTGTCGTGGTCGCCGCCGGCCGCGGCCCAACTGTCGGCGAAGGCGCGTTCGGCGTGCGCCACCACGGGCCCCTGCAGTTGCACGGCCGTATCGCGCCAGGGTGCCGCGTTTCGCGTACCTTCCCAGGCCTGCCCAATGCAGAGGCCGCCAACAAACGCGATCTCAGCGTCAACAATCAGGAGCTTTCGATGGTTGCGTCGCACCCAGCCGAGCATTGCGGCGAATGTCGGCGGGTTGAACACGCGTACGTCGGCACCGGCATGTCGCAGCGGGTCAAACAGGCCAAAGGTGGGTCCCGGTCCGCTGCCAAACCAGTCATAGATCACGCGCACCGCCACACCCTCGCGCGCTTTCGCCGCCAACAGGTCGACAAAGCGGCGCCCGACCGCATCCCGATGAATGATGTACATCTCCAGGTGAATCGTCCGGCGGGCGGCGCGGATCGCGTCTTCCCACGCCGGGTAGTTTTCGGCGGCGTCGCGCAGGACGCGCACGGCATTGCCCGCCACGAGCGGCGCGCCTGCGGCCCGGCTGAAGGCCTGGTCAGCCATCCTCCTCATGGCCAGGCTGGCGCCTGCGCTGTAGCGGGGACTGCGGGCAGCCACAGGGGAAGGATATCCCGTACGCGCCGACGCCCTATGATCGGGATTCGCGCGGGCGGTTGAGGGTGACGACAAGCAGGGCGGCCACGACGAGCGCCGCGCCCGTGCTGAAGGGAAATGCCGGCCCCGCCCGATCGAAGATAAAGCCTGCCCAGACTGGACCGATGACCTGTGCCAGCGACGCGGCGGCCTGTGCGGCGCCGAGCATGCCGCCCTGCTCAATCGCACCGGAGCGGTGCGACACGAGCGCCGTCATGGTGGGCGTGCCGAGTCCAACGCCCACGGCGGTCACGGCGACCATGACGTAGAGCATCGACGGCGAGGCGGCGACCGAGAGCCCGGCGAATCCAATCGCGCTGAGCACCAGGCCGACCACGAGCGTGCCGTGGTCGCCCCAGCGATGCACGGCCCGCCGCACGAGGCCGCCCTGCGCGACGACCATCATGACGCCCAGGAATGCCATCACGCGGTTGGCATCCGCCTGACTGAACGCCAGCACCGCGATGGCAAAAAACGCGAAGTGCGATCGCAGCGCGGCCATCGCGAAGTTGGCCAGGAACGTGGCGACGAGGAGCGGCCGCAGCGAGGCGCGACCGAGCGCCGTGAGGAGCGGGGCAAACGGATTCAGTTGTCGCACTGCGGCTGGTGTGGCCCGTGTGCCCAGCGGCAAAGACTCTGGCAGCCGCCACCACGCAAGCAGGGTGCTGCCCAGCGCGAGTCCCCCCGCGGCAAAGGCCGGGACGTGCGGGCCGTAGGTCGATAGTCCGATGCCGAGCAGGGGGCCGACGATAAAACCGGCGCCGAGGGCGACGCCCGAGAGGGCCAGGGCGCGCGATCGCTGGCCGGGTTCCGTGATGTCGGCAAGGTACGCCTGCGACATGCCCACGTTGGCGCCGGTCAGGCCATCCACAATTCTGCCGGCGAACAACACCCACAGCGCCGGGGCCCAGCCGAACGCGAAGTACGCGCCTGCCGACCCAAGGAAGCTCAGCAGCAGTACGCCGCGCCGGCCATGTCGGTCCGACCACGCGCCGAGGAGGGGAGTGGTGACGAACTGCGCCGCCGCGTACGCGAGCGAGAGCCAGCCAATCGTCAGGGCGTCGGAACGAAACTCATGGACGATTAGTGGAATGACCGGGACCAGCAGGCCGAGTCCCATCATGTCCAGGAACACAATGACGAGGATCCACTGCAAGGCACCCGGTGGCGCATCGGGACGAGCCAGGGAGCTCCGCGGGGGCTGGGGCATCCGCTCAAGTCTAGAGCGTTTTTCGTTTACGTGTAGGCCTCGGCCTTGACTGGTGCTCACGCCCGAGTGTCGCCGCGGGCGTTGGCCCGGGCGCGCGCAGCGGTGTCGTGGACGCAGACCGTGAAATCATCCGGCTGATTGCCGCAAATCGCGTAGAGTCTGTGCTCGGTAGCCGACGCAGGCGCATGATGAACGCACAGAAGGTCAACCGGATCAGCGGCCGTGTCGTTCTCGGCCTCTCCCTGTTTGCGATGTCCCTGGTCGTTGGCGCCGTCGTTCTCGTGATGCTGGGCCGGGTTGACCCGGCACCGGGTGCCGACGAAGGTAATCCTGCGCACCTCTTTCCACTCGCCATCGTCCTGCTCATGCCGGCGCTTGCGCTCGGAGTGGCATTCTCCACGCTGTTCTACATGGAGAACGTGCGCGAGTGTGCTGCGGATGACGCTTTAGGACGTCTTCCGGGCGGGGCATCCCGGGGGCCGGCGTTACTCCTCCCTCAAAGACGCTCGGTATTCTCGGTCGTCGCGCCTGGGCCGCCGGGCGCCGCGTACCGGAAGACGTGTACGAAAGCGTCATCCGCAGCACACTAGACTAGCAGCCCGTGCGGCCGAGGCATCCGCGAGCCGCCGCCGTTAGTCAGCACATCGAACGAACTACCGAAGCAGGTTCGCGAGGATTCGATACGCCCCCGGGGTGCCAGCGGGCAACTGGCGCCACAGGCCAAGGCCCACATACGTCCACGTGCCTTTGCCGAGTTGCGCCACAGTCAACAGGCCCTTCTTTTCACCCGGGTTGAAGGCCCAGGGGTCCGTGGCGGCCAGAATGTCGGTGTAGCGGGGGTCGTTGGCGCCGAAGAAGTAGAGGCCCCGCTCCTGCACCCAGCCCTCGAAGTCGGCCGCCGTGATTCGGTTCGGGCGACTCATCTCGGTCGTGCCGTCCTCCAGAACGCGCACCGGCGCTTCTTCGACCGTCACGCGATTGCTCGTGATGCCGCCAGGGTACGGCACGTACGGGCTGTTTGGAGGCGCGCCGCCACCACGGCCGCCGCGTCCGCCGCCAGGCCCCCCAGGTCCGCCACCGCCGAAGGCGCCTGGAGGAGGCCCCGCCTGGCCACCGCCGAGCTGATTCATCGCCGTCTTGTTGTATTGCACAACGAGATGGCCCCCGTTGCGAGCGAAGTCGAAGAGGCGCTGGTTGTACGCGCGCACGTCGGGCCGCTTTTCATACGCGCGAATGCCGAGCACGATCGTCGAGTACTTCGACAAATCCCCGAACGCCACGTCGTCGGGTGACAGCATTGTGACCGTCGCGCCGAGCTGGCGGATCGCGGCAGGGACGTCATCGCCCGTCCCCATCACGTAGCCGACCTGCAGGTTGGCGGGCACCGTCACATCGATCATCTTGATCTTGGACGCGGCCGGGTGGAACAAGTGGCGCGTCTGGATGTGGTTGTAGGCGATGACCTGGTACCCTTCGCGAAATGTCTCGGCCCCGCGGACGGCGACTGCGCGAATGACCGCTTCGCCTGGTGTCACACGCGTCGGCGGTGTCACGAAAAACTGCGCCGACATCTCTTCTTCTTCCACCGAGAAGTTCAGCGAGGCTTCGGCGGGTTCCACCTGCCATCCTGCCGGCGTCTCGAGCCGGACCTTCACCGCCGAGCCGCCCGGCGCGTTGTTGAGCACAGACACGCGGAACTCTTTCTTTTTTCCGCCTGCCGTGAGCGGGACCACGGCGATATCTGGTGTCAGCTTCATGGAGATCTGCGGCACGATGTTCAGGACCTTCTGCTTTTCGCCGCCCACCCATGGGCCGTCATAGCGGTAATACGCCGGCGCCGTGATCGTTGCCGTGGCTCCGGCGGCCGTGTAGGTGACCGTGGCGGTCACCTCTGGCGGACTCCACGGCAGCAGATGGTGCTCGGGAATGTCGAGATCATAGATGTCGCCGCCCGTGCGCTCCACCGGACCGGGCTTGCGCTTCCAGTACGGCTGGGAATACCTCGCGTGTGGCCCGACCGTGACGCTGTAGAGCAGGGTCGCCGCCTCGTTGTGCTTCAGGGCCACGGGCTGCCCCTGCTTGAGCGAGGCCGTCCAGCCCTGTGGCACGTGGAGCGCGACCTCGTCCACAGACATCGTTTCGGTCCCGGTGTTGAACACCTGCGCCATGACATCAATGGTCTGGCCGCGCACCACATTGCCATCCGGCACGGTGATGTGCGTGACCACGCCCTGGGCAAGTTCCAGGGCCTTCATGAAGTCGCGTTCCTTGCGATCGAGGCGCCAGCCGATCTCGGCCCGCGCGTCGGCGGTCAACGTGCTGCCGGACACGGCCGCGCGCAGCGCGCGCACCTGGCTCAGGCCTTTCGCAATAGGCGGCAGCGTCTTGTGCGTGGCGCGCGCGTCGAAGGCGTCGAGCGCGGCGCGAGCCGACGCCTCGATCGCCTCGAGATCCGCGCCGAGTGTCGGCACGTTGGCTTCCTGGCCCGCAGCAAATGCCGCCAGGCGCCGAATCGATGTGTCGATGCCTTCCAAGACGTCTTGCTCGTCGCCGGCCACCCGCGGCTGGCTGTCATAGAGCGAATACGAGCCACCCGCTTCACCGGGCCGGCTCTCGGTCTGGCCCATGCCCTGGCACAGGTGGTTGCGCCGTGCCAGGGTGCCGAACTGCGCCCACGACATGCCGAGCAGCGGATCGTAGTCGCCGGTGCTGATGCGCACCGGTCGCTGGGGCGGAGCCGCGCCTCCAGCCGACGACTGCGCCGCGCCCCCGCCGGGATTTCCCGCGCCCGCCTGATAGACCTTGCGGGCCTGCCACGGCCGGAGTCCCGCCTTGAGCTGCTCGGGAAAACGGGTGGGGTCTGCCGCCACACGGAACGCCTCCTGCGCCAGGCGAGCCGAGCCCATGTGGTGCTGGCCACCGGCCTGTCCATCGCGGTTCATCGTGAGGATGATGTCGGGCCGCGTCATGCGGATGACCTTCACGACGTCGGCCAGGATCGCGTCCTTGCCCCACTTTTCAAAGGTCTCCTCGACGCTGAAGGAGTAGCCGAACTCGTACGCGCGTGTGTGGTATTGGTCGGCGCCGTCGTACCGGTGTACTGCCGCCAGTTCTTCCGACCGCAGGATGCCGATCGCCTGAAACAGCTCAGGGCCGATTTCATTCTGGCCACCATCGCCGCGCGTGACGGTCAGCAGCGACGTCTTGAGGCCGCGGCCGCGGTTGAGCGCCACCAGCACACCGTTATTCTCATCGTCGGGATGCGCCGTGACGTACAACATCGAGCCTTCGACCGGGAGCTGGCGCAATGCCAGGCCGAGACCGACGGGGCCGGTATCGTGGTTGAGCACCGTGACCTGGGTCGCCACCGGCGCCGAGGCCAGCGACAGCACAACAGCCAACGCCGCGGCGAACAGGGAGAATCGAATCAATCGCGCGTGCATGAAGTCTCCTTCGTCAATCGTCGAGTGGTCTTCCGCCATCATCTATTTCCGATCCGCGACCCTCACTCCACGGTCCTCGAGATCGGCCAGGACCTGGAGTGCCCACGGCACCGTGTAGGCGCTCGTCCAGCCGAATACACGGAGGCCGTTGGTGAATGACCAGATCGGGCGTCGTGTCGGTGGCGCCGTCGTGCCTGAGTTCGACGCGTTGGGGCGAAAGCGGTTCGGGTCTTCGGGAAAGTGGTCGGCCTGCTCGAGAGCCTTGAACAGGTCAGACTGGGTCCAGCGGCTGTCGATGGGCCGTGACAGGGCGTCCACCCGGAGCGGCTTGAGGCGCCGCGCCATTTCATCAGCAAACGAGCGATCGCCCGTCAACTGGTACCCCACGACCAGGCTGTGAATGCTGGAGAGGTACGACTCCATGACGTGATTGAGAGGCGGCATGTCGCGAACCGCGCGCGCGTGGCGAACGAGCGCGCTTCGGACGGCAGGCGCGCCGGTCATCGACAGGTACTTGCTCAGGCCGTGCGATGCGTACACATTGGTGTAGCCGTACCGCTCAAGGATGAGGCTGTCGGCCTGATCGCGTTGCAGTGCCAGCATCCGGGCCACGCGGTCCTCCAGCTCTCGCTCGTAGCGGACATCTTTGGTGGCGTCCCACACCTCCGAGAGATTCCACACCGACAGGTAGAGGCGACGCCCCGTCAGTTCGTGTTCGCCCCAAAGGCGGCGCAGGTGCATGTCGGCGGTGAGCCGGGCCACATCGAGGCCGCGCTGTTCGCCCGCGAGGTAATACGACGCCATCCAGCCTTGCACCCAGACGTGCGCGCTGAGAATGTGCATCCAGTGCTGGTCGGCATGGCGGCGGCCGACGCCCAGATACTTGGTGGCTGGCGGAGCCGCGAGGGTTGACCAATAGTCCATCGGATAGTTCGTGTCGCCGATGAACTGGGGGCCCGTCGGCCAGTGTGTGTTGTCCACGTCCATGGTGTGACGGCTGAATGCCATCGCCGTGTCGAACGTGTCCGCATCGCCCGTGCGCATGAACTGCAGCCACCACATGAAGTCCTGCGCGGGTTCTCCGTTGCCAAAAACGCTCCAGCGCTGGCCGTCAAATGTGTTCATCATGTCGCCATGTTCGAACATGCCGAACCAGGGTTCCCACGCCTGGTTGAAGCGCATCCACGAAAACTTGTAGGTCAGGCTCCGTTGCAGGTCCTCGTGGCGCGCGCTGTGCGGGGCGATCGCACCGTACACGTCAGTGGTGCCGTACCACGCGGGTGCGACGTGGGCCACCGGCGGCGCCAGCACCAACTGCATCGTCGCGGCCACGTCCTCCACGGTGGTCTGGGGCCCGTGAAAAAACAGCAGGGCTTCACTGGTCTTGGCAAGCCCTTGCGCCCAGTTCTCGACCGCATTCTCGTTTGCCGGCGCGTTGGATGCCCGCGCGAAACTCATGGGGCCCGCCGCAGGCGTCCAGAAAAATGCCGACAGGGTGCCGGCGGCCGGATCGAACGTGAGCGCCTTCGGATATTCCTCGACAAGATACTTGAGTCCGATGGCCACACCGCGAGTGCCATCGAACACGTCGATCCATCCCTCGGCCCGTTCGGCGCGATCGACGACGCGCCCGTCGTTGGTGACCGACGCCGCGAAGCCGTCCGATGCCGACAGGCGCAAGGTCGCCGACGAATTCGGCACGGGAGGAATTCGGTCGGGCTTGGGGCCGAGCTGCACCAGACTGGCTGGTCCGGAAGGCACGGTCGCCACTCGCCGGTCACCCGGTGACCACCAGGAGCCGTTGCGCAGCCCGAACCGTGTCTGGGCGCGCGCGGTGAGCGGAAGCGCCAACGACAATCCCAGTCCGTGCAGGCGATCGTCAGGCGCCGTCCACCCCGTGTCGGTGGGGTCTGTCGCGATGAGCGTCGCGCCCTGAGTCGCGACGTGAGGATAGTCGCCTTCCTGGGGGCGGTGTTTGTCCGCGTTGCCCGTGTAGATCCACGTGTGCAGCACGCGAATGTACGGTTTGCCGGCGTAGGCGTGGATGCGGGTGACAAAGGGTGATGCCTGATTGTCGGCGCGGCCGTACCGGTACTCGCCCTCCACGCGGAGAATCGCGTGCAAAGGGCCCGTGCCCTTGTCCATCACGGTGCGCAGCACGACCGCCTTCGAACGATCCACGCCGGCCTCATCAAGCACATCCGCGAATGACCCGCGGCCCACCGGGCCGGTCGCGATAATGTCGGCATCCGTATAACCGTCACCCGCCAGGTCGAGCTGGACTGACGTCAGAAACCCGGTCTCGCCCTGCCGAACCACGAAGCGCAGGGGGCCGGTGGTGATTTCGGCCAGTCCCTGTGCCCGGGGGTTGTTCACGAATTCGAGGGGCGTGGTGATGGGCTGCCGGCGTACCGTGGGGCCGTAGTCAAGTGCATACACCGGCCCGGCATCGGCGAAGAAGAACACCCAGACCCATTTCACGCTCGGGTCAATCGGATCCCAGGTCGTCACTTCGGTGACCTGGCTGGGTTGCTCGAGGCCGTCCGGCCGCAGCACCCGCACGTGGTCGGGTGAGTCCAGCACGCCTCTGGGAAACGGTACGCCGAGCGTGACTGGAGCTCCCGTCTGGTGTCGTTCGACCGTCAGAGGGACGCGGCCCACGTTCACGCTGACGACCTGGGCCGCAGGTCGGCGCGGCTGGGCCTGCGGCACGACAGCGAACGCGGCGATCGCTGGAACGGTGAGGAGGAGGAACGGTCGAACTTGGCGCAACAACGGCATGGCGCTCACTGACTGATCGAGCTTCGGGGACCGGCGATCCCGCACGGGGGCGCTGCGCGGCAGCGCCCCCGTGCCAGACTAGAAGAACAGCTTGAAGCCGAGCTGGAACTTGCGCTGCTCAAATCCGCCCGTCGGAATCAAGGCGCCGCTGTTGTTGGGAAGCGTGGTCGTCGCCGCGCCCGTCGTGGTATTCACCGTGTAGGTGGTCTGCACGCCCGAGACCTGCTCCTTGTTGAAGACGTTCTTGAATTCCACCTGCACTTCGAGCCGGTAGTTCTTGTAGAAATTGAAAAACCGCGAGTAGCGCATGTCCACGTTCTTGCGCGTCGGCAGGTTCAGGGAGTTGCGCGTGATGAAGAGCGGCCGGTCGTTGTTCGTGCCGTCGCCATTGAGATCCGTGTTGCCGGCGATCTGCACCGGTGTGCCGCTGTTGACCTGCACCAGAAGAGACACCTGGTTGTTGTTGATGATGTGATGCAGCACGCGGTTCGCGATGGTGAAGTTCGACAGGGCCACCACGCTCGCGTTGAACGTATGCCGGATGTCGAGCGAGTTCGGGCCCTTGTCGCGTTGCAGGTCGAATGGGTCCGACCGTGCGGCATCGCCCTGGACCGCCAGTGTGCCGCCGCCGAGCGGCGCCGTATCCAGGCCCTTGGCGAGCGTGTAGTTCAGGTCGAACTGCAGGCTGCCGTTCCAGCGCTTGCCGAACTGCAAGGTCATGGCCTTGTACCACGACTCACCGATGGACTGGACGAGACGCACCCGGTTGTATCGGGGATCGACGCGCGTGGTGGCGTTGACGGTCGAGCTGAACACCCCGCGGCCGTCGTCGAGCGTCCGCACCGGGGCGTTGGTGAAGTTCGCTTCCGTGATGACGGGCATCGTGTAGCCGCGCGCATACATTGCGCTAATCGACGCGGAGTAATTGGTGCTGATGGCGCGCTCGTAGGCGATGTTGTTCTGCCAGGTGCGGCCCGACACAAAATCCGGGTCCATACTAAAGAGCGTGCTTTGTGGGCCTGTCGCGGTGGTCAGGACGGCAGGGAAGCTCGGCGCGTTGGCCGCGCTCGGCGCCAGCGAGACCGCGATGCGCCGTGGGTCACCCGAGTTTTCATACGACTGCTCGATGATCGCCAGCAGCATCTGGTCGTACATCACCACCGAGCTGCCCCGGATGACGGACTTGCCCGAATCGTCAGGTGTCCAGGCAAACCCGAAGCGGGGCCCGAAGTTGTTGGCATCGCGGTTGAACGTCTGCGAGTAGGGCGAACCGTCAATGCCCTCGTTGTACAGGTTGAGGTCGTATCGCAATCCGTACAGCAGTTTCAGCCTGGGCGAGATCTTCCAGTCGTCCTGGAGGAATCCCGAGAACCCGGCATTGGTCATGTCGAACTCGGGGAGCACGGCCACCGTCTGTGCGAACGTGGTGTAACCCTTGGTGTTGGCGCCACTCTTGGCGGCCAGGTACGCCGCCACCGTCGGGAATGTGTAGGTTGCCGGCAGGGGCACCGCACGATGGTCGTCGATGAACTGGTAGTCCACGCCCGCCTTGAAGCTGTGGTTGCCGCGCAGGAAGGTGAAATTGTTCACCACCTGATAAATGCGCTGGATAAAATCTTCGCCATCCCCGGTGGGCATGCCGAACTGGATGTTGTTGTTCACGCCGTTGACCACGCCGCCGTTGATGTTGACCGAGACGCCCGTGCCGGCGCCTTCAGAGGAGAAGCGCTGCTGGTGCCGTTGCGCTACCTGCATGCGCAATTCGTTCAGGTTGGACGAGCCGAGCGTGGAGACCACCTGCACCGCGTGCGAGAACATCCGGTCGCGAAAGTCCACCGACCGTTCGAGGGCCGTGTTGCCGCCGCCGCCCCCGTTGAGCGGGTTGTCGTTGCTGAAAAAATTAGTGCGCCCGGTGATGCGCTGGCTGGCGTTGGCCTGCCAGTCGAGCTTGCCGATGATGAAAAGCACTTCCTGATAGGCGTCCACCGCCCCGGGCTGCGTCACGACGCCCGCCGTGGTGGCCACAGCCGGATCGATGTTGATGATGCGGGGCATTTCGCGATAGGTGCGTTCGGTGCCGGCGTAGAAGTGAAGCGAGTTCTTGGCAATCGGCCCGCCAAACGTGCCGGTGATGATATCCAGCGAGTTGTCCGGTCGGTTGGCGTCGGTCTTGGGCAGCGCGAAAAAGAACGGAAACGCCGACCACTTCTTCTCGCGGAACTTGTAGGACACGTCACCCTTGAACGTATTGGTGCCCGACGGCGTCACGGCGTTGTAGACGAGGCCCGTGGTGCTGCCGAACTCGGGTGCAAACCCGGACGTCACCACCTGCACTTCGCTGATCATGACCTCCGACATCGGCATCATGCGCAGGCCGGCGCGGTCACGCTGGGTGTTGGTGTTGCCGTCCACCTGGTAGTTCACGCGAAGCGCCTGCCCGTTGACGCCGAAGCGCGGCACACCGAATTCGCTGTTTTCCGAGCCCGTCACGCCCGGCTGCAGGAGCGCGAAGTTGTACGGGTTGCGCGAGACGAGCGGCAGGTTCTTGATTTCGCGCTCATTCAAGTTACGGCCCACGTCGGTCTTGCCCAGGTTCACCACCGCCGAGTCGGCGCTGACCGTCACGGTCTCGCTCATCGCGCCGACTTTCAGCGCGACGTTCAGCACAACGGTTTGTCCGGCCACCAGGGTGATGCCTACCTGTTCGAACTTCGAGAAACCGGAGAGTTCCGCCGTGACGGTGAACACGCCCAGAGGCAGGAGGGGCGCCCGAAACACGCCCGATTCATTGCTCACGACCACGCGCTGCGCGCCCGTGCTGGTATTGGTCACGCTGATGGTCACGCCCGGTAACACGGCGCCGGACGAGTCCTTGACTGTGCCTTCGATGGTTCCGTTAATGGCCTGAGACTGCCCGTAGGCCGTGCCGGCCGTGGCGCAGACGACGACCAGGGCCAAGGCAAAAAGACGACGCAATTGCATCACTGCTCCCTCCAAGACGATCCGAACGGCCCGACTTCCTTAAATCGGCGAACGAAGTCCGTCCGAAGAAGTAGAAGCCTTCGTTACTTCGCTGTCAAGTGGTACAGTGCTCCCATGCGCCATGCCTCGGGCCAGCGGCTTCGCACGTGGTTGCTCCTGACCACGTTCGTGGCCACGCTCGGGTTGACGGGTCTGAGCAAGGACCACCTCGGCATCATCGATATCGCCTGCGGCGCCGTCAAACTGACCATTGGTGATCGGGCGACGGCCGTCAACGGTGGGGCGTCCGGGGACGCCCAGCATTGTCCGGTCTGCCACTTCCTGCGGGCGGTCAGCGGCGCCAGTACCACGTCAGTGGCCAGACTGGCCACACCCGGTGGACGGGCCGCGCACGTTCGCACGGCGATCCCGGTGCCGCCGGCCGTCGAACGCCTCACTCGGGCTTCTCGCGGCCCTCCCGCCTCACCACGCTCAACCGTTCTCTAGAGCCCCGCTTCGCACGAAAAACGGGGCGCGTGTTGTCCCGTGTTGTTCGAGGTGTGTGCCCATGCGTACGTTGTGTTTTGGATTGATCGCGAGACGTGTCCTGTGTCTGTGCGCCGTTGTGGCTGGCGTTTCGCCTGCCGCGGCGTTCGCGCAACCGGCGGGGGGAGCCCCGCCCCAGACGGCGACGCCGGCGCCCACTGCGGCGCCAGCCCAGCCGAGTGCCGCCGGCTCGAACGTCTTCAACCCGGATATATCGGTGATAGCGAATTTTGTTGCGGCAGCCGGGAAAAATCCGAACGCCTCAGAGCGGTCGCTCCAACTGCGCGAAGTGGAACTCTCGTTCAGGTCGGTGGTGGACACATATGCGCGGGCCGATTTCTTCCTCGCGGCCTCACCCGAGGGCGTCGAAATCGAAGAGGGCTACATCACCTTCACGTCCCTGCCCGCGTCGTTGCTGCTGAAGGCGGGAAAGATGCGCGCGCAGTTCGGCAAGGTCAACACGCTGCACACCCACGCCATGCCCTCGGCCGACCGGCCGCTCGTGACCCAGAACCTCGTCGGGGGAGAAGAAGGTATTTCCGATTCTGGTCTGTCGCTTTCGAGGCTGATTCAGAACCCGCTCGCCTTTCTTGAAGTGACCGGCGAGGTCTTCAGCGGCGACTCGCTGGTGTTCCAGAGCGATCGGCGGTCGAGACTCAACTATGGGGGTCGGCTCCGCGCCTATCGTGATCTCACGGAAAGCGCGAATCTTGATCTGGGCGGATCGGTGGCCTGGGGCCCGACCGACCTCGGCCCCGGGGCCAATCGGCGGTTGATTGGCGTGGACGCCACCTTCCGGTACCGGCCGCTGCGTCGTGCGATTTACCGCCGATTCCAGGCGCGAACCGAACTGGTCTGGAGTCGGCAGGACGTCCCCGGCGCGACGGCTGCCCGCGCCTTCGGTCTGTACGGCCTGGCCGAGTACCAGTTCGCCAGGCGCTGGTACCTGGGCGGCCGCCTCGATCGATCGGCCCGCGTGCAGGACCCGGACCTGCGCGACTCCGGGGCGTCGGTCGTTCTCTCGTTCTGGCCGAGCGAGTTCAGTCAGCTGCGCGGTCAGTACCGGCATACCCGGTATGGCGAAGGCCGCCGCGCGCACGAGGTCCTCTTTCAGTTGAGTTTCGGCATTGGCGCGCATGGCGCCCATGTGTTCTGAGGCATGCCCATGAAGATATTTCTCGCATCCGTCTGCGCCGGCGCCGCCCTGCTTGCCGTACCGGTCGACCGCGTGCTCGCGACTGCGGCGCCGCTCAGAATTGTGACCACCACCGAGGACCTGGCCTCGATCGCGCGTGAGATCGGCGGCGACGCCGTGACCGTGGACGCGGTCGCGCGCGGCTACCAGGACCCGCATTTTGTCGAAGCCAAGCCCAGCTTCATCCTGAAGTTCAGTCGCGCCGACCTGCTGATCGTGGTGGGCCGCGAACTGGAGATTGGCTGGTTGCCGCCACTGATCACGAGCAGCCGCAATGCGCGCATCCAGGTGGGCGCTACGGGGTTTCTCGACCCTTCCGCCAACGTCAAGATCCTCGAGTTGCCGACCGGCCAGTTGACCCGCGCGATGGGCGACGTGCATCCGTCGGGCAACCCGCACTACTGGCTTGACCCGGGCAACGGCCGTCTCATCGCCGCGTCGATTCGTGACCGCCTCACCACACTGGACCGCACCAATCAGGCGACCTACGCGCAGCGGTTTGCCGACTTCGACCGCCGGCTGGCCGATGCCGAGAAGCGATGGGATGCGGCCATGCAGCCGTACAAAGGCACCAGGGTCGTGACGTATCATCGCTCCTGGCCGAACTTCACCGATCGGTTTGGCCT
This sequence comes from uncultured Solibacteraceae bacterium, assembly GCA_964489685.1. Taxonomy (GTDB): domain Bacteria; phylum Acidobacteriota; class Vicinamibacteria; order Vicinamibacterales; family SCN-69-37; genus SYFT01. Next base: position 5,142 of record CAZAZR010000065.1, on the reverse strand, counting down.
CGACGTGATCGGCTACGTCGAGCCGAAACCCGGCGTACCTCCGTCTCCGGCACACACGCTTAGGTTAATCACCGAGATGAAACGCCAACAGGTGAAGGTCATCATCATCGAGCCGTACTTCGACGCCAAGACCCCCAGACAAATTGCGGCACAGACTGGCGCCCAGGTGTTGACGCTCGCCCCGTCAGTGGGCGGCATGCCCGGCGTCGACGACTACCTGAAGCTGTTCGACTTCAACATTAACCAGTTGGTCGCGGCGCTGGCCAAGGTCGGCACCTAGTGGCCCTCGACTGGACGCTCCTGCAGTTCCTGGCGCCGGCCATTGTGGCCAGCCTGATTATCGCCGGCATTCACGCCTACCTCGGGTTGCACGTCGTGGAACGTGGCGTGATCTTCGTGGACCTGTCACTGGCGCAAATCGCGTCCCTTGGCGCCACATTGGCGCTGCTCGTCCCGGCCTTCGGCGGCGATCCGCACCACCCGGGCGTGTACTGGATGAGCCTCGGATTCACGTTCATCGGCGCGGCGATTTTTTCCATTGTCAAAGGGCACAACGCACGCGTGCCGCAAGAAGCGATCATCGGCATTTCCTACGCGGTCGCCTCCGCGGCCGTGATCGTCGCGATGAGCCAGTCCACCGGTGAGAGCGAGCACCTGCGTGACATGCTCGTCGGCAACATCCTGTCGGTGTCCTGGGAGGACGTGTGGAAGACGGCCGGGGTCTACGCGGCGATTGGCGCGTTTCACTTCGCGTTCCGCAAACGCTTCCTGTTGATCTCCATGAATCCGGCGGCCGCCGAAGCGTCGGGCATCTCCGTGCGATTCTGGGACTTCCTGTTCTACGCGTCGTTTGGCGTGGTCGTCACACGGTCGGTGGCGATCGCGGGCGTCCTGCTGGTGTTCTGTTACCTCATTGTCCCGTCAGTCGCCGGCATGCTGTACGCGAGCCGGGTCGGATCGCGCCTGACGCTGGGTTGGGTGATGGGAGGCATCACGTCGATGCTGGGGATGTACCTGTCGGTGGTGTTCGACCTACCGACCGGCGCCACCATCGTCTGCACGTTTGGCGCGGTTCTGGCCCTCATGGCCGCCGCCAGGCCGTGGCTGAGGCCCCACATCGGCTCGAACAGGGCCGAACGGCACGTAGAGTGACAGGTCCGCATCGCCCTGCACGGGCGTCAACTGGAACACGTCGATGGCGAAACGCGCAAGTTCTGGCGATGCGTCGCGATGGTTGATCACCACATAGCCCAGATCGACCTCGCGCACGAAATCCGCCGCGGCGGCCCGCGCCGCCAACTGCTGGGCCTGTGTGACCGGCTGGTTGCCGCTGAGCGCGACAAGGGCGCCCAGCACCGGATGGCTGATGTGGGACTCCCGCCGACGAGGCGTCGTGCGTGACAAATACCCGCCGATGAGGCGTTTGCCATGCACGGTCTGGAAGAACTGCTCGTGTGCGGTGAAGTTGCCGAGCGAGGCCAGGCCATCACGCACCCCGGTGGGCAGTGTCAACACCGAGACCGGCCGCGGGTCCTGGGCAATACGGTCGTAGATCGCAGGCACCCCGGCGGAAAAGAGCAGACGCGGCGCCGGCCACAGGTCGACCGCCAACAGCACGGCGACGGTGAGCAGCACCCAGGAGCGCGCTTTCCCCGCGCGTGTGGTCCATGCGCTCAAGGCGGCGGCAAACAGCATCGCCACCGCCATGGTGGCCACAATCGCCATGCGGCTGGGCATGCGCGCGTCCGAGATGACCGGCAGGTACCGGAGCAGCGTCCACGGCGTCGGAATGTAGGTGTTCATCCCGACCACATGGATGAACGGGCCCATCGTCATGAGGCCAAACGCCACCGCGGCCACCGACCACCGCAGGGAGGGTCGCCACGATGTGCGCCACCAGGCGAGGCCGATCACGAGTAGCGCCACAATCGACAGGCTCGCGCTCTGTTCGATCAGTCCACCCGGATGCAGGGCGAGACTGGCCCGCACGCTGTCTGGCATCAGCGGATGTGCCGCGTGGGGGAGCAGGAGGGCCAACAGGTCGGCCCCCTGCGGCCCTGAGCGCCAGAGGATTGGCGCCGCGTCCATCGCCTCGCCGAACACCTGTGCCGACAGGACCGGCGCGGCGAGGAGTCCGGCCGATGCGACTGCGACGACGCCGAGCCAGGTTGCCGTGATCCATCGCGGCCATGGCTCGTGGGTGCGCTCAATACGGAGCATCAACAGTGCCCGTAGACACACCAGCAGCGTCAGGATCAGCACCGGCGTGTAGAGCGATCGCACGGAGATCTCCCACGGGCCGGTGTGAAAGACACCTCCGCCGGTGATGAGTCGGCCGACGACCGGAACGGCGGCGAGGCCCGCAGAGATTGTGAGCGCGCGCTGCCACCCTCGGGCTCGCGACAACGCGGGTCGGATCGTCACCGCGTGGCTCACCAGAAACCCGGTGCCCAGCATCAGGCAATAGACCGCGTAGTACGGGTCTGCGGTGATCGACCACGCCGCGACCAGGCCCAACGCGAGCGCGTCGCGTGTCCGTCGCTGCTCCCAGCACCGGATCAGGCCCAGGACAAAGAAGGGCAGGGGAGCCGCCGCGACGAGACTGAAGTGACCCAGACTGCGCCCCACCATGAAGCCGGAACACGCGAAGAGGGCCCCAGCGAGCCACGCGTCGGTATCACGCGTTGTGACGCGGCGCGCCAGCAGAAACATCCCGAATCCGGCCAGCGTGATGTTGATGAGGTAGACGAGGTTGAACGATGCCACCACCCCGGTCACGCTTTGTAGCGGCACCGCGAGCAGGTTGGCGAACAGGGTGTAGTTGTGATGTCCCAGGTTGGCTGGCTCGTCGCCGGTAAAGATCGAGTGTGTCCAGAGCGGCCAGGCGCCGTTGTCTACCAACTCGTGGCGGAAGACCCACGTGTTCCAGACGTACACCCCCGTGTCACCCGAGGGCGGCCCCGTGAGATGGGTGGACAGGTACAGGGGTAGGGGCCACGCCTGCAGGAGGGCGAGGACGAAGAACGCGAACATTACAGTCGTGGCCCGTGACCACGTCAGCCGGCGCATACAGGTACTGGGTATGAAAAAATATCACGCCTGTCAATGCGGTTCTATCGGGTGCGAGAGTCCAACTCGTCCCAGCGCGCCAGGGCGGCGAGCAGCGCTGCACGTTCCGCGTCCTGCTGCAGAAGGCTGGTTCGGATGACGTCGGCGCCTTTGCGGTAGAAGTCTGTGCCGGCGATCATCGCGTCACGCGCCGAGAGGCTGCGTTCCAGAGTGTCGATGTGCGCGGGCAGCCCGTCGAACTCGCGTTGCTCTTTAAACGAGAGCTTCTTCTTGCTGCCTGCGGTTGCTGGTGTCGCATTCATCACCGGGCCTTTCGGCGACGCGTCGGCCGCCGCCGTGGACGTGGCCGACTGTCTCAGCCAATCGTCGTACCCGCCCACGTACTCACGCACGATGCCACCGCCTTCGCAGGCCAGGGTGCTTGTGACCACATTATTGAGGAATGCCCGGTCATGGCTCACGAGCAGCACGGTGCCGTCGAACTCCGCCAGTTGTGACTCCAGCAGCTCAAGGGTTTCAATGTCGAGGTCGTTTGTCGGCTCGTCGAGCACCAGCACATTTGCGGGGCGGGTGAAGAGCCGCGCCAGCAGCAGGCGATTCCGCTCGCCGCCCGACAGCGCCTTGACCTTGGACCGCGCGCGCGCCGCCGGAAACAGAAAGTCCTCGAGGTAGCCGTGCACGTGCCGACTCCGGCCGCCCACGGTGACAATGTCGTTGCCGTCGCCGACCGTGTCGACCACCGTGCGCTCCGGATCCAGCTGCTCGCGCTGCTGGTCGTAGTAGGCAATCTGGACGTTCGTGCCAATCTCCACGGTGCCGGTGTCGGGCGGCAGCTCGCCCACCAGCATCTTCAGCAGCGTTGTTTTCCCTGCGCCATTCGGACCGAGCACGCCGATGCGGTCCCCGCGCATGATGCGTGTGGAGAACCCCGCGATGACCGGACCCTGGGCCCTGGACTCAGGCCCCTGCACCACGAACGTCTTTGAGATGTTTTGCACATCAAAGACCAGTTTCCCAGAACGCTCGCCACTGTCCATCGTCAATCGGACTGAACCGATCGCCTGCCGGCGCGCGGAGCGCTCGGCGCGCATCTGTATGAGCGCCTTGACGCGGCCTTCGTCGCGGGTGCGTCGCGCCTTGATGCCCTGGCGTATCCACACTTCTTCCTGGGCAAGGCGCTTGTCGAACTTGTCGTGCGCGACGGCCGCAATCGCCAGCGCCTCTTCTTTGCGCCGCAGGTATTCGTCGTAGACCGGCACCGCACCGCTTCTGGCGCCAGGGTCCGGTGCGTAGGAGGTCAGGTGGCCGCGATCGAGTTCGACCAGGCGGGTGGCGACACGCTGGAGGAATGCGCGGTCGTGGGTCACGAACACGACGGCACCGCGATGTTTCTCAATAACCCCTTCGAGCCAGGTGATGGCCTCGATGTCGAGATGGTTCGTGGGTTCGTCGAGCAGCAAGACGTCGGGCTGGGCCGCCAGAGCTCGGGCGAGCCACACGCGACGCCGCCACCCACCCGACAGTTCGTCCACGTGCGCCGTAGCGTCGAGGTTCAGGCGATCGATAATCTGATCCACGCGCTGCGCGCGTTCCCAGTCTTCCTCGTCGAGTCCGTGGACGCCCTCGGCCACCACATCATGGACGCTGCGGCGATCGGTGTTGGCATCGATCACGTCTTGCGGCAGTCTCGAGACTTTCACGCCGGGACCGCGCCAGATCGCTCCGGCGTCGGGCTCGATGTCAGCGGCGATGATCTTGAGGAGGGTGGACTTGCCGGTGCCGTTGCGCCCGACGACCGCGATCCGCTCGCCCGCGTCGATTTGCAGCGATGCGTCATCGAGCAGGGGCACATGGCCGAAGGCGGCGGAGATGTGGTCGAGCGTCAGGAGGGGCATGGTTTAGCGCGAATGGTGGTGGCACCCTTCGCTGACCCCCTCGTTGGCTCGCCAGCCGTAGCTGGAAGCGAAGCGAGCGATCAGCGAAGGTTGGTGCGGAAGGGGGGACTCGAACCCCCACGATATTGCTACCGCCAGCCCCTCAAGCTGGTGCGTCTGCCAATTCCGCCACTTCCGC
>CAZAZR010000064.1:0-22259 GCA_964489685.1 uncultured Solibacteraceae bacterium | reverse complement strand
CCATGTGACGTCGTTTCCTTCGCATCCGGCAGCGCGAGACACAGGGCCCGGAGCTTTGTGAGCGCGCGTGGCGTTGGTGGCTGGGGCACGTGGCGATTGTACCGCGCCCGGCCAACACGGCCGACGGGCGGGCCCTATGCGTCGCGCAGCGCCTTGCCAGGTTCCACGCGGCTGGCCTGGCGTGCCGGCAGGTAGGACGCCACCGTCGCGACCAGTGCGACGCCTGACGCCGCGAGCACGAGGCCGCGGCCCAGCACGAGGCGACGGACGTGAGCGGGCTCGGCGCCCAGCGCCAGGCGAATGCCAAACTCGCGGCGTTGGCGCCGCACGTTGTAGGCAGTCACCCCGTACACCCCCACCATCGCCAGAAGGCCGGCGAGTCCACCAAAGAGCGATGACAACGCCGTCATGAACCGCGGTTGGCCCACCGAGCCAGCACCACGTCCTCCAAGCGCTGCACGGTGGTGATCGGCAGCGCTGCATCGATCGACGAGACGATCGTGCGAGCGGTGGGAATCAGCGCCTCGGGTTCATCCAGATTCGTGCGCAACACAACGGTCATGGCCGAAAATGCCGCCTGCTCGAGTGGTCTGTAGAACTCGGCAGGAACCGTCCTGGCCAGGCCAAACGAGCGGATGTTTCCGACCACTCCGACCACCTCGTACCACTGTTTGGGCGTATTGCCTTCGCCGAAGCGTTTGCCGATCGGACCGGCTCCCGGCCAGAACGTGTCTGCCATCGCCTGGTTGATCACCACGCCGAATGCGCCCGGTTGTCGAACAATCGTCCCAGCAACAGAGGCACATCGAGCGTGCGGAAGTACTCGCCGCCGATCCAGCGGTATTCCACCAGGGGTGGCCGCCAGCGCTCGTCGTCTGCGTAACGAGGTCCTGCCGGCGACACGTCAAACGTCAACGATCCCTTCGGTCCGGACACCCGCGTCACGGCCTTCCAGGCCGTTCAGATTCTTGACAAACAGCCCGGCCCCTGCTCGCGGTGGCCGTGGCGCCGGTGCCACTCGCCGTGCTTGACGTCGATCGGTTCGACACGTCGAGTGATGCCGCACTGCTCGATCGCCTGTACATTCCCGGACTGCAGCGCGCCGGCGGCTTGCAGACAGCGGCAACGGCCGCCGCTGGCCGTGTGGTCGTCCACGATGCGGGCGCGCACTTCCAGCTGACCGGCATCGACGTGCACCAGGCGCCGCTCACGCCGGCCGCCATCGTCAATCTCCTGCCTGCCAGACGGCCCTGACGGCCGCTAGTGCGTGAGTCCGTAGATGATGGCGTTGACGCCGAGCTTGAAGGCTTCGTTCGACTGTTCGATCGGTCGCAACCCGCGGCCCGACCACTCCCAGAACTGTGAAATATCCGTGTTGTAGTTGATGAACATCTGCATGCGTTTCGACGGATCGTTGTTCTCGAACAGTCCGCGGAAGATCGGCTGGCCGGCGTTGTAGGCCTGCGGAAAGATGTCCAGCGACTGGATCGAGAAGAACTGACTGAAGATCGGATGCGAGACGTCGAGCTCGATAAACGTCCCCGTCGGCATCACGCGCTGCATGTTGTCGGCAAACTGTGCCCACCCGCGGCCACCGCGCCACTCTGCGGTCTTGAAGTCGTCCACGATGACGAAGCCGCCCTTGTCGAGGAACGCGCGCAGATTGCGGGCCTCAGCGTCGGTCATCTGCCACCAGCTCACTTCGATGAGGTAGAGCACGGGGTATTTGAAGATTTCAGGATCTTCAAGTGAGAGCGTGTTGGTGCGAAGGTGACCGGTGACGGTCGTGAACGACTCCAGAATCTTCATGAGATTCTGTTCGGACGTGGGGTAGCCGTGCGACCACGCCGGCTGGCCGCGATACCAATAGCCACCGGGCATCGTCTCGTAGGTGAGACGTACGAACGCGAAGCGGCCGTCGTAGGGAATGTTGGTCGCGGTCGGCACCCGGTCGAGCGCCGAGTCGATCGCGCCAAACCGGCCCCTCTGGCCGATCACCACCCCGGCTCCAGCCATGCCGGCCAGCACCAGGGCGATGCCGATGCCGACGCCGACGCGCACCTCCATGAAAGAAAGCATAGTGTATCGGAAGGATGTTCCGCGGACTGGCCCTGGCCCTCATCGTCGTGCTGACCCCGCACACCAATGTGGTCCAGGTGCTCAGCGTCCTTCGCATCAAGATCATCGTCGTCGACAGCACGGGACGCGCGACGCCGGTGCCACGCCACGCGCTGCTTATCAGCGACAACCCATCGAGTGCTCCGCCTCGACGAGTCCTCACGTCGCTTGAGGGGGCTGCCGAGATTCGGCTTGCGCCCGGCAACTACACGGTGGAGTCGGATCGGCCGATGGCGCTTGATGGCAAGGCCTATCAGTGGACGATGATCGTGGACATGGTCGGGGGCCGAGACTCGGTGCTCGAGTTGACGGGCGACAACGCGGAGGTCGTATCCATCGCGGATGCGGCCTCGTCGGCCTCGTCGCCGATCGAAGCAGACCCGTCCTCGCTTCTGGCGAGGTGGCAAGACAGCGTCGTGGCCATTTGGACCGCCACAGCTCACGGGTCGGGTCTCCTCATCGATTCGGAAGGGCTCGTGGTGGCCGACCGGTACGTCATCGGCGAGGCCTCATCTGTGGAAGTGCAGCTGTCGGCGAGCGTCAAGGTTGCCGGCGCCGTTGTTGCGTCAGATGCCGTGCGTGGAATCGCGCTCGTCAGGATCAACCCGTCGATAGCGGCGACGGCGAAGCCACGTCCGATCGAGTGCGAGGCGGCAGGCGGGCCCTTGGCGGTGGGCGACGAGATTACCGCAGTCGAGGCGCCCCTCGATCGGGTGCGTGGCACCAGGAGCGGGACGATTGACGGCATGCTCCCCAATGTCATCGATAGCAATCTTCGTGCGAGCGCCGGGGGCAGTGGCGCACCTGTGTTCGGCCCCAACGGCCAGTTCATCGGACTCACCACACTGGTTCCGGAGCGTGACAGCGAACGAGCGGACCGCACGCGTATCGTGCGCGTTGCCCGCGTGTGTGAAGTCGTCGCGTCGGCGGCAGAGAAGATCAGGGTCAGTGAGGCGCCTCCGGCGACGCACCTGCCCGTGGAGCCTCTCCGATCATTCCCGGTCGAGTACGCCGGCGCCGTCGCAAAGGGCGGTGCCACTCCACCGGCTCACTATCAACTGGCGACGCCCGACTTTGACATTGAGTTCATCACCCCCGTGCAGGTCGTTGCTTCCCAGGCGTCCCGGACTCCACAATTCGGCTTCGGCAACTGGTCCGCGTACGTTGCTGAAGTGCCGCCGGTGTTGCTGATCCGCGTGACGCCGAGGTTCGTCGAAGGCTTCTGGGCGAAGATTGCGCGAGGGGCGGTGATGACCCAGGGCGTCTCGCTTCCACCGCTCAAACGCCCCAGATCAAATTTCGAACGGATGCGCGCGTTATGCGGAGAGACAGAGATGGTGCCCGTGCACCCCCTCACACTCGAGCATCGCCTGACCGACAAGCACACCATCGTCGAAGGCCTCTATGCGTTTGACCCCGAGGCGCTGACCCCGGCGTGTCGGACGGTCACGCTCCAGATCTTTTCGGAAAAAGAACCGCGGAAGGCGCACACGCTTGTGGTTGATCCGAAGGTGATCGAACGCATCTGGCAGGACTTCGCGCCGCTCCGGGTCAGTGAGCGCGTGTTTGCAGAATCGCGCGGATTGTTGTCACGTCCCGCTCAAACAGCGACGGTTGTTCCGGGTCGCTGAAGACCACCGCGTGGTCGGCTGGCGCGAAGGCGCGCTCCAGCCGAGAGGCGAAGATGTCGGTCAGCACGCGGACGTAGTGCGCCACGTCGTAGTCGTGTGTGTCCGTCCAGGCGGCCGTCGCGTAGGTCTCGTCGTCGCGTTCCGGCACGACCGCGCCGGTGCCGCGTGATGTCCGGTACACCCGGATGCGCTCACCAACCCTCCATGTCGATCGCCCGCTGGCCAGGACAGCCTCGTAGGAAAGTTCACGGCGGGTCGTGCGGATCGCTTCGTACTCGTCGGGCGTCTTTGTCAGCCGCACCCGGGACGACACCTCGTACGTGGACATCGTCCGCCGGCGCAGAGCGAAGACGATGTCGAGATAGGCCTGTCTGACTCCAGGGATGTCTCCCGTGAGCAGGCAGTGAAGGGCACACCGCAGAAACGCCTCGCCGAACGGTTCCGCCAGGCTCGAGCGAAAGGCCACACCCCCGCGCGTCCGCTGTCGTCGGCCCAGACCGATACGATTCCCGGGGTCGGGTCCCAGCCCCAGAGCCACTCGTCTAACGAGTTCGCAGCCACGTCAGGAGCTTCTTCAACGGCCAACAATTGATCACGCGCGCGGGCGGTACGCCAGCGAGCCGTGCATGCGCCAACGCGATCTCCGAAAACACGAGCTCTCCGGTGGCGTGTGCATCACTGTCAATCGCAAACAGGCAACCGGCGTCGAGCGCCTGGCACACAAGCGAGTAGCTCAGGTCCTGCCGCGACGGGTCGCCGTCGAGTTCAACGGCCACATTGCGGCGAACGGCCTCCTTGAAGACTCGATCCCAGCGAACGTTGAGGCCCGCGCGTTTGCCGAACTTGCGTCCGCTCGGGTGCGCCAGCACGTGGACGCCTTTGGTCTTGACGACGGCGAGCAGGCGGTCGGTCTGGTCGCCCGTCTCATCGAGGCGAGAATGCGGGGCAGCCAGGACAATGTCGCAGCGGCGCATTTCGTCGGCGCTGACATCGAGTCGCCCGTCGGCAAGGATGTTGGCTTCGATACCTTTCAGTACGCGCAGCTTGCCGTCGAGTGAGTCGTTGAGGGCGTCGATCTCGCGGTGTTGCGCGAGCATCGACTCGGCAGACAGGCCGCGCGCGATGGTGAGGCCGCGCGAGTGGTCTGTGACGGCGAAGTGCGTGTAGCCACGCTCCGAGCAGCCCAGGGCCATCTCGGCGATACTCTGCGCGCCATCACTCCACTGCGAGTGCATCTGGAAATCCGCCTGGTAGTGTGTGCACCCGATCACGCCTGGCGCGGCCTGGCCCAGCACCTGGCGCGCCACGGCCATGCTCAAGAATCCTTCGCGCAGGGACTGTCGTCGCGCGATGTCAGACCCGCGACCACGTGTTGCGAGCGCGCCAGCCACGACGTCGGAACCGGCTGATGCCAGTGCGTCCTTCACCACGCGCATGGCGGACGTGCCCATGTGCGGAGCGGCGGCAAGCGCTTCGGCGGTCATGTCTGGAAGGGGGTGGGGCATGAGGGCGACGCTGCGCGCCGATCGCTCGTACGCGCGCCTGGCGTACACCGATGTCTGGATCGCGGCCATGTCGTCCAGCAGGCCACAGACCATCAGGTTGAAATCAAGGGTCGGCACGACCCCGCCAATGTATCAACTACCACGCGCCCGGCGTGGTGACTTCCTTGGCGGCATCCACGGCCTGGCGTTGCGCAGCCGGCAGACGCTCATAGTCTACGAACAGGACGTCCTTGTTCCGGAACGCGGGCGGCGCCTTTCCCTGGCCCCCGGTGCTCTCCCAGATATTCTGGTGAAACGACTCGCTCAGATGGGTGACAATCGGCTGACGGGCCTGCGCGGCGGCCGCGACGTCGTCGAGCCCCACGGCCGTGGGCACGCTCGGGACGGGCTTTACTTTCTGTGGTCGATAGAAGTCGTCGAACCACTGTTCGAATTTCAGGTATTGGCGCGCTCCGGCCACGGAAAACGGAGAGGTCCCGGGTAACACCATTGTCGGCATCGGGCGGCCCGGCACAGTCTCGACCAGATCAGCGCCAGGGCGGGCCGTGCGCGCGAGGTCGGCGCCCGCAGGAAGGGTCTTGGCCAACACATCGACTTTGGCTCCTGTGTTGACCACGGGCGCCACTTTCGAGCCCTTTGCCGCGGCGTTCGCTTCCCCTGTGCCAATCAGCATGGACACCGCGTCAAAGAACAGCCGGCCGCCGGCTTCAGAGTAGCGGCCTTCGTCAATCGCGCGCGCATACGGTTTCGACACGGCATCCCACGCGCCGCCAAGCGCCGTGCCTTCAGCCAGCGGATTGAAGGAAGCACTGTCGCCGGTCGTGGCGTATTTGCTGCCCGCCGTCGCGTAAAACAGCGGATTGGTCAGATTCACCGCTTCACTGGCGACCTTGAGCACGCCCACGCCTGTATCGACCGGGTTGGTCGCAGCAGCGAGCAGGCCCGTGCCAAGGGTGACCGCACCGCCCGCGATGCCAGTGCTGAATTGCCCACTTTGATCGGCAAACCAGGCGTTTGCCTTCAACAATGACCCCAGGACCGGCGTGTCGGCGTGTTTTTCAGCATCGGCGTAGGCGGCTGCCGCGCCGTCTTTCGCCTGCGGCGTCTCCGACAGTGGCGTCGAACGGATGCTCCACCACCTCTTCGAGAAAGGCCTCGGGGTCTTCGATTGTTTCCCAGGCCCAGTTGAGCAGACCACGCTTCTTGCGCGGTTTGCGCGCGATGAATGCCGTGGTGCTTGCAGCGACCTGAACCGAACCTTCGCCGACCTGGTGTGGCTTGACAGCGGGGACATCCGCCGCCGCATGCGCACCTGTGCTGAGTGCCAGGTCGGTTCATGAACGCCTGCGACGCGGGTGCGATCTGTGTGGCCTGAGCGGACGACGGGGCTCGTTCCCCGCGCGGCGCCCGCGAGGCTTGAAGAGGTCTGGCAGACAGTGAGGGCATTTACGCCTCCGGTTTGGTGCTGACAGGCGCAGCCTAATATGGCGCGAGGATCAACGGCCTGCCGTGTGGTGCGGTCATCGCGTGACTTGATATGGTGGCTGCATGAACTGGGAAATCCGATTTCGTGACTTTGTCGATCGCAAGACGAATGCCGCCAGCACAGCCAGGATTCCCGGGTATGCGACGCTCGAGTCTAGCGGCGAGTTGATGGGTCTGGACGCGATGGCCTCCGCGTGGACGTCCACGCGCTTTGATGGCCTTTTCTTCGAATCATCGGTACCCGACGGACCGATGCCGACCGTGAACACGGTGTTTGTCCAATCGGCTGATGGCAACACCGGCGCAGAGAATCCGATCGATCTTGGCGGAGGCTTGACTGACAAGCACCTCATCTATGAAGGCCTGTCCAGCGCCCATGCCGACGCCATTATCACTGGCGCGTCCACGATTCGTGGTGAGCAGATGATCATGGCGATCTGGCACCCCGAGCTGGTCGCGTTGCGCGCCAGTCTGGGCCTCGGCCGGTACCCGGCGCAGGTGGTGGCGACCCGCAGCGGCCAGCTCGACGTCGATTCGGCCCTCTTGTATAACGTGCCGGAACTTCGCGTCTTCATCCTCACAGGCGATGCGGGGCTCCGCGTGCTCGAGCCGCACACGAAAACGCGGCCCTGGATCACGGTGCTCAGTCCCGGTCCGAAGGCCGACGTCGTGTCGGGGCTAATCACGTTACGGGCGGAACATGGGATCGCGCGCGTTTCAAGCGTCGGGGGTCGAACGCTCGCGACCCAGTTGATCGATGCCGGCGTCATTCAGGATCTCTACCTGACGACCGCGGCCACACCAGGCGGTGAGCCCAACACGCCGTTTTACACCGGTGTGCAACCGCTCAACACCTCGCTCGTCGTCAGAAAGGCCGGCCGTGACGAGGAGAGAGGAGTCGTATTTGAACACTTCGTCCTACACGCGCCAGCGCGGCGCTGAGTTCTACCCCGACCAGAAGACGTCCACAGCGTCAATCCTGCCAAGTCCCATGATGAAAGCCCTCGTCGGTGCGCTGGTGCTCGCATTGCAGGCGTCCGCACCAAGCTTCCGGTTCGAAACAGATGGGTTCTGGCTGAATCTTCATCACTGCCTGTATGTACTGGAGCGTGTCGAGACGAAGATGCCCGATGTTACGCGGGTAGCCGTGGCTGGCGCCCCTGCCGATGAAACAGAGGGGCTGAAGGGGCTCGGTACAGCCGACCGCCAGACCTGGCGTGAGGCGGTGTCTTTTTACGCGCAGCGCCTCAGTCGGCAAGAACAGGGCCACGTGCGACGGCGCTCGAGCGTCAGGCTGCAGCCGTACGCGGTCGTACGCATCCTGCTGCTGGTGATCATCGGGCTGCACATGCTCGATCATGTGCAGTACATCGCACAGGCTCTACGACGATCCTGACCACGCTGCCTCCGAGAGACGTGCGATCATTGTGGGGCAGTCAAGCGGGGGGCATTTGCTCGTCGTGGGATTCACCGAACGCTCAGATAGGATACGAATCATCACTGCCAGAGGCGCGATCGCTCGAGAGCGGAAACATCATGAAGAAAACAGCCAAACCTCGAAAAAACCGTGACGATCTGCGGACCGAGTACGACTTCAGCCAGATGGCTGAAGAGGTTCACCGGATGCTGCGATCGGTGATTACCGCGATGCCGAAGCAGGCGAGGGACTCCGCACCCAGGGGGGGCCGGAAGGCCGGCTAGCAGGCGGCGGAGCTACCGGCCCGATGGCGCTCCGGACGACTGGCCGGAACTGCGAAATCCACAGTCCCTCTCGAGCCAAACCAAGGTGTTGGACCTTGTCACTTGGTTGCGGCACGGACTCGCACCCGGCAACATCGCCACTTGTAAAGGAAGCCGCGGCGAAATTGCACAGATCGTTTCCGTGTGTGGGTATCCGAAGACCAATTTGAGGTCGAAGAAGAACCCACTCTGGTACGTGGCGGTCCCGACGAACGGTCTGAAGGAGTTCTTGCTTCGCTGGCTCAAGTGCCTGTCACAGCTCAGACTTTCATCCGCTGAAGTCGCCATGGCGCTCGACGCCAGCGAGGCCGCATGACGACCAACTGCACCGGTCGGTCGAGAAGGGTGAGCCCCGGGGCGGCGCTCGACACCTCGATGGTCCCGCAGGCTGAAGTGCCGTGACGCCGCCAGAGGCACACCTGACCCTGTCGAACACAGATCGTCGCGGCGCCTACGCCGCGATCTTTGCAGGCGTCGCCGTGTCAACGACTGGGTTCCTCGCGTCAAACACCGTCAATGGGCTGGTGGCCGAAGACCTGACGGGCAGCGCAAGTTGGAGTGGTGTGCCGGCGGCGGCCACGGTTCTGGGTACTGCCGTGGGCGCGACGGCGCTGGCGGCGGTCGTCAGGCGACTGGGACCACGCGCGGGCTTGCTCCTGGGTTACCTCCTGGCCACCTTCGCTGTGGCGTCTGCCGCCTGCGCAATTCTCGCAGGGTCGTTCGTGCTGTTTGTGGCCGCCCTCTTTGTGTTCGGGGTCGGCTTCGGTTCCAATCGCCTGGCCCGGTACGTGGCGGCCGAACTCTACCCCGCAGAACAGCGCGCCTCAGTCATCGGCTGGATCGTGTGGGCCGCCACGATCGGTGCGGTCGCGGGACCTGTGCTCCTCGCGCCGTCACGCGCATTCGCCGTGCAGCTCAACCTGAACGGCCTGATAGGCCCGTACCTGGTCTGCATTGTGGTCTGTGCTCTGGCGGCAGCCGCCATGCAATCGGCGCCAAAAGCCATGGACCTGCGGCTCACTTCGGGCGCTCGCCACGCTGCAGATTGCTCGAGCGCCCACTGATGTCCCATGCCTTCGAGCGACAACGCACGGATGGCACCCACCGCCGACGCATTGCGGCCAGCCGAGATGTGCATGCCGCGAGACGGCAGTCAGTGCGGGAAGAGGGCGGTCAGCCGCGCCTGGAAGGTGGTTCGATGGCTTCGGCTCAGGCGCACCACTTGTCCGCTGGCGAGCACCACCTCTGCGTCACCCGTGGGCAGAGGTCGCACCTGCCGCACCTTGGCCGTGGCCCAGGTCTGCGATCACGACATGCGACCACGTGTGCACCGATGACGACGGCCCGGCCGCGGTCTTCGGCGCGCCACCGTGCCACGACCTGCCAGATAGGCACCGTGAACGGAATCCACGCCAGAGACAACGTGGTCTGCCAGACCAGGACCCGGTGCGCTTCCATGGCCTCACCGCGGGCACTAGAAAGGAGCCAAATCTGGGTGCCGAGCATGCCGGCCACAAACATCCAGAACAGGGTGGCGGCGACCCATTTGAAGCGAAGACCGAAGTGGCCCATGGAGCGGATCAGTCCAGCACCCGCTTCCACTTGACCCTCGAAAGGAAGCAACGGTATACTCCTTTCGACCATCTGAAGGAGAGATCATGGCCGAACGTCTGGACAAAGAAGCCGCCTCCATCCTGCAGGGCACCCTCGACA
Organism: uncultured Solibacteraceae bacterium; assembly: GCA_964489685.1. Lineage (GTDB taxonomy): Bacteria > Acidobacteriota > Vicinamibacteria > Vicinamibacterales > SCN-69-37 > SYFT01. The sequence continues at coordinate 12,067 of CAZAZR010000064.1, read as the reverse complement.
TGCTGGTGCTGCGCTCCCTGCAACTCGAACCGATGCACGGATGGGGCATCACGGAGCGCATTGAGCAATGGTCCGAAGAGGTGCTGTGTGTGGGGCAGGGGACGTTGTACCCGGCGCTGTATCGCCTTGAGCGCCAGGGGCTGGTCACTTCGGCCTGGCGGACCACCGAGAACAACCGGCGTGCGCGGTATTACACGCTCACGGCCGCCGGCCGCAAACACTTGACTCAGGAAATCAAGGACTGGGAGCGGATGTTGCGCGCCATCAACCTGGTGCTGCAAGCCGCGAAGGGGTAACGAGTGATGGCCACACGCGAGGATCGCCTCCAGGAAGAATTGCGGTTTCACCTCGATCAGCAGGTCGCGAAGAATCTGCGACAGGGGATGTCGCCCGATGAGGCCAGGCGCAGTGCACTGGTGAAGTTCGGTGGTGTGGAGACGTTTGCTCTGGGTATCGGCGCCGCCGTGGCCATGTTCAGTGTGTTTGAGGGAGTCTTGCTGCGCCCACTGGCGCTGCCTGAGCCGGACCGTGTGGTGCGGCTCTTTCAGATCATGGTGGGTGTGATGCCCGACGGGTTTGACTATCCGGTGGGCAATGCGATGTGGATTCCGCGTGAGCAGACACCGCCCCAGACCGGCCGGTCCGCCCATAACTTCCAGGTCATCGGCAGACTGGCTGATGGTGTGCCACTGGCGCGGGCGCAGGCAGAGCTGAGTGCATTGTCGCGACAGCTCAAGACCGTGCATGGCGACAACACCCGCATGGTGGATGCCGCCGTCCTGCCGTTGCTCGAGATCATGACCGGTGCTTCGCGGCCCACGCTCCAGCTGCTGCTGGCGGCATCTCTGCTCCTGCTCCTGGCGGCGTGCACAAACGTCTCGAACCTGTTGATGGTGCGCGCCGGCGCCCGGCGATCGGAGTGTGCCGTGCAACTCGCCATGGGCGCCACGGCCGGTCGCCTCGGCCGCCAGCTGCTCGCCGAGCCCCTCGTCGTGTGCCTGGCGGGAGCCGCGCTCGGCATTGCGGCAGCGACGACGGCGGTCCGGCTCTTTGTGGCGATGGGGCCCTCGATCGTGCGGCGGCTCGATGAGGTGTCGGTCAACGGTACCGCCCTCCTGTTTGCCCTCTCGGTGTCGGTGCTGGCGGCGCTTGCGTTGAGCCTGGTGACGGCGGCGGGAGCACGCTCGGTGCGTATCACGGACGCGTTGTCCGAGAGCACGCGCTCGGGCACGGGCAGCAGACGCCAGATTCGTGCGAGAGAGGGGCTGATCGTGACGCAGGTCGCCCGACGCTCGTGCTGCTGTCCGGCGCGGCGTTACTCGGCCGCAGCCTCTACGCAGTGACGCGAGTCGATCCAGGGTTCTCACTCGGAGAGGGCCTGATCGTCAGCTTCACCGTCCCTGGTGACGGCACGCCGGAGTCACTCGCGCGACAGGTGGCGTTCCAGGACACCGTGGTCGGCCGATTGCGAACGCAACCCGGTGTCGCGGCGGTTGGTCTCATCAATGCGTTTCCCCTTCCCCTGAACGCCGATGGCTTCTTCCCGAACGGGACCTTCATCGAGATGACGCGGCCGGACGAGATTACGTCGTTCACGGGATTCAACCGTCATGCGCCCGAGATCAGGGTGCGATCGGGTGAGGCGCGGTACCGCAAGGTGAGCGCCGACTACTTCGCCGCCATGCAGATTCCCCTCAGGCGCGGACGGCTCATCGACGACCGCGATGCGCCAACCGGTCCCCATGTCGGCGTCATCAGCCAGTCGCTGGCCGATGCCCAGTGGCCCGGCCGCGACGCGCTGGGTCGGTGGATTCAGTTCGGCAACATGGATGGGGATCTTCGCGCGATCGAAATCGTCGGCATTGTCGGTGACGTGCGCGAGGTGGACGCCGACGTGCCCGCGACCACGACCACGGTGTCAGCGGCGCTCGACGTCATCAGGAGCAGCCGACGCTTTACCCTGTGGCTCGTCGGGGCTTTCGGTATTACCGCCCTTGTGCTGGCCAGTCTGGGGGTGTACGGCCTGTTCGCCTACACAGTGTCGAAACGCACGCGGGAAATGGGTATCCGGATGGCGCTGGGCGCCGAACCGCGGACGCTGGTGTGGCTCATCGTCAGGAGGGGCCTGCTGCTCGCGGCGACCGGCGCAGCGATTGGTGTTGGCCTCTCGCGCGTTGGTGCCGGCACTCTGGATGGTCTGCTCTACAGCGTGACGCCCGGCGACCCGCTGATCATTGGTGCGGCGGTCGTCATCATGATCGTGATCTCGGGCCTTGCCAGCTATGCTCCGGCACGGCGGATCCTGCGCCAGACGCCGGGAAAAACTCTGAGAGATATTTGAGGCACCGTGATGCCCCCTTGTGCTGTTCGGAACACGCATTCGCGTGCCGAGGCGAATAGCCTGTGAGGTATGACCTGGAAAGATAAGCTCGAGATTGGCCTGAAGGAAGATGCGCCGTTCCGGCGCGACAACCTGCCTGACTTTCAGAAGGATCCTGAAGGTCCCGACACACGCCCCGATGATCCCACGCGGTCACCCGAAGAGCCGGGCGCCAGAGAAGCTGCGGACGCCGCACAGGACACGCACGAACTCGGGCCTCTTGAGCCCGCCCCAGGCGTCACCTGCGAGGATGGAAGCACCCCGGACGCGGCCCCAAACGAGGCCCCCGAGAGCAAAACGCCTGGTTGGCGGCCCAAAGCGGCCCAGTAGGGCCGCACCGTGGTGCGCTGTTCGAGACACTGGGCCGAACACCCGGCCGTCTACACTGGCCCATGGCCCGGAAAACCTGGATCCCGACCCTCTTGCTCGTTGTGCTGGTCGCGTGCGCGACCAACCCCGCTACGGGCCGCAGCAACTTCAACACGATGTCCGAGGCAGACGAAATTGCCCTGGGCAAACAGGCTGACGCGCAGGTCCGTCAGGAAATGGGCGTCTACATCGACGCCGCCTGGCAGTCGTACGTCAATCGCATTGGCCAGACATTGGCGAAGAAGTCCCACCGGCCGTCACTACCGTGGAGCTTCGCCGTGGTCGATGCTCCGGCCGTCAACGCCTTTGCGCTGCCGGGCGGCTACATCTACTTGACGCGAGGCATTCTGCCGTTCCTTCGCGACGAGGCCGAGCTCGCCAATGTGCTCGGCCATGAGATCGCCCACGTGACCGCGCGCCATGGCGCGCAGGCCTATTCAAAACAGCAGGCCGGCGGTTTGCTGGTGGGCCTGGGCCGCATCTTTGCGCCGGAGCGATATCAGGGGGCACTTGGCGTCGCCGAGGCGGGCGTCGGACTGCTCTTCCTCAAACACGGACGCGACGCCGAACGCGAAGCCGACCAATTCGGTGTCGGATACGCCGCCGGCAGCGGCTGGGACCCCGCGGGCATGACCGGGATGCTGGCCACGCTGGGCCGGCTGTCGGAAGCGTCCGGCTCGCGCCGCGGCGTACCGAACTTTCTGAGCACGCATCCAGCGCCCGAGGATCGTATCGCTGAGCTGAGCACGACTGTGGCCGCCGCCGCCGGCGCGGGCAGCCGCACCACCAACGCCACCGAGTTCAGCCGCCGCCTTGATGGGCTGGTATTTGGAGACAGCCGGGAGCAGGGCATGGTGCGCGGACGCGACTTCATTCACCCCATCCTGCGGTTCAGCCTCCGCTTCCCCGAGAACTGGGAGATCGCGAACGGCGCCGAGCAGGTCGTGGCCAAGCCCGAGGGTGAGGCGCAGGCGGCGCTGCTGCTGCAGGTCGTGGCCGACGCCTCGCGTCCACCTGCCGACGTGGCGCGGGCCGTCATGGCGCAGAACAAGATGACCGCCCGCTCGGGCTCGGAGACGACGATCAACGGGTTGCGGGCGTATGTCGGCACGTTCAGCGGCGAAGGCCAGGTCGTCGAGGCCGCGTTCATCGCGTCCGGAGGGCAGACGTACCTGCTCGCTGGGTTGGCCACCGAAGCCTCGTTCACCAGTGCTCGCCGTGTGTTCGAAGATACGATCGGATCCTTCCGGCCGATCTCGCAGCAAGAGGCGGACGCGATTCAGCCCGACCGCGTGGACAGTTATACGGTGAGAAACGGGGACACCTGGGCGGCGATAGCGCAAGACGTGTCCAAGGGCGCGATCGGCCCTGCGTCACTGGCCGTCATGAACGGCTCAGCGCCCGGCAGCCGTCCGGCGCCTGGTGCCAGGATTCGGGTTGTGGTTCGTCGTTGATGCGTCGCGCTCATCGCCTCGCGTTCGCCCTCGGGGCTCCATCCAGGCCCAAAATCTGTTCAATTTTGCACAGCCGCGGGCCAGTTCCAGCCGTTACTCTTCGCTCAGTGCCCGAAATGTGGGCTCGAGTCAGAGCCTAATCTAACGATGACCAAACACACAGCGCGAAAAAAGCCGGCGCAGGCGCGGCCAGTCAGAAAGCCCCGGAGGCTGCACAAGTCTCCCACGGGCATCCAGGGCCTGGACGAAATCACCGGCGGCGGGCTGCCGACAGGCAGACCCACCTTGATCAGCGGCAGCGCCGGCGCTGGCAAGACCTTGTTCGGACTCGAGTTCCTCGTGCGCGGCGCCACCCGGTTCGATGAGCCCGGCGTGTTCATGTCGTTCGAAGAGACGGTGCCCGACTTGACGGCGAATGTCGCGTCGCTCGGTTTCGACCTGGACCAGCTTGTGAAGGAGAAGAAGCTGTTCCTGGACCACGTGTACATTGCGCCACACGCGATCGCGGAAACTGGCGAGTATGACCTTGACGGCCTGTTCATCCGCATTGCTGACGCGGTGCAGCGGGTCGGGGCGAAACGTATTGTCCTCGACACGCTGGAAGTCCTCTTCAGCTCACTGCCGAACCCCGCCATTCTTCGCGCCGAAATTCGCCGCCTGTTTGTGTGGCTCAAGGACCAGGGACTCACCACCGTTCTCACCGGCGAGCGCAACCGGCCAGACCAGCTGACCCGGCACGGCATCGAAGAATTCGTGTCGGACTGCGTGATCGTCCTGGACCATCGCATCCGTGACCAAATCTGCACCCGGCGCCTGCGCGTGGTCAAGTACCGAGGATCGACGCACGGCACGAATGAGTATCCGTTCCTGATTGATCAGGACGGCATTTCTGTCCTGCCGATATCGTCACTCGGGCTCGACCATTCGGCGCCCATCGATCGCATTTCCACGGGCATCGACCGGCTCGACGGCATGATGGGTGGCCAGGGCTTTTTCCGGGGCAGCAGCATCCTGATGTCGGGCACGTCGGGCACCGGCAAGACCAGCGTGGCCGCGCATTTCGTTGATGCGGCCTGCCGCCGCGGCGAGCGATGCCTGTATTTCGCGTTCGAGGAAGCACCCCGGCAGATTATCCGGAACCTGCGCTCGATCGGCATCGATCTGGAGCCCTGGGTGAAAAAGGGACTGCTGCAGTTTCATGCGGCCCGTCCCACCTATGGGGGCATCGAAGAAGTACTCCTCGTCACCCACAGAGCGATCGCCAGATTTCAGCCCCATGTCGTGGTGGTTGACCCCATGACCACCCTGCTGACGGTCAGCACTCTGAACGAAGTGCGATCGATGCTGACGAGACTGATCGATTTTCTGAAGATGCGGAAAATCACGGCGCTGTTCGCAAGCTTGACGACCGCCGGGAGCGATCTGGAGGCCACCGAGGCCGATGTCTCGTCACTCATGGACACCTGGCTCCTGCTCAAGGCGGTGGAGGTCGGGGGCGAACGCAACCGGGCGCTCTACGTGCTGAAGTCGCGGGGCATGGACCATTCCAACCAGATTCGCGAGTTCGTGCTCACCAACGACGGACTCCGGCTGCTTGACGTCTACCTCGGCTCAGAGGGCGTGCTGACCGGCTCAGCCCGCGTCTCACAGGAAGGCCGCGAGAGAGCCGCCGGCACGTTCCTGCGGCAGCAAGTGGCAGGTCGCGGGCTCGAGATAGAGCGCAAGCGCCAGATCTTCGAGGCGCGACTGACGATGCTGAGAGCGGAATTCGAGGTGGAGGAAGAGGCCATCCAGCAGAGCATCTCCGAGTCCAAACTGCACGCCGCCGAAGTGCAGGAGAGCAGGGGACAGATGGTGCGAAGCCGCGAAGCCGATGCGTCGGCGTACACGAAGATCAGGCGCGCCCCGTCGCGCGGCGGCGGTAGGTGATGGCCAGAAAGACAGCGGTCCAGAAGCCCTCCACGCTGCCGGTCTTCAAGCTGCGACTGTTCGTGGCCGGCCAGACGCCGAAATCCACTCGCGCCATTGCCAACCTCCAGGCTCTGAGTGAGCAGCACCTGAAGGGGCGATACACCATCGAAGTCATCGATCTCCTGGAGTCGCCCCATCTGGCGCGCGGGAACCACATCGTCGCCATCCCGACCCTGGAAATCAAGCTTCCGAAAGAAGTCCGGAAAATTATTGGCGACCTCTCCGACGCCGATCGAGTGTTGGTAGGTCTGGCTCTGCAGCAGGTGGGTTGAACTCATGCACACACATCCCCCTCCCCACCAGGCCCCCTACGTCCTGCATCTCTACATCAACCCATCCGCGGCGACATCGCAGCTGGCGACAAAGAACCTGAAGCGGGTCTGCGAAGAACACCTGAAGGGCCGGTACAACCTTAAGGTGATCAACATCCACCAGCACGCCGGCCTGGCACGGACCGAGCAAATCGTGGCGGTGCCCACGCTCATCAAGCGTTGTCCAGCCCCGTTCAGTCGGTTGGTGGGTGACATGTCCAACGTTGACGGCGTGTTGCGCGGACTCAATCTTCCCGAGTCGGGGGCCCTCGGTGCCGAGCGCTGACGGGGGGTCCCTTTCGTTTCCCCGATCGGCCGGCGTGGCCGTGATCGCCCGCGGTCCGCTGCGTGAGGCGATGGCGCCGGAGGAGGCAGGCGTGGCGGTCGCGACCACCGACGACGCGCGCGTGGATTGGGAGGGCCTCCTCGCAGGAGCCACCACGGGGAAGAGCACCGTCGACTTTCCGGCGAGTCGCACCATTTTCATGCAGGGGCAGGCTGCCGACTGCCTGTGGTTTGTGGTGCGAGGGAAGGTCCGACTCGCCGTGGGCTCAAAGGCAGGCAAGGAAGCTATTGTCGCCACGCTTGGCCCTGGCGAGTTCTTTGGTGAAGGGTGCCTCGTGGGGCAGTCTCGGCGCATGGCCACGGCGACGAGTGTGGGACGCTGCACGCTCACGCGGGTGGAGCAGCAGGTCATGGCGGCGCGGCTCGTTGAAGTGCCGGCGCTTGCCAGCCTGTTCATCACGCACCTGCTCTCGCGGCTCGTGCGATACGAGTCTGACCTTGCGGACCAGATGGTCAACTCCAGTGAAAAGCGCCTGGCGCGCATGTTGTTGCTGTTGTCGCATTTCGGGCCGAAGAGCGTGTCCGAAACCGTCGCGCCGGGCATCAGCCAGGAACACCTGGCACAGATGGTGGGCACCACGCGGTCGCGCATCAACTACTTCATGAACAAGTTCAGGAAGCTCGGCTATGTGACGTACACGAGCAAGGCCGGGCTCACGGTCCACCGCAGCCTCCGCAGTGTCACGCTGCGCGACTAACCTCCGAATGTGACCGACAGTGGCGTGTAGCCGTCCGCGTTCGCGCCAGTGAGCGGGAACGTGATCGGGACGATCCGATCGGCGGCATGCGGCGCGCGAATCGTGAACGCATAAGTCCGGCCCGCAAGGCCCTCCAGCGACACCACGTAGCGGCCACCATCGGCAAGCCGTTCGCTCAGGATGCGCGGCGCCATCGAACGTTGCCCGATCATCGGCCGCATCGCCGGCGGCACAATGCTCCAGCCGCCCGAATAGGCCACGGCCAACTCTCCACGGTCGATGACCATGGCCTTCACCGTGGCGTGGAGATCGCCGGCCGTGGCTTGCGTGTCCACGCCGCTCCCGACGATGCGTGCACCGAGTGGCAGCGCGGGCGAGAACACCACTTCGAGCGGCGCGGAATCGCCCGAGCGTCGCACCGTGGCCGTGATGCGGCCGGTCGTGCGCCGAATCGCGACCGACAGTTCGCCGGCGCCGACAGGGACATGCTCCACCTCGATCGCGTCCCAGTCTGGCGGCAGATGTGGGGCGATGGTGACGCGTCGCGCGGGGGCGTCAACATCGATGCCGAGCAGGCCGCGAATCAGTGGCGTCAGCACCATCGATGTGGCGAAGAACTGCTGGGGTACGGCGGTGTCGAGCGGCTTGTAGAGCCGACCGGAGAAGACTTCAGGATTGCGCCCCAGCGATTGGTCAAAGGCCGTGCGCGCGATGCTCTGGAGGGCGAACCAGCCGGCCGGTGCGTTGTGGTACTTGTACTGGGCGAGTGCGACGAATCCGGTGACAAACGGCCAGACCGCACCGTTGTTGTAATGGAGTGGGTCGAAGAGTGTGCTCTCGGCGCCCAGCGGGCGGGCGCCCCAATCGGTCATGATCGCGGATGACGCCAGCCGGGCCGCCATCTCGGCGCCACGGGCCTGGTCAAACACGTCAAACGACATCGCGGTGGCCGGCCAGGAGGTCAGCGCATTGTTGACCGATCCGTCCTGCAGCAGCGCGAACGCGTACTGTGTGAGTGCCGGATTCCACAGCTTGGTCTCCATCGTGGCCAGCGCCCGCGTGCGAATCGCGCGCGCCTGATCGGCCAGCGCCGGTTCGCCCATGGCCACAGCCATTCGGGCGAAGCGATCGAGGGCTGCGACCCACACGCCGCTCAGGTAGACATCCGAGAGGATGCCGATCTGGAGGTCGCCCACTTCGAGCGCGCCGGCGCCGGCCGCCGGGTTCTCCATCAGTCCATCGCCATCCACGTCGGTGGCGCGCGACCAGTTCCACGCGCGGGTGAGGTTGGGCCATAGGCTGCGCACAAGGGCGTTGTCACCGGTCTGACGCCAGTACTCACCGGCCGCAAGGATCCAGTACGGCGTGGTGTCGCCGTGATAGAAGGGGTATGGATAGCTGAACCAGTCCACGCGCCCGGCGCCCTGAGAAATTTCGTGGGTAATCTTGCCGTCAGCGCGTTGATACGTCGCGAAGAACTGCAACACGCCTTCGCGCACGAGTGCGGACTGTCCCACGGCGTTCATCGCAAACGAATTGATCGACGCGTCCCCGCCGAAGAACCACCCAAACCCCGGCCGGTTGCTCGCGCTGCCAGACAACCCATAGCCGGCCACCAGGCCGCAACCGAGGTCGGGGTTGCACACCATCGACTCGTCCAGATTCACTTTGGCGTATTCCACCGCCCGGTTGAGCAGCGCGTCGGGAGAACGCAGCGTGAACATCCGTTCCCGCAGGCCATCCGCATGCGCGACGCGGCGCTTCCACTCCAGTTCGGCCGCGCCAGGCGCGATGAGCCGTCGGTACAGTGCCAATGCGGCATCACGGGGCATTTGACCGCCCGCGATGACGATCGGGATGTAGGCCGCGTGGAGGTTGACGCTGCGCCCTGATGGCTCGCCCAGGCGCGGCGCCGTGTAACGCTCGGTCGCGCCGCCCACGCCCAGCACGAGTTGCGGCCGCTCAGGGGCGAGCATGTGGGCCGGCACGTCCGACGCCTGCGTCACCGCCGGGGAGCCCAGGAACGCGTTGATCTGGCTCTTGCCTTCAGAGAAGAGGAAGGCCCGCGCGTTTTGTTCCCAGACCAGGTACTGACCGCCAAGGCCGGCCGGCCACGCGTACTGAATGTCGGGCGTGAACCGGGCCACGATGTCGAGCGGGCGAATCGCATCGACCTCGAGCAGCATGATCACCGCCGGCTCATCGAGGGGCACGAAGATGTGCTGCCGCACGGTGAACTGTTCGTGGGTGTACTCGATGGTGATGCCCTCGGGGCGGACGCGCACGGACGACGCCACCGAACGGCCGGCGATGGCGGTCGTGTATTTCGGAATGCGGAAATGCAGTTCGAAGTCGTGCAGCCACTTGATGGGCCACGACCAGAACTCCAGCGGTCCGTCCTCGGTGCCCATCGCGATGGCGCGGCGTCCCACCGCCGAGACAAACATTCCCGGGCGCGCCGGCCCGCTGAGCGCGAGCGGCGAGTCACCCAGAGGGAAGAACGGAATCGTCGTGGCGCCGCTGTCGAAGACCCGCTCGGTCACCGCGACCGGGGCGCCTGGCGCGCGCGGGGGTGGGTCCTGGGCGGCGGCGGGCTGCAGCAGCATCGCTGTGCAACCCAACGCGACAAGCCACGGCGCGGGGCGCGCCGTGGAGCGAACGAAGGCAAGTCCGAGCATGCGTCGAATAGTAACCGCGTTGGCGTCTCATCTACACTTGCAGTCTGTGGCTGACGACACTGAACTGGACGCCCTTCGCGCGCGCATCCGCGAACTCGATCGGGGGCTGATTGACCTGGCCGCCGAACGAGTGGCCGTGGCCCGTCAGGTCGGCGAAGCCAAACGCCGCGCCGACCAGCCGATTGTGGACTATGCCCAGGAGCGTGTGGTGCTCGAGCGTACCCGTGTGGCTGCCCAGGCCGCGGGGCTCGACGCCCGCGTCGCCGAAGCCATTCTCGTCACGTTGATTCGCGCCGCCGTGAGCGCACAGGACCAGGACAGTTGGCGCCATGCCTCTGTCGGGCTTGGCAAGACCGCGGTTGTCATGGGTGGCGAAGGCCGCATGGGCCGATGGTTCACGCGATTCCTGGCCGATCAAGGCTACGTGGTCGGCGCGCTCGATATCAGAGCGACCGGCGACGAACGCGCGTGGGCCGAAGCGGCGTTGCCGACCGCCGATCTGGTGGTGTGCTCGACGCCGCCGGCAGCCACGGCGGCCCTGTACGAGCGCTGGATGTCGGCGCCACCGGCGGGGGTCATCGTGGACATCGCCAGCATCAAGACGCCGCTCATCGCGCCGATTCGCCGGCTGCAGGCGGCCGGCGCGTCCGTGGCGTCGATGCACCCGATGTTCGGCCCGTCGGTGGTGCTGCTGCGTGAATGCGACGTGGTCATCTGCGAGACCGGAGACTCCGAGGCAACAGCGAGGGTCGCCGCGCTCTTCACATCAACCACCGCGCGCCTGATCAGCCTGCCGCTCGAGGAACACGACCGCCTCATGGCCGATGCGCTGACCCTTGCACATGCCACGGTCATTGCGTTTGCGCTGGCGTTGCCCGAGACCGGTGTCCCCGTGCGCAGTACGACCCTTGGCGCACTGCAGACGCTTTCGGCAAATCTCGTGCGCGAAAGTCCGGACGTGTACTACGAAATCCAGGCACTGAATCCGAATTCTGCCGGGGCGCTCGACCGACTGGCGCGGGCGCTCGATCGTGTGCGCGACGCGATCGGTTCACGCGATGCGGCGGCGTTTACCGCGCTGATGCGGGAAGGTGAAGGGAAGACGGACAGCCCCGCTGCGTCTTCGCCACCATCTCGCCCGGGCGTGAGATGACGTGGACGCCGCTGCGGCTGCCGGGTGGTCTGGTCCTGCGTCGGACGGCTTATCGTCGATGTTTGGCGGATTGCCCGCGACTGGCGCGCCTGCGCGCCCGGCGACGAACATCCGATCGAGCGCGCGCACGCCGATGGCCGGCCTCATTCACGCGCCGCTATTTTTGCCTGGGCGGGCGCAGGCCGGCGTCGGGGGCCTGGTACGCGCCAGAGCGGACCTGGCGGACCATGGACGCCAGGCTCATCGCGGCCTGACTGACTTCCACAAACACATCCGTGTCTTTATCGAGTGCCTGGTGACTGGTGGCATACGGCTCGTACCACCCAATCCACGTGTCCAGGACGGCGGTGGGGCCGGCCTGAATCATGCCGATGTCGGTCAGCCAGTCCACCAACATTCGGCGCAGATTCTCCGGTCCGGCCGCGTCGCCGTGTGTCACGACTGAAAACGCGCGCCCGGCCAGATGTTTGGGGTACGGCCATCCCGCCAACTCGACCTCCTTGGCCTTGGCCGGGTCCTTGCCGTTGGTGGTCGTGGGATCGGGATTGCCACCGTCCGCACAGACCAGTCGGTCCATGATGAGCTTCAGACTGGCCGGCACCTGATACCAGTGCACGGGACACACGATCATGACGCCGTGGGCGGCCGTCCAACGTGGATACAACTCCGCCATCCAGTCGCCGCTTTGCCCCATGGCGTGATTCGGGT
>CAZAZR010000063.1:0-22362 GCA_964489685.1 uncultured Solibacteraceae bacterium | reverse complement strand
GTGCAGCGTGTGGATGGGCTCGTCACGCCGCAAATGACCGGTGACGACCGACTCTTCGAGGCCATCTTTGCGTCGGCGCCCACAAATTTTGCGGCGCTGAAGGCCGCGTCAGACACCGGCGACATCCTGCCGACGTTTTCGCTGCCCGGCGTGAAGATCACCGTGAACATGAACAACACCTACGAAGTCATTTCCACCCAGCTCACCAAGAACGTGGTGGGCCTGGTGGAAGGCTCAGATCCGGTGCTCAAGAAGACCTACGTCATGTTCGGCTCACACCTCGATCACACCGGATACCGCACCGCGGCGCCGGCCGCGGGCGGCCGAGGCGCACCAGCCCCTGGAACCGTGCCCGACCTCATCAACAACGGGGCCGACGATGACGGGTCGGGATCGACGGGACTGATGGCCATCGCCAAGGCGTTTGCCACCGGGCCCAAACCAAAGCGATCAGTGCTGTTTGTGTGGCATTCGGGCGAGGAATCAGGCCTTCAGGGCTCGCGGTATATGGCCGACTTTCCGGTGGTGCCGATCGACACCGTCCAGGCCCAGTTCAATATCGACATGATTGGCCGCAACCGCGACAACCTGCCGGGTGAGGCCAGCACGGTCTACGTGATCGGGGCCGACCGCATTTCGACCGAACTGCACAACATGGTGGTGGATGCCAACCTCGGCACCCGCGAGCCCCTGCAGCTCAACTACGAATACAACGACCCGCGCGACCCGAACAGCTTCTATACCCGCTCTGACCATTACAGCTACGCCGCCAAGGGCATTCCGATCGCGTTCTTTTTCACCGGGACCCATCCCGACTATCACCAGCCGTCGGACTCGGTCGAGAAGATCATCTTTCCGAAGATGCAGCGCATCACCCAGATGGTCTACGAAGCCGGTTTCAACGTGGCCAATCGTGAACAGCCGCTTGTACGCGACAACCTGGGCGCCCGCACCGGGAAGGGGCACGTCGGCAAAATCGGGGGTCAGTAGCTAACTCATTGTCACGCAGTAATTTATCGTCGCCGCCGTTGCCGGATTGGGCCGTCTGGGGTATAATGACGGTTCATCCAGGCAACGCGTCAGCCAGCCTGCGCGTCCGCAGTCAATAAAAACCGGGGGACTCGTGGCATTCGAGATCGGCGACAAGGTCATCTACCCAAATCACGGGCTCGGCATCGTCGAGCGCATTGAAACCAAGACCATCATGGGCACCACCTGCGGCTTCTACCAGCTGCGTATGGCCAATGAAACCACTGTGTTCGTCCCGGTTGACAACGTCGATGGCGTTGGCCTGCGGCGGGCGATTACCGACGATGAGACCGATCGGCTGTTTTCCCTGCTGGGTGACGGCAAGATCGAGAGCCACCAGAACTGGAAGGGCCGGTTCAAGGACAACTCCGACCGGATGCGGACCGGCTCCATCTACGACGTGGTGGAGGTCCTCAAGAGCCTGAGCCACCTCGCGCGGTCCAAGAGCCTGTCGTTCCGCGAAAAGCGGATGCTGGACCGGGCCAAGTTCCTGGTGGTGTCCGAGATTTCTGAAGTCATGGGCGAAAAGGTCGTCGTCATCGACGAGCGGGTCGAGCAGGCGCTTGAGCGCTGCTTCACCACCAAGGCCCGTAACACCGCCAGGTCGGTGGCCGCCAAGGCCACTCGGGCCAAGACGGCGGCGGCCGCGCCGGCCGTGGCCGCTGCGGCTCCGCGTCGCGCGGCTCGCGCGTCGTAGAGGCAGGGTGGTCGCTGCGGTTCGCACGCTTGCGACCTTTGCGGGCCTGTCGGCGTATCTGCTGATCGCCGGCCTTCCCACGCTCCTGTGGACGATGGTGTCGCGCGATCCCCGGGTGCTGTATCGCGTCGGCGGTTTCGGGGTGCGCTTCGCGTTTGCCCTGTGCGGCATTCGGGTCAAGGTCCTGGGCGCAGAGCACATTCAAGTTGGCCGAGCTGCGGTGTACGCGGCCAATCACAGCAGCAACCTCGAACCGCCGGCCGTCTTCTTTGCGCTGGGGTCCCTCTTTCCGAATGTCGCCGTGGTCTACAAGGCCGAACTGCGCAAGGTGCCCATTCTGGTATGGGCATTCGACGCGGCAAAATTCGTGCCTCTTGAGCGTGCCAACCGCGGACAGAGCTTGCCAGCGGTGAACGAAGCGTCCAAGGCGCTGTCGGCCGGACGGTCGTTCGTGGTGTTTCCCGAGGGGACCCGGAGCCGCAACGGGGAACTGCTGCCGTTCAAGAAGGGTGGGTTCATCATGGCCATTCAGGCGCAGGTGCCGATCGTGCCCGTGGCGGTCTCAGGAGCCAGCGGCGCCATGCGACGAGGCAGTATGGTCATTCGCCCGGCCACGCTGCAGGTGGAGTTTGCACCCCCGGTGCAGACGGCCGGGCTTGAATTTGCGGATCGGGCGTCGGTCGTGGCCGACGTGCGGGCCGCGATTGCCAGCCGTTTACCGCAGCGCGGTTGATGTCGTAAACCGCAACGTCATCGGCGTCAGGCTCACGCCATCAGGCGCCTGAACACCAGCGCCCAGTTCCACGATCACTCCGACCCCGCCCGCCAGGGGGGCCGCGAACCGAATCTCAACGGCCATCGGGCCCGGCCGGTAGGTGGCGGTCCACACCGGCACGGTCTCGGTGACTCCCTCGGCGTAGCGGATCCGGATGTTCGGCTGGAGCGTGCCTGGCCGGATCGGTCGAGAGAACTGCAGGCGAACGAGCACATCCCGCGCAATGCCCGCTTCATCCTGCGCGGGCGCCGAGAAGATCACTTCCGGGGCTGGCAGCACCGTCGGCGGATCCTCAACGGGTTCAGGCTCGGCTTCGGGTTCAGCGGCCCGAAGGCGGTCGGCCACAAGGAGCGGCAGGTCATCAACGATCGTCACGCGGCCCGTGACTTCGAGCCAGCGGCCAGTGTGGGTGCGGGTGGTGGTCGTGAGGTCGAAGCCATCGCCGCGGGGCCGTTTGCCGACCACCCAGACCGCCGCGTCGGCCGTTTGCAGCACAAAGTCCCATTCGCTCTGACGGGGCCAGGCCGGCAGGTCACCGAACAGGTTCCGGCCACGAAAGCGGCCTCGTACGCGGACCGTTTGTCCGGCCAGTCGTTCGGGCTGCAGCGCAAGGTTTCGCATGGTGGGCGCCACCACGGGATCGCGATCAATCCACGTGGTTCCGTGCAGGATCAGCAGACGCTCGCGGGCGGGCCACCGATCGCCGGAGGCCAGCGTGATGAGTTTCAGCAGATCGAGAGGGCCCAGCCTGGAGTCGTCTGAGGCAAAGCGTCCGATGTCGAGCAGACGGCCGCGCAGTTCCAGCGCGCGCAAGGGGACGCGCCCGCTCTTGGGCGCAATCACGAACTGGCGTGGGGCTTCGAGCGGCAGACCTGTGAGCGCGCCTTCCACCAGTTCCACGGGTGTGCCGACGAGGGCCACGGTCTTGTCGTGATAAAACGCCGGGTGTCGGGTGACGGCGGCAAGTGTCGTCGCCATTCGATACATCGATTGGCTGTTCACGGCAATGGGTGCGAGGGCCAGCAGGCCGGTGGCCACCGTGAGAGACACTCGGAAGCGCATGTTCCGATGTTAGTGCACCCCGCCGATCCGCGCTAGAATCGTCCCCTTGTGACGGCACAGAACAAGGGGAGACCCACGTCGGGCGGTCGCCGCGACAAGATGGCGAAGGGCGGCGATCAGGTATCGGAACTGACCGCGAGCCGGCTGTCGGTCTATCTGCGTTGCCTGAACACGCTCGACGTGGCGGGCGTCAAGGCGGTGTCGTCGCGAACGATGGCGGAGCAGTTTCATCTCAACGCCGCGCAGATTCGCAAGGACCTGGCCTACTTCGGAGAGTTCGGCGTGCGCGGCGTGGGGTACCACGTCCGCGAACTCAAGCGGCATCTGCGCGTGATTCTGGGTCTTGATCGTGGCGTGCGCGTGGCGGTTGTGGGCGCCGGCAATCTGGGCCTGGCGCTTGCCGACTATCCGGGGTTTCACCAGGAGGGATTCGAAATTGCTGCGCTGTTCGATACCGATCGCAGCAAGGTGGGGCGCAAGTCACGCGGCGGCGTTCGCATTCTTGACATGGTGGAGTTTCGCAAGGTGGTCAAGCGCGAGAACATCGGCATCGTCGTGCTCGCCGTGCCGGCGTCGGCTGCCCAGGACGTGATTAACGTGTCGGTGGCGTCGGGCATTCGGGCGGTGCTGAACTTTTCCCCGGGCTCTCTGAAGGTGCCTCCCGGGGTGAAGCTCAAGAACGTGGACTTGACCGTCTCGCTCGAGAGTCTGTCGTTTTTCCTCGCGAGAGGGGAGTCCGATGAAGACCAGGACTGACCGCCGGAGCCTGACGCATGTGGACGCGAAGGGCCAGGTGCGCATGGTTGACGTGACGGCCAAGGCTGAAACGATGCGCGAGGCCACGGCCGTCGGCGAAATCCGGATGAGCGCCGGGGCCGTGCGGGCCATTCGCGATGGAGCGGTCAAGAAGGGCGACCCGCTGCAGACGGCGCGGCTAGCGGGCATCATGGCCGCCAAACGGACGGCCGACCTGATCCCGTTGTGCCACCCGCTGGCCGTGACCGCAGTGGATGTGGTGCTGACCGCGCGCCGCTGGGGGTATGCCATCAGTGCAACGGTGCGTACGACCGGGCCGACAGGTGTGGAGATGGAAGCGCTGACGGCAGTGAGCGTGGCCGCGCTGACGGTGTACGACATGCTGAAGGCCATCGACCGCACGATGGAGATCGGCGCGATTCGCGTCACGGCAAAATCGGGCGGCCGCAGCGGGAGCGACGCAGTCAGAAGACGCGCGCGTGGTTGAACGGCCACCAGCGCAATTGCACGCGGCCGAGGATGTATTTCTTCGGCACAAAGCCCCAGTGCCGGCTGTCGGAGCTGTTGTTGCGATGGTCGCCCATCACAAAATAATACCCCTCGGGCACAACCTCGGATGCCAGGTCGTCGGTTGACCGGTATTCCTCGGGAATAAAATCGTCGGGCAGCACCTGGTCGTTCACGTAGACCTTGCCCTCGACCATGCGCACGGTATCGAGCGGCTCGGCGACCACGCGCTTGACGAAGGACTTGTCGGGGCTCTTCGGGTAGATGAGCATCACGACATCGCCCACTTTGGGCGCGTCAAGGAGGTAGGCGAGTTTATTGACAATGAGCCGGTCCTGGTCCTGCAGCGTGGGCGCCATGCTCATACCCTCAACTCGTGCGACCTGGAATCCAAACGTCACGATCAACGTCGCGTAGACCGCGGCCGACGTCAGGGTCTTCACCCAGGCAAAGACCTCCTCGCGGACCTGTGAGAGCACGGCCGAGCGGCGGACCTGGCGCGACTGGAGGCCTTGCCTCGGTGTGTCAGCCGGACGCGGCACCTCGAGCGGCGGCCGCGGCATTCCAAGGAACTCCCACGCCTCATCGGACTCGGGATCGACCTGGCGGGGCCATTCGGGCGATGCTGGCGGCGTGGGCGCCTCGAGAATGACGGGCTCGTGTTCTGAATGTTCCAAGGCACTATCTCCTTTGCTGATGGCTTAGACGTGCCCAGACGTGAGTTTGACACAACTGACGGCACCGGCGGGTCTCCTTTGGTATCATCAAGGCCATGATTGGGCCGTTTATCAAAGGATTTGCAAACACGTTCCGGCACATGTTCAAGAAGCCGAACACGGTGAATTACCCGGACCAGAAGGTCCCGGTCTTCCCGCGGTATCGGGGCAAGCAGGTGCTGATGCGGGACGAAGACGGCCTTGAGAAGTGTGTGGCGTGTGGGTTGTGTGCCGTGGCGTGCCCGGCCGATGCGATCTACCTGGAAGCGGGGGAGAACGACGGCACGGTCAAGGCCGGCCCGCGCTACGCCGAGATCTATCAGATCCACAAAGCGCGTTGCATCTTCTGCGGCTACTGCGAAGAAGCGTGCCCGGTGTCGGCCATCTTCATGGGCAAGGACTACGAGCTCGCCGTCTACAGCAACAAGGATTTCATCTGGGATAAGCAGGAACTCCTGGTGCCAGACGCCGACGCGCCGGTCCGCTGAAGTGGAAGGCACGCCTGTGGCCCACGAGGGGCGCGGTCCCTTTCTCGAGGCGCTGTCGGAGCGCGTGCTGGTGTGTGACGGCGCGATGGGTACGTTGCTGTACGCCAAGGGCGTCTTTCTCAATCGCTGCTTTGATGAACTGAATCTCACGCAGCCGGGGCTGGTCACCGAGGTGCATGCTGAATATGTGCATGCCGGCGCCGACGTGCTTGAGACCAACACCTTCGGCGCCAATCGCATCAGACTCGGCACGTTCGGGCTGGCTGACCAGACCCACGCCATCAATGTCGCCGGCGCCAGGCTCGCGCGGCGTGCGGCGGGCGACAGTGTGTTCGTCGCCGGGGCCATCGGTCCGCTGGGCGTCCGCATCGAGCCGTGGGGCCGCACTGGCGTGGATGAGGCGGAAGCGGCGTTTCGCGAACAGGCCCTCGGGCTCGCCGAGGGCGGCGTTGATCTCTTTATTCTTGAGACCTTCAGGGATGTGAACGAACTGGTGGCGGCGATTCGCGGTGTGCGTCGGGTGAGCCCACTGCCGATCGTCGCGCAGATGACCACCGAAGATGACGGCAATACCCTCGACGGCACCCCGCCCGAGACGTTTACCCCTGCCCTGGAACACGCCGGTGCGGATGTCATCGGTATCAACTGCAGCGTCGGGCCTGCCGCCATGCTCGAGACGATTGAGCGCATTGGGCGTCTGACCTCGCGCCGTTTGTCGGCACAGCCCAATGCCGGCCGTCCCCGTGACGTTGACGGCCGGAACCTTTACCTGTGTTCGCCCGAATACATGGCGAGCTACGCGAAGCGTTTCGTCGGCGCCGGCGTGCGGCTGGTGGGCGGCTGCTGCGGCACCACGCCGGATCACATCCGGCAGATTGCGGTCAGCGTGCGCGCCTCGGCGCCCGCGTCCCGGCGCACACCCGTGACGGCCGACGCTGGGCCGGTGGCCGTGATGACTCCGGTGCCCCGCGCGCTACGGTCCACATTGGGCAAGGTGCTCGGGGCCGGCCAGTTCGCGTGGCTTGGCGAAGCGTCGGCACCGCGCGGCCTGGATCTTGACGCGGTGGTGGCCGGCGTCCGGCGACAGCAGTCGGCGGGTGTGTGCGCCGTCAGCGTCCCCGACTACCCGCGCAATGGCGCGCGCGTGAGCGCGCTGGCGCTGGCCCTGATGCTGAAACAGCAGGGCGGCGTCGAGCCGGTGCTGCATGTCTCCTGCCGCGACCGCAACCTCATGGGCCTGCAATCCGACCTGCTGGGCGCGCACGCCATGGGGGTGCGCAACGTCTTGCTCACGACCGGTGATCCGGTGCCGCAGACCGCTTACGCCGATGCCACGTCCGTCTTCGATGTGGATGCGATCGGTTTGCTGAACATGGCGTCACGGCTCAATCGGGGCCTGGACATCGGCGGCCAGTCGCTTGGCGCCCCAACCGAGTTCTACATCGGCGCGGCGGTCAATCCGTTTTCGCCAGACCTGGACGCCGAATGGCGGCGCCTGGATTTCAAGATCGAGGCCGGCGCCGAGTACCTGCTGACGCCACCGATTTTCGACCTCGAGGCGTTTGACGCGGTGCTGCCCAGACTCCGCGCCGCCGGAGTGCCGATCATTGCCGGTGTCGTGGCCCTCGAGAGCCTGCGGCAGGCCGAGTTCCATGCCAGTGAAGTGGTGGGCGTCCGCCTTCCCGACGCCTTGCTGGACCAGATGCGTCTGTCGTTGGAACCCGCGGCGACCGGACACGAATGCAGCCTGCGCATCGCGCGCGCGCTCAGGGATCGCGTGGAGGGCCTGCGCATCAGCACCCTGCACGGCAGCCCCGACGCCGGGGAACGCCTGCTTTCCGCGATGGCCGTCTCCGCAACCATTCAAGGTATAGTGCCCGAGCCATGAACGCGCACCTGCTGATGCTGGGCCGGTTCGTCCGGAGCCCGAGGACGGTGGGCGCCGTGGCGCCCAGTTCCCGCGCGCTTGCGGCCGCGATGGTTCGCGGACTCGACCTGGCCGGCCCGACAACCGTCGTGGAACTCGGCCCAGGGACGGGCGTGGTCACGCGCGCCATTTCCGCGCGGTTGGGACCAGACGCGCATGCGCTGGCGATCGATATCGAGCCGGCGTTCGTGGCGGCCATCGCTCGACGGTTTCCGCGAATCGAGGCCGTCTGCGCGTCGGCGGCCGACTTGCCGTCGTTGCTGCAGGCGCGCGGCATGTTTCCGGCCGACCACATCATCTCGGGGTTGCCCTTCGCCAGTTTGCCGGGCGAGGTCACGACGTCGATCCTGGATGCCGTGGCGGCGTCGTTGCGTCCCGGTGGGACCTTCACGACGTTCCAGTACCTCAGTGGTTATCCGACGCCGCTGGCGAAGTCGTTTCGCCGGGCCTTGACCGAACGCATGGGCTCGCCCCCCGAGCGCCGCATGGTGTGGCGCAATATTCCGCCGGCATTTGTCCTCACATGGCGCCACCGATGAGTGCTGGGAAATCGCCGCAGGACCTCTCGGTCGCCGAAGTGGAGAACGACGTGATGGCGCGCGTCTACGCCAACCTGTCCGCGATCTACGACCTCGCCTTCGGCCCCGTGCTTCAGGGCGGCCGGCGCCGCGCTGTGGCTGTCATGGGTGAGACCGCCGGCCAGCGGATTCTTGAGGTGGGGGTCGGTACGGGACTCAATCTGTCGCTGTATCAGGCCGGCACAGACGTCACCGGAATTGATTACTCCTCCGAAATGCTCGATCGCGCAGAGGCCCGTGTGGCCCGCGAAGGTCTGCGGCCCCGGCTCTTCCAGATGGATGCGGCCGACCTGCGGTTCCCGGATGGGAGTTTCGACATCGTGTATGCACCGTACGTGATTTCGGTAGTGCCCGATCCGGTGAAGGTGCTCGCCGAGATGCAGCGCGTCTGCCGCCCAGGCGGGCGACTGATCGTGCTCAATCACTTTCGCAGCGCCAGTCCCTTGCTCTCGCGTGTGGAGCAGTGGATGTCGCCGTTCACGGTGCGCATCGGGTTCAAGGCTGACGTCGACATGACGGCGCTCTTTGCGCGCGCCGCGCTGGTGCCCGATTGGACCGAGAAGGTCAATCGTCCGAGGATCTGGACCCTCGCCCACTATACGTGTCCACCACACTCTGAATAACTGCCGCAGCGTGGCTCGCGCCGTCGGTGCCCACCGATCGAGGCGCAGGCGGCTGCTCCATCAGCGTGGTCAGCGCGTCGTTCCATCGGCCCGCGAACAGGTCGTCCTGGCTGATGAACCGGCACCGCAGGAGTGACGGCATCTCCTCGACCAGTCGATCGTA
The DNA here is from genome assembly GCA_964489685.1 of uncultured Solibacteraceae bacterium. Lineage (GTDB taxonomy): Bacteria > Acidobacteriota > Vicinamibacteria > Vicinamibacterales > SCN-69-37 > SYFT01. The sequence goes on along the minus strand of CAZAZR010000063.1, from coordinate 13,041 downwards.
TTCGCGGAAATGCCCGCGCGATGTGTAGAGCATCGCGATGCCATGGGCCACGCACTCGCTGATGATGCCGTAGCCCGGCTTGGTCACCACCACATCCGCCGCCGCTACCAGATCCTCATAGCGGAGATCACCGCTGAAAGACTCTTCGGAGAGGAAGCGCACGTGGTCCGACTGTCCGCCCGGCTCGGTGATCCGGTCGGTCAGCATGACCGTCCAGTCGGTCAGGCAGTCCAGGCGTGACAACTCCAGTCGCTGCAGGCCATACCCGCCGAATGACAGGAGCGCCAGGCGTCGTTCAGGCGCGATCCCGAGTCTGCGACGTGTCTCGGTCGGCGGGCGCGTCGAGTGCCGCGCGATAAACGGGAGAGGCGTCACCGAGGAAAAGACCTCAAAGCCACCCGACAGCGGCAGTTCGAGCGCGCGCGTCGCCCGGCGATAACAGCGCCGGATGTCTTCGATCAGGTGTGGCGCCTCCCGCAGCGCGTTCGGATACCACTCGTAGATCCAATCCCAGGTGAAGTTGCCAATCGCGATCGATGGCACACCAAGTTGCGCGGCTACGTCGAAGGCCAGCGGCGGGATGTCGCCGACAACCACTCGTACGTCAAACGCCGCCAGCCGCTCACTCTCAGCCTCCGTCCGCGCACGCATGGTCTGGTAAAACGTCACCGCCTCTCGCATCGTCGCCTCATCGTCATGCGTGACGCTGTCGCGCTGGACGACGCCGGTGTCACAGGGGCCGTCGAGGCGCGTCACCGGCACACGAAGCGTGCGCGTCAGCAGCGAAGGGGCGACGGCGGTGCGAATGACGATGGCCAGGTCGGGGCGCAGGGCGCCCAGGGTGTTGATGACCTCGATTTCGCGCGAGGCGTGGCCGAAACCATGACCGGACACGTAGAAGACAACGGCGGGACGACGCGGCATGCTCCTAAGTCTACGAAAGTCGTACAATGACGCGCATGGCGCTGAATGAACGGGACTGTTTCACTGAAATACCCGAGATGAAGGCGATGTCGCTCCGGTGCCCGCAATGCGGGAATCGCGACGACTATCAAATCAAGTGGTTGCTGCGAGAGAAAAAGGAACGGATGCCGGGCGGGGGAGACCAACGGGACCGGGCGCTGTTCGAGAAACTGCGCGATCACCTGTATCGTGTGGATGACACCGTGAACTGCACGAAGTGCCGCCGCCGCTTTGAAATCCCGTCGCACCAGTCGATGATCTTCCTCGACGACTAGTACACGCCCGGGAGCATGCGCCAGCGGACGATGCGGGCGTAGGTATCGTAGGCCGGGCCAAGGGTTCGGCGCATCTGTCGCTCTTCGAGCGGAATCGCCACAACCAGGTAGAGCGTGCTGATGGCCGCGAAGACGAGCCGGGTGCCGGTCATCACGGGCACACTCCAGACGAGCAGTACCCACCCCAGGTAGATCGGGTGCCGGACGAGCCCGTAGGCGCCGGTGGTGCTCAGCGCGACGGCATCTGGCGCGGCATGACCAAAGGCCTGCCGGATGCCGGCGAGATCAAGTGGGTCGAGCGCGGATGACGCGACGGCTGTCAATAAAAGCCCCGCGAGCCAGCCCAGATACAGGAGCCACGCGCCCGCGCCTGCCACGTGCCAGGTGAGGCCGGGCACCGGCGCCCAGGCCCAGAGTGTGAATAGAAAAAGCAATGACGCGAGCCAGACATAAGTCGACCGCTCAAGTGGCGCAGAGACTCGTGTGCTGATGGCCGCCTTGATGCCGGTTCGTGCAAACACCGAGTGGTGCAACGCGAAGAGCGTAAACAGCAGGAAGTTGGTGGCGACGGCGCCCCAGGCATCGCGTGTCCAGACCCCGGCGAGGAGGCCCCATTGCCAGTAAGCGAGCAGAAAGTACCCGAGCGATGCCGCAAAGACCAGTCCGCCGGCCAGGGCAAAACAACGGCCGGCCAGGCCGGCGCGCAATGGGGGAGTCACAACGGCACCATACTATAGGCACATGTCCGATCCGTTGCCTCGTGTGGCCATCACCGGTATTGGTGTGGTGTCGCCGTTTGGTGTGGGGCGCGAGCAGTTCTGGGACGCCGTCACCGAAGGCCGCAGCGCGACACGCGCCATCAGCCACTTCGACGCATCGTCTCTGTCGTGCCGGGTCGCGGCGGTGGTGCCTGATGATGCGGTCGCGGCGGCGCTGGCGTTGGCGCCGCTCGAAGCGCGGGGCGATGAACGCCGATATGCCAAGGTCTCTCGCATCGCGGTGTTAGCCGCACGTGAAGCGATCGAGGACGCCGGCCTGAGCGGGGCGTTGTCGGACGCCGGCGTGATCATTGGCAGCGGCGCCGGCGGGATCGATGTCGCTGAGCGCAATTACGCAGACTACTTCGGCGGTCACCTGCATCGTCTGTCTCCGTACGCGGTGCCGGTCTCGACCGTCGGCATGGTCTCCAGTGAAATCTCCATTGCGCTTGGCCTTCGGGGCATCAGCCATGTGGTGTCCACCGGATGTACGAGTTCCACCGATGCGATGGGCTATGCGGCCAGCCTCATTCGCAGTGGCGACGCCGACGTGCTCGTCACCGGTGGGGCCGATGCGTGCGTGACGGCCGGGATGATGGCCGGGTTCTCACGCATGCGGGTCATGTCGGTGGCGTTCAACGACCGGCCGGCCGAAGCCTCCAGGCCGTTTGATGGCGGCCGGGATGGGTTTGTGCTGGGTGAGGGCGCCTGGATGTTGACACTTGAACGGCTCGATCGTGCGCTGGCGCGGGGCGCACGGGTGTACGCCACCATTGAAGGGTATGGCTCCACGTGTGATGCTTATCATCGCGTGCAGATGGACCCGGACGGGACCGAAATCGTCCGCGCCATGAAACTCGCCCTGACCCGGGCGACTGTGGCGCCAGACGACATCGGGTACGTCAGCTACCACGGCACGTCCACGCGACTCAATGACGCGGTTGAGATGCGGTGCGTGCGTCGCGTACTCGGCGAGGTGGCCGAGGCTGTGCCCGGGTCCTCGATCAAGTCGATGATTGGGCATCCGCAAGGTGCCAGTGGCGCGGCCGGTGTCGTGAGTACGGCGCTGGCGTTGTCGCGCGGTGTGTTGCCACCCACGATCAACCAGACGACCCCTGACCCGGACTGCGACCTTGACGTGATTCCAAATATCGCGCGCCACGTGGATGTCGAGGTTGCGTTGTGCAATTGCCTTGGATTCGGATCCAAGAACAGCGCACTGGTTCTTCGCCGCGGATGACGCCGCGATGATCGATGTGCTTGTGGTCGGGGCAGGACCGGCAGGCAGCGTGGCCGCCCTCGTGCTGGCACGAGCCGGTGTGCGTGTCTGGATGCTCGAACGCGACACGCTGCCTCGCGCGAAATTGTGCGGTGACACGGTCAATCCCGGTGCCGTCCGCCGGCTTGGAGACCTCGGCCTGTCTGGCGGGCCGCTGGCGACGGCCGAGCGCCTGACGGGCATGCTGGTGACCACCCCCCGAGTGTCCGTGCGCGGTGCCTATCCTGACGGGCAAGTGGCGCTGGCCGTGCCACGTGTGCGCTTCGACCAGTGGCTGGCGCAGGCAGCGGTCGACGCCGGGGCGAATCTCGAGTGTGGCGCGCGCGTGCTCGGCCCGTTGTGGCGTGCCGAAGCCGGACGGACTGGCACCGTGGCCGGCGTGTCGCTACGCCGGGACAACGGCCAGACGCTGCGGTTGCCCGCGATGATCACCATTGCCGCCGATGGGCGCCGCTCGGTGCTGGCGCGAGCGGCCCAGCTGAGCCGGCATCCGCGTCGCCCCAGGCGATGGGCGTTTGGTGTGTATGCGACCGATGTGGACGGCGTGTCCTCGATGGGGGAGATGCACGTGCGCTCGGGACACTACGTCGGGCTGGCGCCACTCGGCAACGGCCTCACCAACATCTGCGTCGTCACCGGCCGGAAGCCGGTCGGTCGCACACCGGAAGACGTGATCCGACGAGTGCTGTCTTCTGACCCGCAACTGGGAGAGCGCACGCGCGCATGGCGACCGGCTGGTCAGCCGCACGTCCTGGGCCCGCTGGCCGTTGACTGCGACGTGGCGGGGCTGCCGGGCTTGCTGCTGGCCGGCGACGCGGCGGGGTTCGTCGATCCCATGACGGGTGATGGGATGCACATCGCGATTCGGGGAGCGGTGCTCGCTGCAGAAGCCGCCATTGAGGCGCTGGCTTCAGGGAACCTCGCCAGAGCCGCAGGTCAGCTGACCACGACGCGTGCTGCCGCATTGGGATCGAAGCTGCGGTTTAATCGGTGGATGCGCAGGTTGGTCAGTTCAGCGGCGGCGATCGACGTGGTGGGAGCCGGTGCCCGTGTGGCGCCGGCGGTGGTGGAACGATTGGTGTGGTACGCCGGAGATGCCGCATGACGATGTCGGCAGTCGCGTTTGCGGTGGCGGTGGTCATCGGTGTGCTCCTCGCTGAGACTCGTGTGTCGATGCGCCACGAGGCCAGGCTTCGCGCGCGAGGGGCGATTGAACCCAAGGGTGACGTCTACCTCTGGCTGTCGGTGACCTACCCGGCCGCGTTTCTGCTGATGGGGGGCGAAGGCCTCTGGCGAGCCAGCCACGCGGCCGCAGCGCGGTTTGATCCCACCGCGCCCTCATGGTGGGTCGCGGGACTCCTGTTGCTCGTCGCCAGCAAGGCGCTGAAGTACTGGGCCATCGCGCACCTGGGTGATCGCTGGACCTTCAAGGTGCTGGTGCTGCCCGACGTGCCGCTGGTGAGGACCGGGCCGTATCGCTATGTGGACCATCCCAACTACATCGCGGTCTTTGGCGAATTGGCCGGGATGGCGCTGTTGATGTCGGCCTGGATCAGCGGGCCGGTGATGACCGTGATGTTCGGAATCGCGCTGCGGGCGCGCCTGCAGGTGGAGACACGAGCGCTCCGCAATCCCCGAGCGTTCTGACCGGGCGCGAAGTGATAAATTGAGCGCGTATGTCCAAGCGCGTGTTCCTGCTTGCCGGTATCGCGATCCTGTGTCTGGCGTCCGGACCCATAGCCGCGCCGTGGTCGCAGGTCGCACAGGAAGAAGCGCCAAACGCCGAGACGATGGTGCGCCACGTGCGCCGGGCGTTGGGACGCGGCAGTCTCGACCGTGCGCGCGCCATTGCCACAACCGTGACCGCGCCGGCTGACGCGAAGGCCGTTGCCCTGGCACTCATCGACGTGTTCGAGGGCAAGGATGCGGCGGCCCGCACCCGCCTCACGCCGCTCGTCGACGCGGGCGACATGGGCGATGCGTTGCTGGAGCTTGGACTGATCGACATCCGGCAAGGAAAACGTGACGAAGGTCGCGCCCGCCTGAGCAAGCTGCTGCAGCAGTCGTACGACATGACGCCGGAGAATTCATTCCGCATGGCGCGGGCCGCCCAGGCGACCGGCGATTTCCGGCTGGCCAACACCATCTACCAGCGCATCGGGACGTTGCCGCTCCAACAGGCCGACATGGAAGCCTCGTGGGGCGACATGTTCCTCGAAAAGCACCAGAATGCCGACGCCCTGCGGAGCTATCGCGCAGCGCTTGAAGCCGATCCGGGTTGGATTGCCGGTTACCTTGGCCTGGCTCGGACGATTCCCGATCTGGTGGATGTGGATCCGGGCGAAGTCACGGCCGCGATGGAGACCGCACGCAAACTTGCGCCGGCGCATCCGGATGTCTGGTTGCTCACGGCCGAGCACGAGCTGAACGAGGAAGACAAGACTGCCGTCGCCGAGGCGCTTGATCGTGTGGCGGCTGCGCGGCCGGGCACGGCCGAAGAGTTTGCGTATCGCGCGGCGCTGGCCTACGCCGAGGGGCGCGCGGCGGATGTCGACACCGCCCTGGCTCGTGCGCTGACCGTGAATCCGCTGTTCGGGCGCGGGTATCGCATCATGGGCGAGCAGGCGGAACGCCTCTACCGATTTGATGACGCCGTGACATTCGCCCGGCGTGCGACGACTGTGGATGCCGAGGACCCGGAAGGGTTTGCGAAACTGGGCACCTACCTGATGCGTGCCGGCGACGAGCCCGCTGCGCGTCAGGCCCTGGAAACGGCCTTCAAGATGGACCCGTTCAACGGCGCGACGTACAACCTGCTGTTGTCGCTCGATCTGGTGGATGGTTTTGAAAGCGTGCCTTCCGGCGATTTCATCTTCAAGTTCGCCAAGGACGAAGCGGCCATTCTCAAGACCTACGCGGTACCACTGGCCGACCTCGCCTACAAGACGTTCGCCACCCGCTACGGTTTCACGCCGAAGGGGCCGATTCTCGTGGAAGTGTTCTCCAAGCACGACGACTTTGCGGTGCGGACGCAGGGGTACGGAGGGATCGAGTTCGCGCTGGGCGCGTGTTTCGGTCGCGTCATCACCATGGATTCGCCCAAAGCGAGGGACCCCGGGACGTTCAGCTGGCAGGCCACCTTGTGGCATGAGATTGCCCACGTCTTCTCGCTGCAGGCGTCGAACTATCGCGTGCCCCGGTGGCTCACGGAAGGGATCTCGGTGTTCGAGGAACACCGCTACAACAAGGCGTGGGGGCGGGAACTGACAATGCAGTACGCGCGCGCGCTGGCCGCCAATCGGACGTTTGGTGTCAAAGGTCTGCCGAACGCGTTCCAGCGGCCTCGCGACATCTCCCTCGCATACTTCGAGGCGTCACTGCTCACCGAGCATCTGGTGGCCACGCACGGCGACGATGGGTTGCGGCGGTTGCTGGCGGCGTATGCGGCAGGCGCGAAGGACGCAGCGGCCTTTGCCAAGGCATTCGCGAAGACGGTTGACGAAGTTGAGGCGGCGTTCAACGCGTTTGTGGAGACGGAGTACGGTGCGTTGGCCCGGGCACTGGCCGAGCCGCGTCCCCCCGCTGAGCGCGGCAAGCCGATGACCCTAGAGGGGCACAAGGCCCTGGCTGCGAAGGTGCCGGGCAGCTATCTGGCGCAGTGGTCGCTTGGTCAGGCGCTGCTCGACGAGGGTGATGTCGCCGGGGCTGTGGCCGCCCTGGAGCGGGCGATCGGCCTGGCGCCCATGGCCACCGAAAAAGACAATCCGCGAGTGCTGCTGGCAGAGCTGTTTGAGAAGCAGGGCGACGCGGCCAGGGCACGCCAGCAGTGGCGCGAACTCCTCACCTGGGATCACGACAACCTGACGGCCGCTCGGAAACTGGCCGGCATGGCTCGTGAGGCGGGGGATACCGCGAACGAAGACTTCGCGCTTCGCGTGGTGGCCGATGTGGACCCGTACGACGTGGACGCGCACGTGCAGTTGGGACGCCGGGCGCTTGCCAGGAAGGACTACGCGGTCGCGTTGGCGGAACTGCAGGCCGTGCTGGCGCTTGGACCGACCAATCGCGCCGAGGCGCATGCCGATCTGGCCGAGGCGTATCTCGGGCTCGACAGGAATGCCGAGGCCAAGGCCGAGGCGCTCAAGGCGCTCGAACAGGCCCCGACGTTTGCCCGCGCGCAGGACCTTCTACTCGCCGCCATTCGGCGCCAGTGAGCCACTCATGAAACGTGCCCTCGTCGGACTCTGTGTTCTCGCGCTGTGGCCCGGCCTCGCTGCGGCGCAGTCTGCCCGCCATGCGGTGCTCATCCAGGGCGCCTCGGGCGAACCGACATTCGCGAAACAACACCGCGGTTGGCTCGATCAGCTGGCCACGACCTTCCGCGAGAAGTTCAAGATGGACGCCACGCAACTGACGGTGATGGCCGAGCAGGCCGGCGAGGGGGAACAGCGCGCGACCGCCGAGAATGTGCGCAGCACCTTCGATCGCCTCGCGACGACGTTGCAGCCGGCCGACGTATTGTTCGTCATGCTGATCGGCCACGGCACGGCGGAGGGCACCGCGGCAAAGTTCAACCTGGTGGGCCCAGACCTCACCGTCGCCGACTGGAAGGCACTGCTGACGCCTATCAAGTCGCGCGTAGTCTTTGTCAACAGTTCCAGTGCGAGTTTTCCGTTTGCGGCGGGGCTCACTGGCGATAGGCGAATCATCATGACGTCCACCAGCACGCCGGCGCAGAAGTACGCCACGGTGTTTGCCGACGGGTTTGTGCAGGCCCTGAATGCACCTGCGGCCGATCTGGACAAAAACATGCGCGTCTCAATGTGGGAGGCGTTTTTCTTCGCCTCGCGTATCGTCAAGCAGTACTTCGAACAGAAGGGCCTGCTGGTCACCGAGCGCGCGATTCTTGAAGACAATGGCGATGGTGTGGGGCGTGAGGCCATGTCGCCCACCGGCGAAGACGGCACGCTTGCGACCATGACCTATCTGGACGCGGGCACCGAAACCAAGGCCACCGACCCGGCTCTGCAGATGTTGTTTCAGAAGCAGGAACTGCTGACGATCCAGATCGACGAGCTCAAGCGCAAGAAAGCCTCAATGCCCGCCGCGGAGTACGACCAGGCATGGGAAAAGCTCATGATCGAGCTTGCGACGGTCGGCGCTGAGATTCGGGCCAAGGGCGGGGGCTGACACGCCCCAGTTCCTAAATTCCTAAGTTCGTCAGTCTCGTTCGCCGTCCCGCCACTCCCACTGCGCCCGTTCCCGCCGGCGCAGGAGCCGTGCGCCCGCGACCCCGGCCAGAAAGCCTGCCGCATGCGCCCAGAAGGCCACCCCGCCGGTCGAGGCGGCCTCGGCCGATCGTCCCAGCCCTCCAAGCACCTGCATCAGGAACCAGAACGCCAGAAAGAACACGGCCGGCACTTCGATGACGTTGATGTAGACGACGAGAAAGAGCAGGACGAGGACCTGTGACTTGGGGAACATGACGAAATATGCCCCCATGACGCCTGCGATCGCGCCACTGGCGCCCACCATTGGCAAGAGCGATCCTGGACTCGCCAGGGTCTCGGCCAGCGCCGCCACGACTCCGCACAGCAGGTAAAACGCCAGGAAGCGGCCGTGCCCCAGCTGGTCCTCCACGTTGTCGCCGAAGATCCACAGGCAGACCATGTTGCTGCCCAGGTGCAGCATGTCGGCGTGCAGGAACATCGACGTCACGGCCGAGATCCAGGAAAATGCCGCCGGGATCACACCCCAGCTCGCGAAGACTGCATCTTGCGCCGCTGAGCCGCCCGACTGCAGCCGCAGCCACACGTACAGCAGGACGTTGAACCCGACCAGGAGCCAGGTCACGAGCGGTGTCGTGCGCGACGGAATGACGTCGCGAAGCGGAAAGAGCATACTGGGACGGCAAGTATCCTAACCGGAGAGACCCTCGCGTGACGTGTCGATCGTGCCGAGCTACCATCGCTGACAAGGCCATTGTCTGTTACCAGTGCGGGACGCCGACCGTGGAGCATCCGGCCGTCGTCGCGCGGCCCCAGCCGCCACCGCGCGTGGCGATCGGGGTGGCTGTGGTGACGATCATCGCCCTTGGAGTCTGGCTCGTGCCGATGACGCCCGAGGGCACGTGGATGCGGTGGGCGGCGTGGGCGGCGGTGCCGGCGGCGGCGTACGTCACGGTTCGGCTGATTCGCGGCTCCGGTTCCGGTAAGATGCTTCGGAGATGAGCACCGGACAGCCCCCCCTCGAACCCCTCCGACTGGAAGTCACCGACGCTCAGGGCGAGCGAACCGTGGTCGTTGACAGTTCGCCCTTCAACATCGGCCGCCGCGAAAACAACGAGCTGCGGCTGGGCGGCAGTGAAGTGTCGCGTGAACACATCGTCATCGAGCACATTGACAGCGTCTGGATGGTCCGCGATCTGCAGTCCAGATACGGCACGACGGTCAATGACCAGCCGTTGACCTCTCAGCCGCTGAAGTCGGGCGACCGCATCCGGCTTGGGCGTGGCGGTGGCGCAGACATGGTGTGCCACTTTGGTGACGCGACATCGGCATCGTCGCGCTCGATGACGGGCGCGCGAGACGACCTGCGGCAGATTACGGCGCTGCTCGAAGACTTCCGATCGCTCGGATCGGGCCGCGTGCTGCAGGAGGTGCTGACCCTGGTCCTCGATGCCGCCGTGGAAGTGTCGGGTGCCGAACGCGCGTTCATCATGCTGGCCGGCGCCGGCGATGTCCTTGAGTTCAAGCTCGGTCGCGGACGAGGCAAGGTCACGCTCAACGATGCTACGTTCAGCATCAGTCGGAAGATTCCAGAAGAGGTGTTTCGTCTGGGGCAGACCCAGGTCATGGCGGACCTGCTCGACGGGGCGCTCGCCGACGTGCACCAGGGCACGGTCGCGCTTGGCATTCGCAACGTCGTCTGCGTGCCGCTCAACGCCGTCCTGTATGTGGACTCTGCCGACGCCAACACTGAGGACCGGCGCATTGGCGTGCTGTATCTCGACAGCCGGGAAAAGGGCACGTTGCTGTCCACGTCCACGCGCAAGGCATTGGCGACCATGGCCTCCGAGGCATCGTCGGCCATCCAGAACGCGCAGCTCTACCGCGACAAGGTGGAGAAGTCGCGCATGGAGCACGAAATGAAGATCGCGGCCGAGATTCAGCAGGCGCTGATGCCGAAGCCGCTGGCGAATCTCCGCTTCGCGGAGGCCGCCGCCGCGTCCATTGCCTGCCGATCGATTGGAGGCGACTTCTTTGACTACCTCGACTACGGCGGCAAGGCCCTGGGGTTCACGCTCGGCGACGTAGCGGGCAAGGGCCCGCCTGCGGCGCTGCTGAGCGCGCTCATGCAGGGGATGTTTGCCTCGCACGTCACCGGCGTGGACGGCACGGCCGCGCTCGTCACGGTGGCCAATCAGGTGCTGTGCAAGCGCGGCATTGAATCGCGGTTCGTGACCCTGATGTTCGGCATCCTCGGCTCGGACGGCACACTGACCTACACCAACGCCGGGCACAACCCGCCGTTCGTGGTGGGCCCGTCAGGGGTGCGTCGCCTTGAAGACGGCGGGCCGGTCGTCGGCCTGCTCGAGTTCGCTCCGTATGGGCAGGAGACCCTGAAGCTGCAGCCGGGCGACACCGTCGTCGTCTTCAGTGACGGTGTGTCTGAAGCGATGAACGCCGAAGGTGACGAACTTGGCGACGACCGGCTCCTGGCCGCCATCCAGGCGTCGCCCTCCACGACGGCTGAAGGCCTGGTGGCGCATATCTTCGCCGCCGTCGGCGAGTTTACCCATGGCACAGCGCAGGGCGATGACATCACGGCGATGGTGATCCGGTATCGCGGCGCAGATGCTGCATGACCCGCACCCGCGCGCTGCTGCTGCTCTGGCTGTGCGTGGCCGTGCTCGTCTGGAATACCGCCTTTGACCAGTGGGTGGTGTTGGCGCAGCGCGACTATCTGGTCCGCGAAGCGGCGTGGGAGCTCGGTCGCGGGCCCCAGCCGGTCATGAGCGACATGATGCGCGCGGCCGTCCGGGGCGGCGTCCTCCGCGCCTCGGTGTGGACCATGGTGATTGTCGGCGCCGGCCTGCTGACCCTGCGTGCGAGGAAGTAATGCACCCCCTGATTTACGACTGGAACCAGGTGGGCGCCTTGCCCGCCACCCACCGGCCGGTGATGCTCGACGACGAGACATTGCGCGACGGCCTGCAGTCGCCATCGGTGACCACGCCCTCCATCGATGACAAGATCCGCATCCTGCACCTGATCGACTCGCTGGGCATCGAGACCGCCGATATCGGACTGCCTGGCGCCGGCGCGCAGGTGGCGCGCGATGCCGAGCGGCTGGCGCGCGAGATCGTCAGCGGCAAGCTGAAGGTCGCGGCCAACTGCGCGGCGCGGACCGTCATTGCCGATATCATCCCGATTGCGCAGATCTCACAGCGTGTGGGGCTGCCAGTCGAATGCTGCACGTTCATCGGCTCGAGCCCCATCCGGCTGTATGCCGAGGACTGGACGCTGGACCGGCTCGTGGCCCTGACCGAGGAAGCCGTGGGGTTTGCCGTCAAGGAAGGGATGTCGGTGATGTACGTCACCGAAGACACTACGCGCGCCGACCCCGAGTCGCTGCGGCGCCTCTATACGGCAGCCATTCGCGCCGGGGCCTCGCGCGTGTGCGTTGCCGACACGGTGGGGCACGCCACGCCGACCGGGGCGGCCGCTGTCGTCCGTTTTGTGCAGTCCATTGTCGATGCATGCGGGGGTGGGGTCGGCATCGACTGGCACGGTCACCGTGACCGCGACCTTGCCGTGATCAACTCGCTGGCGGCCTGGGAAGCGGGCGCGACACGCCTGCACGGCGCGGCACTGGGCATCGGGGAGCGCGTAGGCAACACGCCGATGGATCTGCTGCTGGTCAACCTGGTCCTCATGGGCCAGCGCCAGGACAGCCTCCTCCGTCTGGGCGAATACTGCGAAGTGGTCGCCCGGACGTGCGGTGTCCCGATGCCGCCCAACTACCCGGTTGTGGGTCGCGATGCCTTCAGGACGGCGACTGGGGTGCACGCCGCCGCCGTCATCAAGGCGGCTCGCAAAGACGACGCCGCGCTGATGGACGCGGTGTATTCCGGGGTGCCGGCCAGCCTCGTGGGGCGCGAGCAGGTCATCGAAGTGGGGCCGATGTCAGGCAAGTCCAACGTCGTGTACTGGCTCGAACGCCGGGGCATTGAGGCGACCGAAGACCGAGTGGACCGGATTTTCGCAGCGGCCAAACACGCGCCCAGCGTGCTCGGTGAGGCGGCGCTGCGATCGCTTGTTGAGCCATAGCAGGGTGCCCCAGGGCCTCCCCAGAGGGGACTGATGCGTTTTCTCCTCTGAAACTGACCATAATTGTGCGAAACTAGCCCGCGACGCGTTGTGCGTCTTCCAAGGAGACGAGATGGCGAAGAAGAAGGCTGCAAAGAAAGTCGCGAAGAAAATCGTGAAGAAGGCGAGCAAGCCGGCGGCGAAGAAGAAGACCGCGCGCAAGGCGAACGCGGCGTTCATGCGTCCGGTCAGCATCGGTGCGGCCCTCGCGCCGGTCGTGGGTGACAAGCCGATTCCGCGCACCGAGGTGACGAAGCGTCTGTGGTCGTACATCAAGAAGAACGGCCTGCAGGACCAGAAGAACAAGCGGATGATCAAGGCGGACGACAAGCTGAAGGTCGTGTTCGGTGGCAAGGCGACGGTCAACATGTTCGAAATGACCAAGCTGGTCAGCA
>CAZAZR010000062.1:0-22588 GCA_964489685.1 uncultured Solibacteraceae bacterium | reverse complement strand
CTTGAGACCCAGGCCGAGCTACGTACCGGACCCCAGGACCCCAGGCCCCCAGGACCCCACTCAGTCCCGGAGCGCAGCCACAGGGTCAATTCTCGTCGCCCTCAGGGCCGGCAGCATCGCCGCCAGCAGACCGATGGCAAGTGTCGTCACACCGGCAATGACGTAGGTTTGCGCGTCCAGTGTGGCTACGCCAAACAGCAGGCTCTCGATGGACTTGCCCAGGAGTGCCGCGCCCGTGAGGCCGAGCGCCACGCCCACCAGCACCACCTTCGCGGCGCCGAACACCACCATCTGGAACGTGCCTCCGGCATCAGCGCCCAGCGCCATTCGAATGCCAATTTCAGTGGTCCTGCGGGCCACGGCGTAGGTCACGACGCCATACACGCCCAGCGCCGCCAGCAGTGCCGCGCACAAGGCCAGACCCGCCAGCAAGGTCATGTTGAATCGCGGCTGGGCCACCGACGCCGACACCCGGTCTTCGATGGTGGTGATTTTGGCGATGGGCAGCGCGGGATCAATCTGCATCATCTGCGCTCTGATGGCCTTGGCCACCGCACTCGCCGGCTGCGCGGTGGCCACCACCACCTGCATCTCGCTCAGCGCAAACTGGAAGTAGGGCACAAACACTTCGGGCTCCGCTGATGAGGCCAAACCGTCGTGTTTGATGTCTGTGACCACACCGACGATACGCAGGTCCCCAGCCATCGGGATGCGCACCAGCTTGTCGAGCGGACTCACACCCTGGAAATAACGCTTCGCGACCAGCTCGTTGATGATGGCGACCTTTGCGCCATTCTCGCGCCCATCGAAGTCGTCAAAGGCCCGGCCATCCACCAGCGCGATGCCCATCGTCTGGAAGTAGCCGGCCATGACGGCGCGATAACGCGCGCGGGGGCGCTCGGACGGTGACGCTTCGGCCAGACCGTCAATCGTGAAGGGCAGCTCGAATTGGACGCCAAGCGGGCTCATGGGGAGTGCAGAGACCGCCGAAGCACTCTCCACCCCGGGCATGGTTTTCACGCGCGATACCAAATCGTCGAAAAACTGCTTTTTCGTTGCGGACGGGCCGTAACGCGACGCCGGCAGCACGATGTGCGCGGCGACAATGCCCGAGGTGCGGTAGCCAGGGTCGACCGAGGTCAGTTGGACGAAGCTGCGAATCAACAGGCCTGCGCCCACGAGCAGCATCAGCGCCAGTGCCACTTCGGCGGCGACCATCGCGTCTGACAACCGACGCGCGGATCGGCTGGTCGAGGCGCCTCGACCCGAATCCTGGAACACCTCCACCAGATGCGGGCGCATCGCGCGCCAGGCGGGGAAGAGGCCGAAGATCAAGGCGGCCACGATCGATGTGACTGCCGTGAACGCCAGCACCGAGAGATCGAGGCCGATGTTGTCGGCACGCGGCACGTTGGCGGGGATGAGTGGGCGCAGGGCACCGATGCCCCACCAGGCGAGGAGGAGGCCGGCCAGGCCGCCAAGGCCCGCAAGCGATCCGCTCTCCACCAGCGAACGACGCAGGAGCGCCCATTGGCTCGCTCCGATCGCCGCACGCACGGCGAACTCCTTGGCAGTGCGGGACGACCGCGCCAGCAGCAGGTTCGCAATATTCACGCAGGCGATGACAAGGACCAGGACGACCGCGCCGAACAACACCCAGAGGGTGTTGCCGATGTCGCCCACCACCTGCTCATGCGCGGGCACGAGCGTGACGCCCCAACCGCCATTGGACTCGGGGTTGTCTTTTGCGATCGTCGCGGCAATCCGATCCATGTCGGCCTGAGCCTGTGCCACCGTGGTCCCGGGCTTCACCCGGCCGATCGAGTTGTACGTGCGATGGGGCCGCGAAGCGACCGACGCCGGATTCACCGTGAGCGGCGCCCACAATTCCACTTCCGCATCACCCGCAGGAAACTGGAACTGGCGCGGCATCACACCGACGATCTCGTAACTGGCGTCGTCGAGGTTCAGCGTGCGGCCGAGCACAGACGGGTCCTGGCCGAACCGCCGTGTCCAGGCCGCGTGGCTGAGCACCACCGTTTTCGCTGAGCCCGGCTGTTCCTCCTCTGGCGTGAAGACACGACCGAGCACGGGCGTGGCGCCGAGGACGTTGAACATGACGGGTGAGACGTCCACCGAGGTGATGCGCTCGGCATCGTTGTCGGTCTTGAGCGTGAAGCCCTTGTAGCGCCACACGGCCAGGCTCTCGAACGTGGTGGTCTGATTGCGCCAGTCGAGATAGGTGGCGGCAGAAACCTGCGCGCGGTCCTGAGCCAGTGTCTGGTTGCTTTCCCACGCCACCACCAGGCGATCGGGGGCGGGGTAGTCGAGGGGGCGCAGCAGGACGCCGTTGAGCACGCTGAAGATCGTGGAGTTCACGCCGATGGCCAGTCCCAGGGTCAGGATAACCACGGCCGCGAACCCTCGATTGGCCGTCAGGAACCGCCACGCTTCATTCAGGTCATGCTTCATCCCGCGACGGTATCACACGGTCTGGCGCGGACGCCTGAATGTCCCTATGATGAAGTGATGAAATTCACACGGTCTGTTCTTGTGATCGCAGGGGTTCTTTCGGCGTCGCCAGCGGCGGCGCAGGGGCAGGATTTTTCGATGAAGGGGCAGTACGAGCTGGTCAGAGGCTGGGTCACCAAGGCTGCGGCCGCGATGCCCGAGGCCAACTACAGCTTCAAGCCCACACCTGAGGTTCGGAGCTTTGGCCAGCTCCTGGGGCACCTCGCGAACGCCACAGGCATGATCTGCACGATACCGGCCGGCGCCAAGTCGCCGCTCGCAGGGGACGCTGAAAAACTCACGACGAAAGCGGAACTGGCGAAGGCGCTCGCTGACACATTCGCAGCCTGCGACAAGGTCTGGGCCGCGGTGACACCGGCATGGCACACCGAGACGGTTGACGTCTTCGGCGCGCCGCAGACGAAGATGGCCAGCCTCGCATTCAACACATCACACACGTTCGAACACTACGGCAACGTGGTGACATACCTCCGTCTCAAAGGTATCGTGCCGCCGTCGACCGGGGGGATGTAAGGTCGGTGCGCGTCCTCGCGTCGCTCCTGTTGTGCGGTGGTCTGGTCGCTGCGGGAGCACCGCTTCGCGCGGACGACCCGGTCCAAAGCCGCTGGCGGCCTGACGACCTGCGTATCGACGGCGTGATGGTCGATTGGACGGACCTGACCTATGTCTCGAAGGAAGTGGCCACCGCAGTGGCGAACGACCGCGAACATCTCTACTTCGTCGTCGCCACAAGCAATGCGGCTGTGACCACCGAGATCGTCCGCGCGGGTCTGGCGGTGTATCTGGATCCAAAAGGGAAGAGGGGACAGACGTTTGGCTTAAGGATTCCGCCGGTCGGCTCGCGCCTGGCCCCAGGCACACCGGCGCCCAAACCCGATGAGCCTCCGCTGCTGAGCTACTTCGACATCCTCGGTCCTGGTGACGACGATGTGCGGCGCGTGGAGGTGGATGAGCCCTCCGGGGTGGCGCTCAGGATCGGCAGCCACGACGGCACGTTCTTCATGGAGGTGCAAGTGCCGCTCGTGACCGGTGCAGGCCGCCCGTATGCGCCGGGTCTTGACCTGGCGAAAGGCGTGGCTGGCCTGGGCATCATCACGCCCGAACCGCCACGCACACCGTCTCGCGGAGGCCGCGGCGGTCGGGGTGGCGGGATGGGTGGAGGCTTGCCGGCCGGGGGAATGGGCGGCGTGCCCGGTCCCGCGAAAGGGAAATCGATCAATATCTGGACGACGGTGAGGCTGGCTGCTGCGCGCTGAAGATGGAGCGGGAAACGGGATTCGAACCCGCGACTTCGACCTTGGCAAGGTCGCACTCTACCACTGAGTTATTCCCGCGTCATAGCACTCTTGTGAGTTTACACAAAGGCGACCGCTCAGGGCAAGACACCTTGTGCATTGTCTGATAGAATCCTGTGCGAACGATGACTGTCCGCACCCGTCTCGCGTGTCGCTGTTGTTGTCGGGCCTAGTGCCTGACTGACGCGAGTCTCGTTCGCCTCCATCAGTCAGTGTTTCCCAGAGGGCGCCGTCGCCAAGCGGTAAGGCAGAGGTCTGCAAAACCTCCATCCCCGGTTCGATTCCGGGCGGCGCCTCCAATATTTAATCGCCGGGGCCCCCTGCACCCCGGCTAGCTCCACCCACCTCCGCGCAGACGCTGCGGTGAGTTCCGCCATTAATCGCCGGGGACCCCTGCACCCCGACGACCGCTTACTGCGCCCACGCAGGCGCGATGAGGATCAATCCCTTGCGGCCCTTCACTTCGATGCGTGGTCGCTGGCTGATGGGTTCGGTGACGTCAAATGTCACCTGATACGCCGATAGCAGCGCGCGGGCCAGCCGACCGCCGACAAGACCGAGCGACGACACGTCGCCGACGCGCGCATGGCGCCCACCCACGGCGTCGTGAATGAGCCACAGCGACTGATCCGATCCACGCCCGGTTTCGACAGCGCCGAGCAAGATGTCCGCGTTGCGCAGACCGGTTGCCACGTCGCCGAGGTACTGCTGACTGGCGGAACGCCGATTCAGTGACAACACGAGGATGGCTCGTCGGCGGCCCTCCTCCTGTGCCAGCGCGGCTGTGGCGACGCGCAGCGTATCGACCGGCGGAGCCGTTTGCGGCACTTGGAAAAACATCGACACGCGTCTGTTGTGTTCTGCGGCCGCCGTATTCGCGTCCTGCATTTCGGGCACCGTGGCTCCCGCATCGCCCAGGATCATTCCCACACGCACGCCTTCGGCCATGGTGCGAAATTGCTTGAGCACTTCAGTCAGCGCCGCGCGCGCGTCGAGCACATCGGTGGACTCTACGCCGTCGATGATGAGGACGATCGAAATCGGCCGCGTATCAATCACCGCCGATGTCGCCCTCGTTTCGGTGTCTCCCACCTTCACCGTGAAGTCGGCCGCCGTCAGGTCCTTCACCGCCCGGCCGCGAGGATCGCTGACCGACACCGTCATCTGGAATTGTTGTACCGGCAGCTGCGGCCGCAGGCCGGCGCCCGGCAGGACGCTCAGGCATATCGCGACACCGGCGGCAGACAGGACAGGAGACATGGGACGTCAGAATACCGCGAACTACCGCACGGTCCGCTGGCCGATGGTCGCGATGTTGCCGGCGCCGTCTTCGGCCATGACCCGAATCACGAACGGGTGCGAGACCCCGGCGACCGATGCGGGTTCAAGAACCAACGACCACGCCGCAAGCGACAGGTCGTGGGTCTTCGGATTCGCGGCCGTGACGTCCAGTCGTTCGCCCTGTCTGAGCACGTCGCCGATCGGCACCGTTGTCCCGTCGGCGGCAACGCGCACCACCCACACGCGCTGCAAATTGATGTCGTCCAACGTCCAGCCCTGCAGCATGACCGGCGCGCGCAAATCGACGTCTCCGGCCGGCGCGTCAATCCACCCGAACGGCGGAGTGGTATCGGGGCTCGCGAGCGACTTGACGTGCACCTCGATGACCGCCCGGGCCGCGGTTCGCCCGTCTACACGCAACGGAACGAGAATGGTTTCATCAAGGCTCGCCGCAGACGCCGGGATGGAGACCACGACCGTCGCCGGGCCGTCACCCTGCTGTGGCGAGATGTCGATCGGCGCGCCAGCGGGAAGCTCGAACGACCAACGCGCGCTGGGCGACCCTGAGAGCGCGATCTGAGCGCGGTTGCCGGCTTGGTTGTTCGATGCGCGGAACAGCGACACCTGCGCCCGGTCCAGCGTCACGCGTGCGGGCATCCCCGAGACGGGCAGGTCAAGATCGTGGATGAGGACTGCCGGGCCGACCGCTGTCTCGGGTACGCCATCCTTCCAGCCCCCGAATAGCGCACGCGCGCCCAGGCGGGTGACCACCATGTCATGTGTGCGCACCACTGGGACGTTGTGGCCGGCATAGTAGAACCGGAACGCGTAGCCCTTCAGGACAAAGGGCCCCTCGGCGAACCAGTAGGGCAGTGCCGGCAAATACACTTCAGTGAGACCCTGGTCTACCAGTGGTGCAAAGGCCCTGATGCCCTGGCGTGACAACGCAGTCGCCAGCTTCCACGTCGTCGCCTGGTGGGTCACGCTGATGAGCGCCAGAACCGCCAGCGCCGGCACGAACAACGCCACGCCGATCGACGACAGCAGATGGGCACCGTCCCTTCGCAGCCCGCGTTCGGTGGCCGCTCCTGCCAGGATGCAGATCCAGAGTCCGGGAAGATACAGGAAGCGGCCGGCGGACGAACTCCCCGCGATGACCGGGAGCCAGATCACCGGCGCCAGGCCGACCAGGAATGCGCACAGGCACAGCCACAACATCGGGCGGCGTTCCCGGTAGACCTGCCAGCAGGTGATTGCGCCAAGACCCGTCAGCAACACCACCAGCGACAGACTCGCGCTTGCGGTGGGAGTGAATCCAGGGCGGGGCACCGCCACGAACGCCAGCAGATAGCGGCCGAGGTTGCCGACGATGTCGGCGTTGGCGATGAGGGTGGGAAACGTGCCGTAGGCTCCGTTGAGCGAGGGCAGGATGGAGTGGCGACAGACCAGGTAAACGGCCACAACCGCGCTGACCCCGATCAGAAACATCAGTTGAGCAATGTTTCGGCGGCGGGCCGCGATCAACACCATTGTGCAATACACCGGCACCAGAACGCCGCTCTCCTTGGCGAACACCGCGACAAACGTTGCGAGCACGCCGGCGGCCACTGCCAGCGATCGCGTGCCTCGCCCGGAGGCGTCACTGGCCACGAGCGCCAACAGCATTGTCGCCAGGACGCCGGTCGTACTGAAGACGTCAAAGCGCGCGCTGACCCAGCCGTAGCTCTCCGATGACCAGGGCGACAACGCAAAGGTCGCAGCCGCCACCGCGGACGCGGTCACAGAGAGACGCAGCTTTCGGGACAAGGCGTAGGCAAGAAGGGCGTTGATCGCGTGAACCGATTGAGAGATCGCCAGGGCCGCTTCCGGGTGCTGCCAGCCGAACACACTGAACTCGAGCTTCGTGAAGAGGAACACCAGCGGCCGGTAGAATCCAAAGAGGGGCGTGGTCAGGATCGCGTCGACCGAGCGCGTGGACGCTTCACCGAAGAGGGCGAAGTCGTCGAAGAGAAAAAAGTAGTGAGCCGACCAGTCCACGTACACCCCGGCCAGCGCCACCAGGACACAACCCGCCACGCACTGGCACACAGCTCTGGCGATCCGGGAGGGTCGGTGGTTCATCAAGGCGAGGCTCGAAGTGGAAGCTAGCTTCCCCGGTGCAGCCGTCGTACGTCAACCGTGGTGGCGCCAAGACGGGTTCGCAGCTGCGATTCCCATTCCCACTCGAGCGATTCGGCACGGCAGCAGTACAGGTTGATTGCCGCCAGCCCGGTTTCGGGGTACGTGTGAATCGTCAGATGCGATTCCGTCAGCAGCACGATGCCCGTGGCGCCGCCGTGTCCGGCGAAGGCGTGCCACACGGCCGGGGCCAGCGGATGCAGGCGCAGGTCAGCACAGATGTCCGCGAAGAGTTGCTGCAGGCGCGGCAGCGATTGCAGCATGTCGGCAGAGCAGCCGTACGCGTCGATGACGTATTCCGTGCCGGTGGGCACGGCCAGCGCCGGTGCTGACGGCCCGACGGGCGACTGCCATTGCGGGCCGGAGGGCGTTGTCGCAGGTGCGGCATCACCATCGGCGGCGACGGCAGAACGCGGCGTGGCCGCACGCACGCCGACCGATGCCAACAGATAGCCGTGGCGGCGCACCCATGGCAGGTGCCTGTCCAGCCACACAAATGGTCGTACGAGCACCGCGGTAATGGCCGCAAGCGGCCGCGCGGACGTAAAACACCACAGGTCGATCATGCGCAGCCAGCCCGGCATGAAAAGCAGTCCGCTTTCCATCTGCACGTCGAGGCCTGCCGCTTCCATCATTCTGCGCAGGTTGCGCCGACTGTAGCTCTTCTCGTAGCCGTACGCGTAGAGACCGAGCCGGTAGAGGATGGCCACCATCAACGGCCGCAGGAAGGGATCGTGCCGGTTCGGCACACCAAGAATCAGGCGTCCGCCTGGTCGAAGCAGGCGGGCGAGTTCGCCAACGGTGGCCTCGGTCTCGGCGAAGTGCTCAATGGTGCCCATCGAGTAGATCACGTCGAATGAGCCATCGCAAAACGGGAGTCGGCGCACATCGCTGACCACCGGCCGGAGCGTGCTGCCGCCAAACGCGTGTCGCGCCTGCCGGGCGATGGGTTCGGAGATGTCGATGCCGTACACATGCGCACCCTGATCGGCCACCCATCGCAGGATGCGCGTGTTCTTCGCTTCGTCCCACAGGTCCGTCTTGAGGACCGCGCAGTTCGCCAGTGACGGCACGGCCTCGGCGATCAGCCGCTGCTCGCTCTCGAAGTAGTACGCGGTGGACGCCGCGCCAGTCAGGCTGGGGAAGCATTCGCCCACATCCTGCCAGAACCGGTGGTACGACCGGTCGCCCACAAGCGTGCCACGCGCCGCGGCCCACGCCACGAACGCGAGGCAGACGGGCGCCCCGAGTGCAAACGCTCGAATGGCGAGGGTGTGCGGGTCAATGCCGAGTCTGGCCACCATCGCGCCCAGCCCCCCGAGAAATGCCAGTTCAAGTCCAGCAAGCGCGGCAGTCGCCACCAGCAGGCTCCGCCATCCTCGTCCGCCGGTGAGTGCCAGCCACAGGCCGGCGAGCAAGCCGAGTTGGAACGACGGCAGCAGGGCGAGTGCCCCTTGTTGATCTCCGGCCGGCGTCAGAGACGTCATCATCCAGGGCGCAACCGCCTGAATGGCCTCAGCAGTACCAAGCAGGCTCCATTCCCACACAGGGCCTACGGCGACTCCGACGACCAGTGCCAGGCCCAGCCCGCCCATCGCCCGGACCGAGGCGCCACGGCCTGATGCCCGCGGCACGGCCAGGTGAGCGGCGCCCACCAGAAGCACCGCACCGGCCACCAACTGATAGAACCCGTGCGCCAGCATGACCGGCGCGTCGGCCAGCGTGGGCGGCAGGGCCAGCACCAGCAGGCGGGCGACACCCAGGACGAAGAAGAGCACCGGCGTGGCCGCGAGACACCACACTCGCGCGGTCCGTGACAGCGGGACGGCAAAGACGGCCGCCAGGTACACCGGAAGCATCGGTGTGAACAGGCACTCCTGCGTGACCTGAAACGCGCCACGGCCCGTGATCACCACGTTGCCCATCGTCGTGACCTCGGCACCCAGCGCGCCCAGCACGGCGGCGCCGGCTGATGCGGTCCAGCCGCCGGCCTGCAGCAGCAACGCGCTCTGGAGCGCCCACGGCGCCGCAAACGCAAAGGCGACCAGGGCGCCGGTGGTCAACAGCGCAAAACGCGTCCATCGTCGGCTGACGTCGATCGACCGGCGCTCGCTCGCCCGAATCCACAGGAAGACGAACACCACCGTGACGAACGTCAGGATGGCGGGCCAGATGTACAGGTGAAACAAATCGAGCGTCGCAGGTGACGATGCCACGGCATAGAGGGAGGCAATGCGCACGACGTTGAGCGACAGGATCAGGCCGAGTCCGAGGATGGCACCCGCGATGCGTCGTGTCCACGCGATGGGATACGCGAGCAGCACACCCGCGCACAACGCCATGACATCGGCGCCGCTGCAACTCGAGTTCACGGTGATTGCGGCGTTGGGTGTGGTGCCATACCAGAACACCACACTCTTCTGGAACTCCACGAGAGAGGCAATCAGGTGCTGATCGACCCAGGCGAGGCGAATCAGTCCGAAGAGGCCGAGCGTCCACGCCATTGCGCGTGCGAGAAAGGCCGGGGCAGACGGCGCAACTTCCTGGCGAGTGATGGACACAGCAAGGCTCATAGGAAGGCCAGTCTTCCCCCACGGTATCACTTGCGCCCCGGCTCCGGCCGTTCTGTTTGGGTCAGGCTGGGAATCGGGCGTAGGCCTCACACACCGCCCGCCAGGCGGCGTGAGCACGGGCGTCCCGACGTTCGTGACGGTCCCCCGCTTCAAACGCGTGCATGTCAAATTCCGGGGCGATTGCGAGGTGGATGGGGCAACGGCGGATCCGCCGCGGCTCACCAATTTCAACCTGCACCGTATCGGGTGGCGGCATGAAGTGGGAGGTGGCCAGGGCCATCGGATAGAAGTGCGTGGGCCGGGTGGCGCGTTGCGCCATGAGGTGGAACATCTCCACGCTTTGCGCATCAAATGGCGCCACATCCACGATGCCGGCGGCGTTCATGCGATCGCGCCCGCCGCTGGGCGCCACGTAGATGCAGTGTCCGCCCTCCGAGAGCAACTGGGTCATCTGTTCAAGGGCCCGGCGATTGTGCAGTTGTTTGGCGGCCTTCTGATCCGGCGGGTGATCAATGTGGCGTTTGGAAAAGATGCACAGCAGGTTGCGGCCCATGCTGAAGGGGACTGTGAGCGGATCGGTGATCACGCGCTCGCCCGCGACAAAGATGATCTCGCGGCCGACGGACGGAAACTCGTCTTCCAACAGGATGCTGATGGCTTGCGGGTCGGCTTCCGTCTGGTGGTTGGCGAGGAAAATCACATTGTCACCGGCGGCAATCTGGCCGGCGATGCGCTGAAGCTGGTCGTGCCCCGTGAGTGTCGAGCGGGGCTTGTCCATCAGGGGGCGCAGGAACTCCACGCCAAACGTGTAGTAGTCGAACGGCGCGGTGACCTGCCGGTGGTACGGCTCGAACACAAAAGGTGCGCGCACCTGTTCCTGCACCAGCGTCAGGAATACCGACATCCACCGGTCGGCGGTCTCAGGCGGCTCGCCGGTTTCGGCCACGACCGCCCGATACGTGTTCTGGAGTTCCTCAAGCGTGTGCGTGTAGTCCATTGTCGGGCGGGCCCCCAAGAGTCTACTCCGGACGCCGCTCGTCCCCGGACGTGATCAATAATCCGGACATCATGTCTCACTCGAACCCCCGACTGTCCACCACGGTCCGGCTCGTCGCCGGTGCGGGCGCGGCCGCAATGCTGTCGTCGTTGGTGTCGGCACAAAATCCGCCGGCCAGGCCTGTCTTCGAGAACGGCCAGGCCCAGGTGGTGCCGGCGTTTGAAGACGCCACGAAGTGGATTCGGCATCGGCTGTGGGTTGAGACCGAGTTTGATTCGGATGGCGATCGGAAACGCGACCGCATGCATGTGGATGTCACCCGACAGTTGCAGACCGAGACCGAAGGGCTGAAGGTGCCCGTGGTGTACGAGTCGTCGCCGTATTTTGCCGGCACGTCCGGTGACCGGAAGTTCCTGTGGGACGTGAAACATGAGGTGGGCGTGGATGCTCCGGCGCGCACGTCGCAGCCCGAGATTGCGTTCAACGCCGAGCGCACGAGCATTTCGAATTCCCAGGTGGCCGCGTGGGTGCCGCGCGGCTTCGCGGTCGTGCACTCAGAAGCTCCGGGCACGGGGTTGTCGCAGGGGTGTGCCACCGTGGGCGGTGCGCCTGAGCGCCTGGCGCCCAAGGCCGTCATCGACTGGCTGAATGGTCGCGCGAAGGGGTTCACCACGCCAGACGGCAGTGAAGAGGTCAAGGCGACGTGGGCCACCGGCAAGGTCGGCATGACCGGCACCTCCTACAACGGCACCATCCCCCTCGCTGCGGCCACTACCGGTGTGGCGGGGCTCGAAGCGATCATCCCCATCGCGCCCAACACGTCGTATTACCACTACTACCGGTCGCACGGCCTGGTACGTCATCCGGGGGGCTGGCTCGGTGAGGATATTGATTTCCTGTACGACTTCGTGAACAGCGGTGATCCAGCGCGCCGGGCGGTCTGCAACAAGATTTATCGCGACGGCGAGTTTGTTGAAGGACGCGACCGTCGTACCGGCGACTACAACGCGTTCTGGGTTTCGCGCGATCTGTTGCCGCTTGTGGGTGATGTGAAAGCCGCCGTACTCATGGCTCATGCGTTCAACGACTGGAACGTGGTGCCCGAACACAGCGTGCGCATCAGCAACGCACTCAAGGGCAGGGTGCCGCTTCAGCAGTACTTCCATCAGGGTGGTCACGGAGGCGCGCCGCCGATGGAACTGATGAATAAGTGGTTCACACGTTATCTCTACGGCGTCGAGAACGGCGTGGAGAAGGACCCGAAGGCATGGATTGTGCGCGAAACGTCGCCGGCCGCTGCGGCCGCGCCAGGCGCGCCTTCGGCCGCCCCTGGGAGTGGTCGCGGACGCGGCAACCCGACGCCGGCTCCCACGCCGTATGCCGACTATCCGAATCCGGCGGCTGCGGTCGTGACGCTGCGCCTCGGGGCCGGTGGCGGCGCCACAGGGACGCTGATGACCACAACGGCTGCAGCAAGGCAGGGCACCGAGTTGCTCACCGACAACGTGGACAGTGCGGCGCCGGCGTTGGCCCTTGCGCCTGAGTCGCGCCACCGGTTGCTCTACGCAACGCCGGCGTTGACCGACGCTGTGCATCTGTCAGGCACCGTGCGCGTCACCATCCGCATGGCGTCGAGCACACCTGCGGCGAACTTGTCGGTGTACCTCGTGCAACTCCCTTGGACCGAGGGGCCTATCGGGACATCGAACCTGATCACGCGTGGCTGGGCCGATCCGCAGAATCACAAGGCGCTGACGCGCGGCGGCGACTTCAATTCCCGCGAACGCGGCGTGCCGATCACGCCCGGTGAGTTCGTCACGATGACGTTCGACCTGCAGCCTGACGATCAGATCATTCCGGCCGGCAAACGGATCGCCTTGATGATCTTCTCGAGCGACCGCGACTTCACACTGTGGCCGCAACCGGGCACCGAGCTGACGATCGACCTGGACGCCACCAGCCTGCGCCTCCCCATCGTGGGTGGCCCTGCGGCGTTTGCCCGGGCGACGGGTGCGGTCTCACGGTAGGATCGGCCATGCGACATCGCTGGTTGGTCGTGGCCCTGGTCGTGGTGGCCATGATTCCGTTGTCTGCGCAGCGCGGCCAGCGCCGCGACGGCGGCTTCAGGATGGGCGGATATGTGCCAACGCCGGCGGCGGTGCCGTACGACGCGAAGTTCTCCATTGTCCGTCTCTGGTATGCCACCTACCCCGGGTGGTCGTACGACTACCCGGAGATGGAACAACACCTCAACCTGATCCTGCCTGAGCTGACGTCGATTACGCCGAGCCCTCACGGCGGCACCGTGCTCAAGATGGACGACCCGGAATTGATGAAGTTTCCGCTCGCGTACTTGTCGGAACCCGGCTACTGGTATCCGAGCGAAACCGAAGTCGCGGGCCTGCGCACGTATATCGAAAAAGGCGGGTTCGTGATCGTTGACGACTTCCACTTTCAGAATGAGTGGAACGTGTTCGAAGTGGCGATGATGCGCGTCATGCCAAAGGCGCGGATCGTCAAACTTGATGTGTCGCACCCGATTTTTAACACCTTCTTCGCGATCAAGACGCTCGACGTGCCGTACCCCGGTCAGATGGGCCAGCAGGGATTGATGGGCGAGTTCTACGGCATCTACGAGAACAACGACCCCACCAAACGGCTGTCTGTGGTGATCAACTACAACATGGACATCGGCGACTACATGGAGCACTCCGCCGAGGGCCTCTACGCCGTAGACCCGACGAACGAAGCCTACAAGTTCGGGATCAACTACCTGATGTACGGCATGACCCGATAGAGGTTCTCACACGAGGCGTCAAGGACTGAAGGACGCGGACGACGGGACGGGCCTCACCCCTCGCGTGAAATTACCTGATCGCGAACAGGTGGCGCTCGCCGCGGATGTAGATCGTGCCGGCGGCGAGTGCCGGTGACGCCCACACCGGCTCGTTCAGTGAATTCGTGCGAATGACTTCGTGTTTTGGCCCGGCACGAACCACGAACGTGTCGCCATCTTCGCTCGTCATCAGGATCTTGTCGCCAAACGACACGGCCGACGCGCGGAACGTCGCGGGGACCGGCACCCGGCCGCCTTCATACACCAGCGCGCCCGTGCGCGCGTCGAGGCACGTGGTGATGCCGGTGTCCGTGAAGACGTACAGGTGGTCGCCGACGGCGATGGGCGACGTCACGTACGCGGTGCCCTTGTTGTATTTCCAGGCGATACGCGACGCGTCATCCGGCGCGTCGGGCCGAAGGGCGAGGAGCACCTTGGCCGAGTTGCCCGCCGAGGCAAAGACCAGACCATGCGCCTGCACAAAACTCGGAATGGGATGGCTGCGCGTCCCTTCGGTGCGCCAGCGTTCCTTGCCGGTGTCGGGGTCGTAGGCGATCACGTTCTCGGCCCCCGATGCGACCAGATCGATTCGGCCGCCCGCATTGACCAGCACAGGTGTCGCCCAACTGCGCCTATTTGTGCGGTCGGCCCGCCAGACTTCCTTGCCGGTCTGCCGATCGAACGCCAGGATGCGTGACTCAGCTCCCATTTCCTGATCCACCTGGAGGATGACCAGGTCCTTGTGAAAGATCGGCGACGTGCCGGGGCCCAGGCCCGCCTTGGCCACGGTGCCCAGATCGACCTTCCACGTGAGTACGCCATCAACCGTGTAGGCGTAGAAGCCGTGCGCCTCGAACGACGCGTACAGCATCTTGCCGTCCGTGACGACCGACGCCGAGGCGTACGTGTTCAGTCGATGGCGGTTGTCGTACATGGGGCCGTCGTACGGCGTGTGCCGCCACAGGATCGTTCCCGACTTCGCATCCACGGCGAGCACGCTGAGCGCGTAATCGTAGTCCACGGCGGTGCTGTCGGGGTTGAGGTAGCCGGGTTTCATGTCGAAGCCGAGGTGGTCGGGCGCCATTCGGCCGGGCACGTGTGTGCCCTGTACCGAGGTGGTCAGGAAGATGCGGTCGCCCCACACGATGGGGGACGAGTGACCACGACCAGGAATCTCGGTCTTCCACACCACGTTCTGGGTATCCGACCAGGTGTCCTGATACTGGCCGGTGGCGATGCCCTGGCCGTTGGGGCCACGCCACTGCGCCCAGTGGGGATTGTGCTCGGCGACGGTCGGCCATGCGGCCACCGCAGCGACGAACGCGATCGAGATGGCCTTCAGCATGGAGGCAGCGTAACACGCGACACTGCACCCATGGTCAGCGTTCCGCGAACACGCCGTCCCTGACCTCGAACGTCAGTGCTTGGCCCCCGGTGCCCGACCACGTCGCGAAGTTGAATGTGGCACTCCTCGTCACCTTGTAGACCTGAATCGGGTGGTAGCTGAGAGGGGAGCCGGCGCGGTACTGCTGCGGCGGCTTCGCACTTTCCATGAAATAGGCCGTGTTGGGGCCCACCACGGTCGCGGTGCCATCGCGCTCAAGCAGGACCGCCGTCTCACGGTCGATGGCGAGCGCGCGTGACGGCCGGGCCGGCCTGGTGCCGGTCGCGCTCAACCAGCCGTCCTGATGCAGACGCGCCATGAATGCCACAGTGCGCCCCAACCGGCCGCGCTCCACCACGTGGCTGTCGGTAATGAGGCCGTCCAGATGCGCCAGTGCCAGAAAGTCTCGATCAATCGTGATGTCCGGCGACAACGGATCAGCCAACGCCTGTGCGGTGGTGATCGACGCGCGCATGGCCGAGTACGAGAACTCTCCGAGGATCGCGAGACCGGCCGAGGTCCCGCCGATGGGCACACCTCGCGCGGCGGCGGCATTGACCAGCGTTTCCACCGGTGTGTCCTTGAAGAACGTGACGTAACGACTTTGATCACCGCCGGCGAAAAAAATGGCTTCGGCGCGGCCGAGACGGTCGAGGAGTGTCGCGTCCCGTGAGGCGTCACGAGACTTCACGACAAAAGACTCGATCGAATCGAGGCCGCCAATCTTCATCGCGAACGGGTGATAGCCGTCCGCGCCTGACGCACGCAGCACCACGATGTCGCCGCCGCCGGCGTGGGCGAACAGCCATCTGAATGCGTCGGGCTGATCCGTGCCGCCACCGGCGAGCAACACACCTCCGGTGGTCCTCGGCGTGACGTCCGCCTCGCGGCCGGTCAGATAGTGGTCATACAACTCGCCCCGGGTGATGGTGGTGGGCCACGCCGGCTCCTGTGAAGCCACAGGCCCGGCGATCACGCCTGCCACAACAACCGCGCCGACGGCAACTTCGCGCTTCCACGTCATCGATGCAAACATCTGGCTCCCAAACCCTTCTTCCGAAATCCCGCAGCGTCGCTGAATGAGTCCAGCGGCGCGGGCAGGTCAGTATCAGTCTTGACGTCATCCGCGGCAATCCCTCTCGGCGCCAGCCGCGCCACCCATTCGTCCCACCACGGCGTGACCCCACGAGCCAGCGGCTCGAGGATGACCAGCGTCACGCCCCGACCCAGCAGTTGATCGATGATCTCAAGCAACTGCGCGCGCTCGGGCTTCGCCAGCTCGTTGATCGACCAACCCGCGATCACGCCCGTGTTCGCGAGGGTCGCAGCGCTCCGATTGAGCAGATGCCTGGCCGCGGCGACGAGGTCTGCGCGAGTGGCTTGGCCTCGAAGGCCGAGCGTGCGCCAATTCCAGCGGGCCTCATCAAGCGCCCAGGAGTGCGCGTCCACGCCGGTGATCGACGGTGGCCGCTCATGGAGCAGGGCCCATGCCGCACTGCAGACGCCGGTGCCGCATCCGAGGTCCACGAGCGACTGCAGGTCGATTCGCACGCGCATGTGCGCGATGGTCGCCCTCGTCGTCAGGAGGTGGACAGGCGCATAGAACAGCGCAAATGCCGACCGCTTGCCTGCCGAATCCAGCGGAGACCTGTCGGGCAACTGGCTGCGCCGTTCCACGTAGCGCGCCGAGAGCGCCCGCACGGCTCGGGTGAATTCCTGGCGCGTCAGGTTCGCCATGTGGCGCTGCTCGAGCGCGGCGAGCCAGGTCGTGAGTCTCGGGTCGTCGGTCATGGCGCCGGGCGCGCCTGGGTGTAGCGCGACGGGAGGGCGTGCCCCAGGTGCGGCACCAGTGCCAGCGCGGCGTCGGAGACGGCGTCGAGCTGGACGCCCGTGTCGATACCGAGGCCGTTCAGCATGTAGACCAGGTCTTCGGTCGCCAGGTTGCCCGTGGCGCGCGGGGCATACGGGCAGCCGCCAAGGCCACCCGCCGAGGCGTCGAACGTGGCGATGCCGCACTCGAGGGCGGCCAGCACGTTGGCCAGCGCCATGCCGCGCGTGTCGTGGAAGTGCAGTGCCACGCGCTCAGGGGGAATCGCCTCGAGCAAACGCGGCAGCATCGACGTGACCTGACCCGGATGGGCCACGCCAATCGTGTCGCTGACCGCCACTTCAAAGGCGCCCAGATCCAGGATGCGCCGGGTGAGTGTGACCACGCGGTCGAACGGCACGTCTCCCTCAAACGGGCACCCGAAGGCCGTGGACAGGTATCCGCGTACGCGAAGACCCGCACCAAGGGCCGCGGAGGCCACCTCGCGATACACGTCGAACGACGCGTCGATCGATCGATTGGTGTTGCGCTGGCTGAACGTCTCAGAGGCCGCAAGGAAGATGGCGATGTTCGTGACGCCGGCCCCGATCGCTCGCTCCAGCCCATGCATGTTGGGCACCAACGCCGAATACCTCACGCCCGGTTGCCGTGTGATACCCGCAAAGACTTCGCCGGCGTCGTCAAGCTGCGGAATCCACTTCGGACTCACGAACGCAGACACCTCGATCTCATGCAGCCCGCCCAGGCTGAGGCGATTGACAAACGCGATCTTGTCGGGTGTGCTGATGCGTGCGGCCTCATTCTGCAGGCCGTCGCGCGGGCCCACTTCCACAACCGTCACGGCGTGTGGCAGCGTGGACACGGCCTACGCCAACTCCACGAGGATCGCCGCCGAGGCCACGAGTTCTCCCTCGCGACAATGGACAGCCCTGACCGTGCCGCCGCGAGGCGCACGCAGAGGCATCTCCATCTTCATCGCTTCCACCACCACCAGCGGGTCGCCCTCCGTCACGACGCTCCCCACGGCCACATGCACCCTCATCACGGTGGCCGACATGGGCGCTCTGATGCTGTCGTCAACGACCTTGTGGCGCGCGCGCGAGGATGCGGATTCCACCTGCCACTGCGTGGTGGCGCCATCCACACCGGTCCACACGCGCTCCGCTGTCTGCGCGCCCACTACCGTGCGCGCGACTCCCCCATTGGACTTGTGGGCAATCGACCACCGCCCGTCGGGGCGGGCAGTGACGATGAATTCGCCGTCGACGCCGTCGATGGTGACCACCGGGCCCTCCACGCTGGCGAGCCAGTCGCGCCGGCCGTCGTTGAGTCGAAAGGGCGTGGCCATCTACCACGCCACCTTTCCCAGTGACGACCACGGGTCGATGGCGCCCGATACGCGGCCTTCCACGAGGGCGGGCCTGGCGGTGCTGTTCGCCGACAACGCCGCTGCCAACGCCACCTGCACATGCGCGTCGCTGTCGATGGGCGCTGTCGTGAAATCGGCCAAATGTTCTTCGATGAAGCGTGTGTGGGTGCGGCAGGCCCGCACCTCGGGATGCTGGAGCAACGCCAGCAGGAACGAGATGTTGTGGCGGATGCCGAGAATCTCGAAGCTGCGCAACGCGAGCGCGGCCCGCGCCCAGGCTGCGTCGCGGGTTTCTCCGGATGTGATGACCTTGGCGATCATCGGATCGTAGTGGACCGAGATGTGCTGGCCTTCGCGGACACCGGCATCCACGCGAATGCCCGGACCCTGAGGCTCGCGGTAGCGGAGGAGGGGACCGGCCTGCGGCAGGAAGTTCGCGAACGGGTCTTCGGCATAGACCCGGCACTCGACCGCCGCCCCCCGCATCGTCACGTCATCCTGCCGGAATGGGAGGCGCTCACCCGATGCGACCAGCAACTGCGCGCGTACCAGGTCCAGGCCCGTCAGCATTTCCGTTACCGGATGCTCCACCTGGAGGCGCGTGTTCATCTCGAGGAAATAGAA
Source organism: uncultured Solibacteraceae bacterium (assembly GCA_964489685.1). Taxonomy (GTDB): domain Bacteria; phylum Acidobacteriota; class Vicinamibacteria; order Vicinamibacterales; family SCN-69-37; genus SYFT01. Next base: position 3,691 of record CAZAZR010000062.1, on the reverse strand, counting down.
CTCGTCGCCCGAGAGCAGAAATTCGATGGTGCCTGCGTTGACGTAGCCGACAGCCGTGGCGGCGGCCACCGCCGCCCGCGTCATGCGCTCGCGAAGGGCGGGCGTCATGGTGGGGCCAGGAGCTTCTTCGATCACCTTCTGGTGGCGCCGTTGCAGCGTGCAGTCACGTTCGAACAGGTGCACGGTGGTGCCGTGACTGTCGGCCATGACCTGCACTTCGATGTGGCGCGGCTGGTCGATCAGGCGCTCGACGTACAGCGTGCCATCGGCAAAGGCGCGCTCGGCTTCGCGGCGGGCCGCGTCAATGGCCTCGGCGCCCTCGGCCTCGGTACGGACGATCCGCATGCCCTTGCCTCCACCACCTGCGGACGCTTTAATCAGCGCGGGGTATCCCACCTTCGCGATCGCCGCGAGGACGGCCTCTGCCCCTTGTCCTCTGGGCGTGGCTCCGGGGACCACCGGCACGCCGGCCTTCGCCACGGCCTCCCGGGCGGCCGTCTTGGACCCCATGCGTTCGATGACCGACGATGAGGGGCCGATGAAGGTGAGGCCACGTTCGTCGCACGCGCGGGCGAACCCGGCGTTTTCAGACAGGAAGCCGTAGCCGGGATGAATGGCATCGGCGCTGGTGCGTGTGGCCGCGTCGAGAATGGCCGTGGCGCGCAGGTAGCTGGCCGATGCTGCGGCAGGCCCGATGCACACCGCGTCGTGCGCAGCCATCACGTGGGGCGCGTCCGCGTCGGCTTCCGAATACACGGCGACGGTCTCGATGCCAAGTTCGCGGCACGCGCGAATGATGCGGACGGCGATCTCGCCGCGATTGGCAATGAGGACTCGGCGAATCATGGTCGATTCATCCCTGCCAGGACGCAGGCCGCTTCTGCAGAAACGCCCGCATGCCTTCCTGACCTTCGGCTGAGACGCGCTGCGTGGCAATCGCGTCCACCGTCTGCTCCAGCACGTCAGCCGGCAGTCGGCCTTCCACTTGCGCCAGCAGCTGTTTCGTGACGGCCACCGCCGATGGCGAGGCCTTCAGGAACTGCGCGACATGACGGTCCACCGTCAGGTCCAGACGATCCGACGTGACCACGTCGTGTACCAGTCCAATGTCTTTCGCTCTGGCCGCTGAGAACCGCACGCCGCTCAGGCACAGCTCGCGGGCGGCCGACAGGCCGATCTTGCGCACCACATACGGAGAAATCATCGAGGGTGGAATGCCCAGGACCACTTCAGTGAATCCGAACATCGCGTCTTCCGCGGCCACCACGACGTCGCACACCGCGGCCAACCCGGCGCCCCCGCCCAGCGCCGCGCCGTGAATCCGGCCGATGAGCGGCACCGGCAGGGAGTCCAACGCGAGGAACATTGCCGCAGCCAGGCGCGCATCCGCCAGATTTTCCTCTCTCGAGTAGCCGGCCATGCGCGACATCCACTTCAGATCTGCGCCCGCACAGAATGAAGCGCCGGCACCTCGCAACACGACGACCCGAATGGATCCATCGGCGCGCACGGTGGCCGCCCATGCGGACAAGTCGCGAATGACATCTTCGTTGAAGGCGTTGCGAACGTCGGGGCGATTGAGCGTGACCGTGGTCACGGCCCCTCCCGAAACAGTCAGTGTCGTCATGAATTACATCCGGAAGATGCCGAACCGAGCGTCGGGAATGGGCGCGTTGCAGGCGGCCGACAGGCCCAGCCCCAGCGCATCGCGTGTGCGGGCGGGGTCAAGCACCCCGTCGTCCCACAGCCGTGCGGTGGAATAGTACGGTGACCCTTCGGTGTCGTACTTCTGGAGGATGGGCGCCTTCAGCGCCGCTTCGTCTTCCGCGCTGAAGGCCGTGCCCTCGCGCGCGAGCTGGTCCTTCTTGACGGTGGCCAGCACCGACGCTGCCTGTTCGCCGCCCATCACCGAGATGCGACTGTTGGGCCACATCCACAACAGCCGCGGTTCATACGCGCGCCCGCACATGCCGTAGTTGCCGGCGCCGAACGACCCGCCGATCACCACCGTGAACTTCGGCACCACTGAATTCGCCACCGCATGCACCATCTTGGCGCCGTCCTTGGCGATGCCGCCGCGTTCGTACTGCTGGCCCACCATGAACCCGGTGATGTTCTGCAGGAAGACCAGCGGGATGCCCCGCAGGTTGCACATCTGGATGAAGTGCGTCACCTTCAGCGCCGACTCCGAGAAGAGCACACCGTTGTTGGCCACGATACCGACAAGGAATCCGTGCAGCCGCGCGAATCCGGTGACGACCGTTGTGGCATAACGCGCTTTGAATTCGTCAAAGCGCGAGCCGTCCACCAGACGTGCCAGCACTTCGCGGACGTCGTACGGGTGCCTGGGGTCGATATTGACCACGCCGTACAGTTCCTGCGGGTCATACCGAGGCGCCTCCGGCGTCGTCATGTCCGGCGGAAGCTGTTTGGTGGTGTGGAGGGTGGAGACGATCGTGCGCGCCAGTTCCAGCGCATGTGCGTCATCGTCAGCCAGGTAGTCGGCCACACCAGACAGGCGTGTATGGACATCGGCGCCTCCCAGATCCTCGGCGGTGACCTCTTCACCAGTGGCCGCTTTCACGAGCGGCGGCCCGCCCAGGAAGATGGTGCCGGTGCCCTTGACGATGACCGTTTCGTCGGACATGGCGGGCACATAGGCGCCGCCGGCCGTGCAGGAACCCATCACGATGGCGATCTGCGGGATGCGCTCCGCGGACATCAGCGCCTGATTGAAGAAGATGCGTCCGAAGTGCTCCCGGTCGGGGAACACCTCTGCCTGCAGCGGAAGGAACGCCCCGCCCGAGTCCACGAGGTACACGCAGGCCAGGCGATTCTCGAGGGCCACCTGCTGGGCGCGCAGGTGTTTCTTGACCGTCATCGGAAAATACGTGCCGCCTTTGACGGTGGCGTCATTGGCGATGATCATCACATCGCGTCCCGAGACGCGCCCGATGCCCGTGACGATGCCTGCCGAGGGCGCTTCGTTCTCGTAGAGGTCCCACGCGGCCAGCGCCGACAGTTCCAGAAATGGCGTACCCGGGTCCAGCAGCTTTTCAATGCGCTCGCGCACGGGAAGTTTGCCTTGTTCCCTGTGTCGGGCCACATACCGGGGACCGCCGCCATCACGCACCTGCGCCACCCGTGCCTTGAGTTGTTCCAGCAGCGCGAGCATCCGATCGCGATTGGCCACGTACTCCGGCGAGGTGGTTTTGATCAGGCTGGTGAGAGGCTCCATCGGCGCGACCATTGTACAGGTGCGATGGGCAGGCGAAGTACAATGGGTTTCCATGGGAGTGGAAATACCGTGAATGACCGTACCTCCATCTTGCTGGGCGCCCTGGCGGGCGCCGTCGTGGGCGGCTGCATGGGATACCTGTTCTTCACCGAGGAAGGGCGCCAGCTGCGTGAGGACCTTGAACCCAGACTTGCCGACCTGGCCACCGAGATCGATCGCGCCCGGTCCATGGTGAAGAACGCGCGGGCGGATGTCGAACCCTTCGGACGCTCCTAACGCGGGCGCTCAGGCCGGGTCAGGCGGTGCGTCCTGGCTGGTTCGCGTCGGCAGGCGGCTGGGCCGGCGCCTGGCGCGGAGCGTCACCCTTGGCGTCCGTGCCGCCGGTCGTGGCGTCGTCGAGTTCTACAAGAGTGAGAATCTGACGTTCTCCGCCTCGATTGCGTACTACGCGCT
>CAZAZR010000061.1:0-22599 GCA_964489685.1 uncultured Solibacteraceae bacterium | reverse complement strand
ACTGGCCGCGCGCGGCCAGTTTCAATCGGGCTTGCTCGCGTTCGACCTGGTGTTCGGCGTCATTCTCGTGGTGATCATTCTCGGCGTGATCTTCCGCTTCGGCCTGTTCGCTGGTTTCGTCGGGTTCTTCTGTCACTTCTGGACGTGGGGAGTGGCGGTCACGCTTGAGTCAGACCGCCCTTACTTTGAGACGGGCTTGGTCGCGCTGGCGCTGGTGGCCGTGGTCGCCGTGACGGGATTCGTCCTGACGCGATCGCGTCTCGCAGCCTCGTAGAAGCACGAGCGGATTCACACGAGTCATGAAGGGCTGAAGGAGCTATACGCCTGGCTTCACGGCTTTCGCCTCGACGACCCTAAACGCGCGCCGCGAGGCGGTGTTGGTAGACGGCGAGCGTGCCTTCCACCATCTTCTCGACGCTGAACTCGTCCACGACCCGCCGGCGGCCCGCGGCGCCAAGCTGTGCGCGCAGGGCGGGGTCCTTGAGGAGGTCGATGATGGCCGCCGCCAGTTCATCCGCGTGATGGGGACGCACGAGCAATCCGCTGCGGCCGTGTTCAATCACTTCAGGAATGCCGCCCGCGCGCGTGCCCACGACAGGAACGCCGCTGGCCATCGCATCAAGCATCGATGAGCCCAGCCCTTCGGTAATCGAACTCATGGCGAAGACATCGAACGACTTCTGCAGTCCAATGACATTGGTCCGGAATCCAGGCAGGAAGACGTGGCGTTCCAGCCCCAGCGCCTTCACCTGGCGCTCAAGCACGTCGCGGAGTTCGCCTTCACCCAGAATCACGAACCGCGCATCGGGCACCTGGCGCGTGACGATCGCAGCCGCCTCGATCAGGACCCTTTGACCCTTGTGCGGCACAAGCGCCGCCACATTGCCCACGATCGGCGCGCCGTGCGGCAGAAAAAACGCCTTGTGCACGTCCTCGGCCTCGATCGTGTCGATCGCGCTGATATTGACGCCATCATGCACCACCTCAATGCGCTCGGCGGGGATGCCGTCCTCCACCAGCATGCCCGCGATGACTCGAGACACGGCGATGAACACGTCGATGTGCCGGTACTTCCATCGTGAAAACGCATTGCGCTTCAAGTGAAAGTCCACCCGTCGTGAAGCCACGATGAGCGGACGTGGCGCGAGGCGGGGTTGCATCTTCAGCGCCATTGCGATGAGCGCCACCCCCATCGGATCGTGCACGTGCACCACATCGGGCTTGATCGCCCGCAGCGCCCGATGCAACTGCCAACCCGCCTGCACATCGAATTCGCCGGCCGGGTTCAGGGCCACCGTGCGCAGGCCCTCGTGCGCGCGACGTGACAGTTCGCCGCTGCCTTGAGCCACGAGTACTGCCGGGTGCCCCAGCTCGCAGAGGCCGGTGACCGTCAGCAGCACCTGGTTCTGCCCGCCTCGCCAGGTCCGGGCCGTGTCGAGGTGGACGGACGTCAATCCCTTTTCGCTCCGTCTATCGCAGCCTGCAAGGCCCACAACTTGGCGAACTTCATAAAGACATAGTGCGCATTCATCGCCGAAATGATGAGGCCCGGCATGCCGTCGAGGAAGCCGCCCTTGAGGACGTAGTTGCGCAGGAACGCCGCCGGCGGATGCAGCAACAGGCTGAACGGCCCGGCCGTTCGGCCCTCACTGGCCATCTGAGTGGCCGCAAGCGTCGTGTACCGCTGCATCGTCTCGTAATGGTGCGCGATGTCGCGGTAGGCGTAGTGCTGCAGGTCGGACGACAACTGGCCCACTGGGCCGCGCGCGGTCACCGACTCGTGGACGCGCCGCTTTGCCCAATTGGCGTGACGACGGTCGTACAGGCGCAGCTGATAGTCGGGATGCCAGTCGGTGTGGCGAATCCAGCGGCCCAGATGGAAGGTGATTCTGGGAAGGCGGTAGCCGACGCGATCCGAAGGTTGATCAAGAGCGCGGCGAATCTCGATGGCCAGTTCCGGCGTCACCCGTTCGTCTGCATCGATCGACAGGATCCAGTCGTGGGTGGCTTCTGACGCGGCAAAGTCTTTTTGCGCCGCGTAGCCTGGCCAGTCGCGGGTGAGGACCCGGGCGCCAGCAATTCTCGCCAGGTCCGGCGTGCCGTCCGTGCTTCCGCTGTCGACCACGAGAATCTCGTCAGCCCAGGCGAGCGATGCCAGGCACTCGCGGATATGCGGGGCCTCATTCAGGGTGATGACGGTCGCCGAGACACGGGGCACAGGGCATTTTAGTCACGAGGACCCGTGGAATGGCCGAAATGGCCGAAATGACCGAAATGGCGAACCGCTACCGCATCAGCCCGGACGCCTGAGCGGATCGGACGTAGTGCACGATCTCCCGGAACGTCCGTGAATCAGTGAAGTGGCCGCGGTCGGTGAACTCGAAATAGCTGCACCGAAGCTGGGCGGCCACGAACCTGGCCTCCGCGATCGGAATGTGGGGGTCGTCGGTCGAGTTGTAGATGGCGATCCACTGCTGATTGTCGCGGATGTCCTGCCAGCGCCAGGGCGCGCGATAGTAGCCGCTGGCGGCCTCGCCGCCATCACCAAGATCGGTGTGGCAGACGCCGACCAGAATCGAGCCCAGCAGCCGGTGGGTTTCGGCGTATCGCATCGCCGCCACCGCGCCAGACGAGTGGCCTACCAGGATGGTGGCCTCGTCAGCGCCCAGTGAATCCAGAAAGGGCAACCAATAGGAAACGCGGGCCTTGACGTTGTCGGGAAACGTCCGGTTGGTGACCTGAATGCCCATGCCAGTGAGTTCGCGTTCCAGCCAGGGAAACCAGATGTCGCCGGCCGTGCCGCCGCCGTTGCCGTGAATGAAGATGGCCTTGGTCGGCATCGCGGTAGTATGCGGCATGCGCCGATTGCTGACTGTCTGTCTGATCGCCCTGTGTGCTGCTGCGTCAACCCGGGCAGGAGCGGCACAGACTCCCGTCCGCCCACGTTCGGAACCGGTCTGGTCTGCGATTGAGGCCGAGACGCTGAAACACTTCCAGGCCGTGCTCCGGGTCGATTCGTCCGATCCGCCCGGACGGGAGCGCGAGGTTGTTGACTACCTGGCGGGTGTTCTCAAGGCCGAGGGTATCGAGGTGCAGGAGTTCTTCAACGAAGCGCATCGGCCGAACCTGGTCGCGCGGCTCAATGGCAGTGGCGCCAAACGGCCGCTCCTGCTGGTGGCGCACACCGACACCGTCAACGTCTATCCGGAGCGATGGACCTTTCCTCCCTTCAACGCGACGATTGATGGCGGGTATGTCTACGGGCGTGGCGCGGTTGATGACAAGGACAATCTGGCCACGTCGCTGATGGTGATGCTGATGATCAAGCGGATGAACGTCCCGCTTGACCGCGATGTCATCTTCCTGGCCGAGTCGGGCGAAGAAGGGTCCACCCAGGTCGGCATTCAGTTCATGGTGAACGAGCACCTTGACGCGATTGATGCCGAGTACTGCATCGCCGAAGGTGGGGGAGTCACACGTACAGGGGGCGTCGTTCGATACGCATCAGTGCAGACGCTTGAGAAGCGTCCGTATGCGATCGAGCTCGTGGCGCGCGGGCCAGCCGGACACGGTTCGGTGCCACTTGAAACCAGCGCCGTCACGCACCTGGCGCAGGCCGTGGCGGCCGTGACGAAGTGGCAGCCCGAGATTCGCCTCAACGAAACAACCAGCGCGTTCTTCAAGCGGATGGCCGAGATGACGACCGGCGAAGAATCGGCGCGCTACCGCGCCGTGGCCGATCCGGCGAAGGTGGGGGAGGCTGATGCCTGGTTCCGGCGCTTTGATCCCCGAATGGCCGCCATCCTTCGCTCAACGGTTGCGCCCAACATCGTGGCGGGTGGCAACCGCATCAACGTGATTCCGTCCGAGGCCATCGCGACGCTCGACACCCGCGTGTTACCCGACGAGGACATCCAGAAATTCGTCGAACAGGTGCGGCAGGTGGTCAACGACCCGGCTGTCGAGGTTCGGCTCGGCAACCGGAATACTCGCCCGGGTGGCGTGGAAGCCCGTATCGACTCCGAAGTCTTCAAGGCCATCGAGGGTGCCGTACGCACCCGTTACGATGCGCCGACGTTGCCCAGCATGAGCACCGGTGCAACCGACATGGCCTACCTGCGGTCCAAGGGCATTCAGTGTTACGGCATCGGCCCAGCCATCGACTCCGAGGACGGTCCTAAGGGGTTCGGCGCTCACAGTGATCAGGAGCGCATTCTCATCAGCGAGTTGCACCGCTTCATGCGCGTGTACTGGGATGTCGTGACGGCTGTCGCTGCCCGATGAGCCGACAGGCTAGACACAAGGCATGAAGGACGTAAAGGAGCGCTGGACTTCTCACGCGGCGCGTTGCGTCGCCAGGAGTGCCTTTTTGTACATGCGTGGGGTCACCAGCACACTACTATTGGCCGTAGGCGCTGATTTGCCAGGCTGGTAGAACGCCTTTGAACGCAGCAAATCGCCCTGCCCGAACAAGGAGACATGATCGCGGCTCGAAGCGATCTGACGTAAGACGACTCACATACTGGCTGGCAGGGCGGGCTAGCATGAATATTCATGCTCCGAATAATCCTTGTCATCACGGCGCTCGGCATTGTCTCGGCCCCCGCGCTCGGCGCGGAGCGTCCTCGGTCGGGCGCCCCGGATCGCAGTGTGGTAGATCTCGCGTTTGGCGCGGCCGCCTGCGCGGTACGTGCCGGTGCGGCCACCGAGGCCAAGACGCTCACCGTCATCGATTACTCACAGCCGTCCACAGAGAAGCGCCTCTTTGTGTTCGACCTGGCGACGCGCGCGCTGCTCTACGCCGAACTCGTCGCGCATGGTCAGGGCAGCGGCGAGAACCTCGCCACGCGGTTCTCGAATCAGCCGGATACCCACGCGTCGAGCCTTGGTCTGTTCGTGGCCGAGAACACGTACATCGGCAAGAACGGTTACTCGCTCCGCTTGAACGGCCTTGATCGAGGCTTCAACGACCGCGCGCTCGAACGGGCCATCGTCATGCACGGCGCCCCGTATGTGAACGCGGAGGCCATGAGCGCCCAGGGCCGTCTGGGCCGCAGCTGGGGATGCCCGGCGCTTCGACCGGCGGTCGCGCGCGAAGTTATTGACCGCGTGAAAGAGGGCGGGCTCGTCTTCGCCTACTATCCAGACCAGGACTGGCTCCGGTCATCGAAATACCTCGGCGACTGCGCGGCCGCGCAGTAACAGCCCCCGGCACTCTGGCGTGGCGAACCTACCGCATTCCGCCGCCGCCTCCCGTGAGCCAGACGACCAACACCACCAGCAGGACCAGACCAAGCAGGCCGCCGCCGTAGTGTGAACCGCCCCATCCAGAGCGCCGGCCATAAAAGGCTCCGCCGCCGCCCAGAAAGAGGACCAACAACACGATGATTAGAAGTGTTGACATGGCGTTACCGCTTCACGGCCTTGCCGGCACGTTCGATGGCAGCGCCGACCTTTTTCTGAACGCCGCCCACTGCGACCTTCGTCTTGCCGACGGCCTCGTCGATCGTGCCTTCGTCTTTCAACTTCTGGTTGCCGGTCAACCCACCGATCGCCTGCTTGGCTTTGCCCTTGGCACGGTCGATGTGTCCGTCGCGTTCAGTCTTGTTCATCATTGTCATGCTCCATGCGTCACAGGCGTGTGGACGCTCACAACAGCAGTGTGCGGCCATCCGCCCCGGGCCGCGTGTACTGTTGGGGACAGCCGACGGGCCGGAAGGTCAAGTAGCCTCGGCGTGAGGTCTCCATGAAAGCTATCGGTGCGGTATTGATTCTGGCAGCGATCGGCGCGTTCGCGTGGGGCATGACCCATGGGGGCATGCGCTTTTCCAGACAAGACAAACTGGTCGTGACCGGGCCGGACCAGGGTTCAGTCCTCAAGACAAATTCGTTTCCGCTCGCGCCGATTGCGGGCGGCATCCTGTTGCTCGCCGGCGTCATTGTGCTGGTCGCCTCGGCAAAACAGGCCACCGCCTGATTCCTGCAGACCCGATGCGGCCAGGAGTTGGGACGGTTCTTGCTGCCTTCATGATGGTCAGCGCTGGTGTTCTGGCGGGCGCCGTCCAGGATCCCACGCCCGATGCGGTGTCGCCTCTCGGCTTGTGGCAGACACTGAGCGACGAGGACGGAAGAGTCCAAAGCCGGGTGCTGATCTACGAGGAACACGGGAAGGTGTTCGGCAAGGTGGATCGCGTGTTGGTCACCGAGACGATTTCTGACATCTGCCTGAAGTGCAAGGACGAGCGGAAGGACCAGCCGCTGGTTGGTCTGGTGATCATGCGAAACATGCGTGCGTCGGGTAACGAATACAAGGGCGGCGACATTCTGGACCCCTCGAGCGGCAGAATCTACCGCTGCAAGTTCAAGCTCGACAAGACGGGCTCGATCCTGACAGTGCGAGGCTACCTCGGCTTCTCTCTGTTCGGCCGCTCGCAGAAGTGGCACAGGGTCACTCCCTGAGGCTGTGCGCCGCGCGGCGAACGGTCCACTGTGCAACGTTGAACAGACGAATGGCGCATCGCCCGCTAGCGTGAATGCATGTTACACACGGCCAAGCAACTCCACGGTCTCAGCATTCGCGCCACCGACGGCGCCATCGGCAACGTCGAGGACTTCCTCTTCGATGACGAAGAGTGGGTCATTCGCTACCTGGTCGCTGACGCTGGCACATGGCTCGCCAACCGGCACGTGTTGATTTCACCGGCCGCGATCGGACGTCCCGACTGGTCGGCCAAGCTGCTTGGCGTCGGGATCACCAAAGACCAGGTGAAGAACAGCCCGGATATCGACACGCACAAGCCGGTGTCACGCCAGCACGAAACGGAATATCTCGACTATTACGGCTACGGGGCCTATTGGGACGGAGCCGGCATCTGGGGCATGGGCGCCTATCCTGGAAGCCCGACCACCGAAGACGCCGTGCTCGCCGAAATGAAATCAAGGCGCCGCGCCGGAGCGCAGGTACGACTGCCCGAGGATTCGCATTTGCGTAGCTGCGCGAAGGTGAGCGGGTATCACGTTCACGCCACCGACGGCGACATCGGCCACGTCGAGGACTTCATCGTGGACGACCAGACGTGGGCGATTCGTTATCTCGTCGTCAATACCAGCAACTGGTGGCTCGGTCATCAGGTGCTGGTGGCGCCACAGTGGGTGCGCGAGGTGAGCTGGGAGGCCAGGACTGTGTCGGTCGATCTGACACGGAAAGCGCTGGAGGACGCCCCGCGCTACGATTCCGCCGGACCCCCGGACCGTCCGCACGAAGTCGCCACTTACACGCACCACAAGCGTCCGGATTACTGGACGACTGATGCGGGCGACGGCCCGCCGGCGCGCGATCTATGACGTGGCTCACCTGGCTGATGCTGGCGGCGATCGTCGCGGGCGTGGCGGCCGTGACGGGTCTCAAAGCCAAGGGCACGCGCCACGTGGCGCACACCCACCTCATGGGGGTCGCCCGCATCGTGCTGGTCGTGATCGTGGTCATCGTCGCCATCGTCGTGCTGCGGGATTTCACCGCGCGCTGACTCGGCGACCCGTCTATGCCCGCCGTGGCGCGTCCCCCGGGGGAAACTCGGGTAGCATAGGCGCCGATGACGCTGACCCGCCGACACTGGGCCTGGATCGCCGTGGTGGTCCTCGCAACCGTGGCCATTGAATGGTCGATGGGCCGGTCGCCGCTTGGCCCGGACGGCACCTTCGCCTGGCTCGAACTCGACATCTGGAGTGCCCACCAGTCGCAGCGTGTGTTCGACCCCTACACGGTCTCGCACATCGTCCACGGATTCCTGTTTTACGCGCTGCTGACGCGTGTCGCGCGTCGGCAGTCGGTCTCGACGCGTCTGGTGTTGGCCGTGGCCCTCGAAGCCGCCTGGGAAGTGCTCGAGAACTCTCCCCTGATCATCGACCGCTATCGCGCGGTCACCATTGCGCAGGGGTACGTCGGTGACAGCATCCTCAATTCGGCCAGCGATATCGTCATGGCGGGGCTGGGTTTTGTCCTCGCGTCACGCCTGCGGGTTGTCGTCAGTGTGAGCGCCGTCATCGCGGCTGAACTGCTGATGCTGGTCCTGATTCGCGACAACCTGACACTGAACATCGTCATGCTCGTGTGGCCGATCGACGCGATTCGCGAGTGGCAGATGCTCGAGCGGTGATGCGGCCGGCGCCTGCTGCTATTCGACGCCTTCCCCCAGCGCCCGCTCACGGAAGGTCGCTCACTCCAAGAACTGGGAGCATTGGACGTCCCAAAGCTTCATCCGCAGCACACTAGCGAACAGGGGCCTTCTGAATCGCTTCGAAGGTGATCAGCGACCGGCTGTAGTCGATGATCGCCTGCAATTCGCGAATCTTGGCCGTGGCCAGGTCGCGCTGACGTGACTGCAACTGGAACGTCGTGGACAAGCCCACGCCAAAGCGCTTCTGCTCGGCGTCGAGCTGGCGCTGAGCGCGCTCGCGCGCAACCTGCGTCACCTGCACGCGTTTGAAGTTGGTGGAGACCTGGCGACCCGCGTCGCGCACTGAGGTCGTGACCTGCAACTCGGCGTCGCGCAGCACAATCTCGGCGCGCTGCTTCTCGAGACGGCGCGTGGCCAACGCGGCTTCGGTGCTGCTCTTGCCCATGGGGTAGGCGACGTTGACGCCGATCGTCCACGCAGGATTGGTGTTGCGGAACGCGTCGCCCAGCACCGGGCCAAATCCACGTTCGCTGCTGCTGATGAGCACCGGCGGGAACTCATTGGAGAAGTTGTTCTGCGTGCCGCCGGTCCCCGAGGCCGCATAGCTCAGCTGCAGGTCTACCGACGGCAAAGTCTGATTGCGCAGCAGGTCGATGTTGAGGTCGGTGTTTTCAAGCTGACGCTTGGCCACCAGCAGGTCGGTGCGGTTGGCCAGGGCGTTCGCAATGGCCGCGTCCACATTGACGTCCACGGCCTGCATCTGAATGGTGTCGGTCGGTTGGATGCGCACCTGCCAGTAGTCGGGCCGGTTCGGTTCGAAGATGAGCGCACGCAGCGCGTCTTCGGCGGTCGCCACGGACGACTCGGCCACGATGGCGGCCTCTTCGTTGCTGGCCACCTCCGCCTCTGCCTCGATGACATCGATGGGCGCCATCGTGCCCACTTCCACGCGCGACTGGTTGTTGCGCAGTGATTCGCGGGCGAGGTCCAGATTCTGCTGGGCCACCTTCAGGCGCTCGATCGCCCCGATCAGAGTCAGGTAGGCCGACTGCACCTCCACGCGGGTGACGACCACCTGCTGTTCAAGCTGGATGTCGGCGATGACCCGGTTACGCTCGGCCGTCCGTACCTGCGCGCGCGCGCCGTCGATCTTGAACCCTTCCAGCAGGGGCTGATTGAATCCCAGATTGATCCCCGAGTTGAGCGTCGGGTTGAATCGCGAGAATTCCTCCGAGGACTCGTTTCGGCCCGCGTTCCACCGCACCTGAAAACTCGACCCATACCATGGCAGGAACTGGCTCACCGTGGTGTTGACCGACACGCCCTTGTTCGACACCGACTCGGCGGTGCCTTCAAACACGTTGGTGGACACCCGTTCGGTCGAACTCCGCGAGAACGCCGACGACAGCGAAGGGATGAATGCCGATCGCGCACTCGCCAGGTTTTCCGACGCGATGTCGGGGCCGATCCGATCAGCCTTCAGGCCCAGATTCGATTCCAGCGCCATGGCCTCGGCCTGGCTCATCGACAACGGCAGCACAGGGCCCTGTGGAGCCGCCGGGGCCGCCTGCGCGAGGGCCGCACTGGGCACGAGCCCGAGAGGCCCGACTACGGCCAGGCCCACGATGGCGCTGCGAATCAACAAAAACCGGCTGCGAGTCATCATCTCAATCTCTCCAGAAATTACGTTACCGTCTATACTACGCGGCCAAAAGAGTTGTTCCCGCTTCCGGGACGGCCCTGTCCCGGATCGCGGAGTCCGCGGGGACGTATCATCAATATTCGCAAGCAATTCCCCTGATTGCCACTGAGAATGCAAACCATGCGCCGACTTACCGCTCTGACCGCCCTCGTCCTTTTGACCGGTACCTGGCTCGCCGCCGACCAGCGTTCTCCCTCACCCGCCGCCAAGCCTGCCGTGATGCCCATGACCGTGGATTCCATCATGCGAGGCCCCGCGCTTGTGGGCGCTTCGCCCTCGGCCGTGCGATGGGCCAAAGACTCCTCGAAGGCTTACTTCACCTGGCAGAAGGCCGGGGATGCCCGGTCTTCCACCTACGTCGTCAATCGCAACGGCACTGGTCTGCGCCAGTTGACCGAAGAGGAGGGCCGGAACCTTGACGTGCCACCAGCCGGTCGCCCCGATCGGGCGGGCCGCCGCCTGCTCAACGCCGAAGCGGGCGACTTGGTGATTTATGACGTCGCCACGGGCGCCCGCAGTCTGCTGACCCGCACGGCGGTGGCGGAAACGAGTCCCCGTTGGGCGCGCAACGACATGGCCGTGACATTCCAGCGCGACGGCAACCTGTTCATCATGTCCCTGGCCGCCGGGCCCGGGCCCACCATCCAGCAGCTGACAGACATCGTGGCGCCAGGCGATGCTGCCGGACCCGCGCCCGCCGCAGCCGGTGGTCGCGCGGGCGGCGCGGGGCAACGTGGCGGAGGCGCCGGCCGGGTCGGCGGTGGCGGCGCGACCGGCACCGTGACCGAGTCGCAGCGCCTGCTCCGCGAACAGGAACTCGCGCTGATGGATTACCTGCGCGCGCAGGCCGAAGGCCGGCAGGGCGGCCGTGGCGGACGCGGCGGCGGCCCGGCCGGCCCGCAGCCGCCCGCCCCGCCCATCGCCCGCTTCGCCCTTGCCGAGCGGCAGTCAACCGTGGACCTTCAGTTGTCGGCCGATGAGCGTTATGTCTGGATTGGCGTCAATGAGGCGCCCGCGTCGGCTGCCCGTGGACAGGACACACCGAACTACATCACGCAGTCCGCCTACCCCGAGATGATTCCGGGCCGGACCAACGTGGGTGACGTCTCGCCCGTCCGCAAGCTGGCAATTCTGGACGTGAAGGAACACACACACGTCTGGGCCGACGCCGCGCCGTTTGCCGGCCGTGAATGGTCCGCCGTACCTGGCGCCACGCTGGGGCCTCGCATTGTGAACTGGGGACCTCCCGACATGTCGGACGACGGCGCGCATACGGTGATGGCGGTGCGCGCTGCGGACAATAAGGACCGCTGGTTCGTGAAGGTGGACCCCACCACAGGTGCCGCGACCATCCTCGACAATCAGCGCGACGACGCGTGGATTCGAGAGCAGGGCGTGGGCGGCGGCTTTGGCGGAGCGGGCATCGCCTGGCTGCCCGACGGCAAACGGTTCCTCTTCCTCTCAGAAAAGACCGGGTACCTGCAGCTCTATTCGGTCGACATGAGCGTTGCGCAGCCCAGCGCCAAAGCGCTCACGAGCGGCCGCTGGGAAGTGACCAACGCCCAACTCTCACGTGACCGCACCAAGGTCTTCCTCCAGACCAACGAAGTCCATCCGGGAGAACGGCACTTCTACACCATGTCAGTGGACGGCGGTGAGCGTACCAAAGTCACCACCCTGACCGGGTCGAACGACGCCACCATCTCGCCCGACGAGCGGTCGCTCGCCGTTATTCACTCCTACAGCACCAAGCCACCCGAACTGCACATGATGCCGTTCACGGCCGGCGCTCCAGCCGTGCAGGTGACCACGACGCCGTCGGACGAATTCCGGTCGTTCAAGTGGATGGATCCCAAAGTCATCACCTACAAGGCGCGTGATGGGCAGGACGTGTATGCCCGCCTCTACACGCCGGAGATGATGGGCGCGAAGCGCGATCCGAAGAAACCCGCCGTCATTTTCGTGCATGGCGCTGGCTATCTGCAGAACGCGCACAAGTATTGGTCCACGTACTACCGCGAGTACATGTTCCACCACATCCTCGCGTCAAAGGGCTACGTCGTCCTCGACCCCGACTACCGCGCGTCGTCTGGCTACGGCCGCGACTGGCGCACGGGCATCTACCGGTTCATGGGCGGCAAGGACCTGGAAGATGTGGTGGACGGCGCGAAGTTCCTCGTCGCGAGCGAGAAAGTGGATGCCAAGCGCATCGGTGTTTATGGCGGCAGCTACGGCGGATTTATCACCCTGATGGCGCTGTTCACCACACCGGACGTGTTCGTGGCGGGCGCGGCCCTGCGTCCGGTGACCGACTGGTCGCACTACAACCACGGCTACACGGCCAACATCCTCAACACACCACAAACCGATCCCGAAGCGTACAAGAAGAGTTCGCCCATCTTCCACGCGGCGGGCCTCAAGAATCGGTTGCTCATCCTGCACGGCATGGTGGACACCAACGTGTTCTTTCAGGACTCTGTGCGCCTGGCGCAGCGACTAATCGAGTTGCGCAAGGAGAACTGGGAACTGGCCGGGTACCCCGTGGAGAATCATGCGTTCACGGAAGAGACCAGTTGGGCGGACGAATACAAACGCATCCTGAAGCTCTTTGAAACGGAACTGCGTGGCGTGCGGTGATTGACGTCCTGTCGCTCTTTCGTCAATCCGGCGCCCTCCATGAAGGGCACTTCCGGCTGTCGTCGGGCCTGCACAGCTCGGGCTACCTGCAATGCGCGCTCGTGCTCCAGCATCCCGAACAGGCGGCGCCGCTTGGCAGCGCGCTGGCCGACGCGTTGCGTGATCTGAATCCTACGGTCGTGTTGTCGCCCGCGCTTGGCGGGTTGATCATCGGGCATGAGGTGGCGCGCGCGCTTGGTGTGCGCGCGATCTTCGCCGAGCGCCAGGAGCAAATGCTGACGCTGCGGCGCGGCTTCACGCTGTCGGCAGACGACCGCGTGGTGGTCATCGAAGACGTGGTGACCACCGGCGGGTCCACGCGCGAGACGATGGTGGTGGCGCGGCAGGCCGGCGCCACGGTGGTCGGTGCGGGATCGATCATCGATCGCAGTGGCGGCGCGTCTTCGCTCGACGTGCCCTTCCGTGCGCTCGTGGCTCTGGCGTTGCCCACATACAACCCGGAGACGTGCCCGCTCTGCGCGGCGGGACAACCGATCACCAAGCCCGGCTCCAGGGCTTAGGCACCATGACGACTCCATGGATCTTCCTGGCACTTCATGGTGAAAGGCGCTTAGCTCAGGGACGACCAGGATAATGAGGGTGCTGCGGCTGCTCGTGGCCTACGACGGCACGCGGTTTTGCGGCTTTCAGCGGCAGGAAAACGGTCCCACGATACAGGCCGCGATCGAAGACGCCTTGCAGCCGTTCACGACCCGACCCGTGTTTGGCGCGGGTCGCACTGATGCCGGCGTCCATGCGTTGGGCCAGGTGGCATCGGTGGAGTGTGGCACCGACCATTCCGTGGCTGTCATTCGGCGGGCGCTCAACGTCAAGCTCGACCGCGATATCCGGGTGCTTGAGGTCGTGGACGCCGCCGACGGATTCAACGCCAGGTTTGATGCCGTCGGCAAGACCTACAGGTATCGCATCGCCACTGAAGAAGTCGTGTCGCCGTTTGCGCATCGCTACCTGTGGCAGGTGGCGCACCCACTCGATGTGGCGGCCATGCAGACGGCCACGTCCGGACTGCTCGGGACGCACAATTTTGCCGTGTTCATGTCCAGCGGATCGGACGTGCTCGACACGGTTCGCACGGTCGATCGCGCGGATCTTCGCGTGAGGGGCGACGAACTGGTATTCGAGGTGCATGGCAACGGGTTTCTCCGCCACATGGTGCGGGCCATCGTCGGCACTCTGGTCGAGGTCGGGGCCGGCCGTCGGGCCCCCTCGTCGATCGCAGAGCTCATCGAGTCGCGGGATCGCGGTCAGGCGGGCGATACGGCTCCGGCGCAGGGGTTGACGCTCGTGTCGGTGGACTATCGGTAGCCGGTGCTAAACTCCCTGCATGGCGCTCGCTGATGTGCTGGCCGCCGTGCCGAAGGGATCGCCTGAAGAGGCTCTTTCGCGGCGGCTCGACTTCGACCGTTTACCCAAACACGTGGCCATCATCATGGATGGCAACGGCCGGTGGGCGGCCGAACGACACTTGCCGCGTGTGGAGGGGCATCGGGCCGGCATCGAGTCGGTGCGCGACACCGTCGAAACCTCTGCGCGGCTTGGCTTGTCGGTGCTGACCCTCTACGCCTTTTCTGTGGAGAACTGGAAGCGCCCGGTGCCGGAAGTGTCGGCGCTGATGGGATTGCTTCGGCATTACCTGCGGGCCGAACTCAAGACCCTGCTCAAGAACAACATCCAGTTTCGCGTGATTGGGCAACTCGATCGCCTGAGCCCGGACGTGCGCGAGGAACTGGAAGCCGCTGTCGTACGGACCGCCACGAATACCGGCATGGTGTTCAACATCGCGCTCAGCTACGGCGGACGCGCCGAGATCGTGGACGCCGCGCGTCAGGCGATCATCCGCGGCATCGCGCCCGAGGCGCTTGACGAGGACAGGTTCTCGTCGCTCCTCTATACGGCCGGGCAGCCCGATCCGGACCTGTTGATCCGGACCAGCGGCGAGATGCGCGTGAGCAACTTTCTGCTCTGGCAGATCGCGTACGCGGAAATCTGGGTCACGGATACGTTCTGGCCCGACTTCCGCGCGCGGCACCTCCTTGAGGCCGTGGCCGACTACCAGAGGCGCGATCGTCGCTACGGCGCAGTCTCGTCCGACCCGGTCGGAGCGACCAAATAATGCGTGACCCGCGTCCTTAGCGCCGTCGTGCTCATCGCGATCGTCGGCGGGGTCCTGTGGCTGGGACCCTGGTGGGCCACGCTCTGGCTCTCGGCGCTGATCGCCGCGTTGGCGGCCGGCGAAGTGGCCGGCTTGTCTCGCGCCATCGGTGCTCCGGTCCCCGTGCTCTTTGTCGCGGTTGCCGCGATGGCCGTGTGCGCGGTTGTGCCCATCGGCATGGCGAATGGCGCGGCGGTGATCGTGGTGTTGCTGGCCCTGGTCGTTGGCGCCGGCATCGTGACGATGGCCGGGGGGCCGCCGTCGCCGGCCATGATCACGGCAGCGGCCGTCACGGTGATGGCGCCCCTGTATGTCGGCCTTCCGCTGGGTGCACTCGTGTGGATCGACGTCATATTTGGCCCCCGTCCGGTCATTTTCCTCATCGCGACGATCGCGATCAGTGATTCGGCCCAGTACGTCACCGGGCGCATATTCGGCCGGAGTAAACTGGCGCCCGCGGTGAGCCCCGCCAAGACGGTCGAGGGCGCACTTGGAGGCCTGGTGGCCGCTGCCGCGACCGGCGCGCTCCTGGGGCCGCTGTGGGGACAGGTGGTGTCTCCCCTGGAAGGGATCGCGCTGGGCGTCATCCTGTGCGTCATCGGGATCACGGGCGACCTTTTTGAGTCGCTGCTCAAGCGCAGCGCCGGCGTGAAAGACAGCTCCGCCCTCATTCCCGGGCACGGCGGCGTGCTCGATCGCATCGACGCCTATCTGTTTGCCATACCCGCGTACCTGCTGTTTCTGCGGTACGCCGCATGATTCGCCTCGCCATTCTCGGCTCCACCGGATCGATCGGCCAGAGCGCGTTGTCGGTGGTGGACGCGCATGCCGATCGGCTCCACGTGGTGGCGCTCGCGGCCGGGCACAACACCGCGCGGCTGGCTGAACAGGTGATCAAATACCGGCCGTCGCTTGTCAGTGTGGCAACCCCGGATGGCCTGGCCGACCTGCACGCGCTCCTGCCGCCCGGCGCCCGGCCGGCGGCGATGGACGCGGGCGCGCACGGGTTGCTCTCGGCCGCGACCCATCCCGACGTGGACGTGGTGCTGTGCGCGTCGTCGGGTGCAGCGGGCCTTGAAGCGGCGCTTGCCGCCATCGATCACGGCAAGACCGTGGCGCTCGCGAACAAAGAGGTGCTGGTGATGGCGGGCGCCCTGATGGTGGATGCGGCGCGGCGCCGCGGCGTGTCGTTGCTGCCCGTGGATTCCGAACACAACGCCATTCACCAGTGTTTGCACGGCCGCGCGATCGGCGAAGTCCGGCGCCTGATTCTCACCGCATCGGGAGGGCCATTCCGCGGGTGGACCACCGAGGCGCTGGCACGCGTGACGCCGGCCGACGCCTTGCGCCATCCCACGTGGCAGATGGGGAAGAAGATCACGGTGGATTCATCCACGTTGATGAATAAGGGGCTCGAGGTCATCGAGGCGCGGTGGCTGTTCGATGTGACGCCGAATCAGATCGCGGTGGTCGTCCATCCGCAGTCGATCGTGCATTCGATGGTGGAGCTGCGCGACGGGTCGGTGATTGCGCAACTGGGTGTCACCGACATGCGGCTGCCGATTCAGTACGCCTTCGCGTATCCGGCCCGCTGGGATGCGCCCATCCCCCCGCTCGACGTCACCCGCATGGGCCAGCTCGACTTCATGCCGCCGGACCCGGAGCGTTTCAGATGCCTGCAACTGGCGTATGACGCACTCGAACACGGTGGCGCGTGGCCGGCGGTCCTTAATGCCGCCAACGAGGTGGCCGTGGAGGCCTTTCTGGCCGGGCGACTGGGGTTCCTCCAGATTCCCGTCGTGATTGAACGCGCGCTTGAGGCGGCGGGCCGCGAAACGAGTGTGCCCCGTTCATTGGCCGATGTCAGGGCCACCGATGCGTGGGCCCGGCGTCATGCGTCCGAAACCGCCGGTACGCTACCATCGTCATAGACCCTGACAGGTTTCTTGCATATGGCCAACATTACCGGGTTTCTTCAGACGATTCTGCCGTTCCTCTTTGTGCTCGGCGTGTTGATCTTTGTCCACGAACTCGGGCATTTCCTGGTGGCGCGCTGGTACGGCGTCAAGGTGCTGACGTTTTCGCTGGGCTTCGGGCCGAAGCTGGTCAAGGTCACTCGGGGCGATACCGAGTACTGCATCAGCATCATCCCGATCGGCGGCTACGTGAAGCTGGCTGGCGAGTCGTCTGAAGACACGCCATCGGGAGACCCTTCCGAGTTCCTGTCCAAGAGCAAGTGGGTGCGGGTGCAGGTGTACCTGGCCGGCCCCATCATGAACATCCTGCTGGCGCTCATCCTGACGACCGCGATCCTGACGCAGGGCGCCGATGTTCCCCTGTACCGGTCGTCGCCGCCGGTCATTGGCCTTGTGGCTGCCGATGGCGCAGGAGCGCGCGCCGGGCTGCAGGTGGGCGATCGTGTGTTGCGCGTGAATGATTCGGCGGTGGAAACCTGGGACCAGTTTGATATGGCCGTTCTGCCGAAGGCCAATCAGGAACTCACGCTCGCGATCGAACGCAACGGCAGCTACCTGGACATCAAAGTCACGCCCGACCTGGCGGGAGACATTGTCGATTTCGGCGAATTGAACGTCGGCCCACGACTGCGGCCGCAGGTGGCGCAGGTGTTGCCCGGACAGCCGGCAGAGAAGGCCGGCATCCTGACCGGCGACGTGCTGGTGGCGGTGGCGGGTGAGAAGGGCCTGACGCGCGAGCAGGTGATCGAGCGCATCCAGAAAAGCGCGGGTGTGCCCATCACGTTCACGATCGAGCGCGGCGGAGTGCCGCAGGACGTGACGATCGTTCCCGAAAAGAACGGCGACGTTGGCGTGGTGGGCGTGTCAATCTCCGGGGCGGAAACCCGCAGAGTGGATCCTGATCTGGTGACTGCGATGGGCATGAGCGCCACACAGACGTGGGAAGCTGCCGTGCTGACGGTGACCACGCTGGCGGGGCTGTTCACGACAGAGACGCCCGTCAACAACCTTGTCGGCCCGGTGGGCATTGCCCGGATGTCTGGCGCCACCGCCCAGCTCGGCTGGCTTCCGCTGCTGGGTCTGATGTCGATGATCAGCCTCCAGCTCGGGCTGCTGAACCTGATGCCGATTCCGATTCTCGACGGCGGCCACATCACGATCATTGCCCTCGAGGGCCTGGCCCGCCGCGACTTCAGCGTGAAGGTCAAGGAGCGCATTCTCTTCGCGGGCTTTGCGCTGATTCTCATGCTGATGGTGACCGTCGTCTTCAACGACGTGGTGCGGCTGATCCGGTAGAACGACAGCACATGGCCTCGTGGCGCACGAACGTATTGAAGCTGGCGGTCATCGCCATGAGTTCGATGCCGCAGTACGACTGCGACCCCTTTTCAGATCCGGCCGCGCGGTTGGCGACGTGCCTGGAGCGCGCGATCAAGGCGCAAGCCGGGACTCGATCGATGGTGCACGCCAGTTGCGACATCAAGATCACCGGCCGGTACGTCATCGTGCTGCATCCTGCCGGGGAATTGGGCCGGGATGAACTGGTGTCGGCCGGGCTTCCGGATGCGCTGGTCCAGGAGCTCCGGTCGATGAGGATGCGCGGCAACCCTGCGATCTATGTGATTGCCGCCGACAAGACCGTGTCTGGTTATGGCGCCGGCCGATCGATCATGAGCAGCCGGACATCGGTGCAGACCGCGTTCGTGCAGATCAATACACTGATGGTCGTGACGAAGAATACCCAGCCTGTCTCGATTGCGGTGGGCGGCACGCCCACCGTACGCGTCATCGAGCGCATTCGCTGATCGCGCGCGAGTCGCTCTACCGCGCTTCCGCTTCGGCCGCCAGATGCCCGAACGAGGGCCAGTCGGGGCCTTCGAGAATCGACGCCCACAACTGCTGCGCCTCGCGCCGTTTGCCGTTGATGAGATACCACGCGCTGACCCCATAACGAACGGCCGTGGCGCCGGAGCCCTCTCCGGCGGCCTTGAGTACGGCCTCTGGTGTGCGCTCGCCCTTGTACATCAGCAGCAGCGAGTGATAGCTGCCGTTTTCGATGACGTCCAGGCGCTCATCGATGGGCAACAACACCGCCGCCGCCTCTTCCGTCCTGCCTGCCCGGCGCAGCGACAGGTACAGCCAGTGGCTTGCGGCCACGAGGTTGTCGGCGTTGCGGACCACGTCGCGAGCCTTGTTCCAGGCGTCGGCCGCGCGGGTGAAGTCCTTCTTGATGTAGTAGCCCAGGGCGAGGTGGTAGTAGATGTTGGAGTGCAGTGTGCTCGTGGGCGTCTTGCGCGCGTTGGGCTGCCCATCGGGCTCCACTTGATCCGGCTGGTTGGTGATGAGCGTCACTGCCTGTTCGAAGTCGGCGATCGCGAGGTCGATTTCACGAATGGTGAGATAGCGATGGCCTCGGTGGCGATAGAACCGCGCGTCGTTGGGGAAACGCGTGATGCCTTCGGTGAAGAGTCCGATCGCCTCGCGGAACCGGCCGAGGTAGGCCGTGCGGCGCCCAACCCAGATGCGCGCATCAGGGTCTTCGCGATTGATCTCGAATGCGCGAACGGCCGTGGCGAGTTGCGCTTCCATGCGCGCCTGCGCGTCGGGAGCCATCGGGGGCGTCGAGAGCTTCCGGCCCAGCAGGGACGTGGCCTCCGCATTCTGCATGCTGGCAGTGAGTACTGCTGTGAGGCCACCGGCCACGAGGGTCAGGAATAAAAAAAGTGTGCGCGCCATGCGCGCCATCCTATCCCAGCGGGAAGAACCTCTGCTATGTTTGAGGCATGGGTGATTCGGGCGAAGGCCTTATTGACGCGGATACGAGAATTCAGGAACTGGCCGATGAGCGAGAGGCCGCTCGGCGCGAGAAGCGGTCGCCGCAGCCGACGGTTGATCCGGTCACAAAGGCGCAGGTGACGTCGCTGACGCTGGGGCTGTCTGAACTGCGGCGCCAGCTGGAAGCGACCGAACACCCCGTGCGCCAGAAGCAACTCAAGGCCGCCATTGCGGACGTTGAGAAACGGCTCGCGACACTCGGCTAAAGCGCCACGAACGAGTGCTCGCCTTTAACAAGCGACGCGCTATTTCTTCCGGAGAATGGGGTACGTCTTCGCTGCGGCGTTGCCGAGAATGTCGTCCAAATAGTTCCACGCCGTCAGCCCATCGTCTGACTTCGGTTCCAAAAGGTAAAACGTCAGGCGCGAGAGTTTCTGGTTCATCGCCACGGCGTATGAGCCGACCGGAGCGGTGACGTCACTGGCGGCCCAGACGCCGTCGAGGCTGCGCAATCCGTGGCTGCCGGTATCGATCGAGTTGGTGGCGGGGCGCTGGGTGTTGGCTGAGATCGAGAATTGCTCAAGGCCTGTTGTGGCCACGGTGGTTCTTCGCATCTGCACACCGTGGGCGCGCAGCAGGTCCAGCGCTTTGATGGCGCCCGCTGGAATGTAGTACTCGGTCGGCACGGTCTCGGTCGTGGTTGGCTCGAACCACAGGCGGTCTACCATCTGTTCCGCCTTGATGACGTCCTTGCGGCGGTTCATATTGCGGCCGTTGATGGGATTCTTTTCGTCCTCGACCTCGCCCATCAGAATCTCGATCATGCCGCCAGTGCGAATCTGCGCACGGGTGGCGTGTGTCTGGCCCGTCAGCGCCTCGCGGTCGGCGGCATCCACCGTCGTCCGGATCTTTGACACGTGCTGGTGCGCGAAGTTCATCGCTTCTTCGATGAAGTAGTTGGTGGCCTGAATCCGGTCTTTGAACGTGGCGTAGGCGTACGCCTCGCTCAGCAGCGCAAAGCGGTTGCGCATGCCGACGTAGTTGTTGTGGAAGCGGGGCACGTGCTCGAACGTGCCCCAGAACCGGGGGCCGGCCGGAACGGCCGGGGTCTGCGGCTGCGCCGTGGGCGGAGTGGTCGGGGGCGGCGTTGCGGTCGCGGCCCCGGCGCCTGCCGCGCCGCCGCGTGCTGCGCCAGGCGCGCCCTGACCGCCACCGCGGCCTCCGCGGCCGCCGGGGTTGCCTGCGTTGCCGTAGTAGAACGTCTCCCACTGGTGCTTGTCGCGGATGGCCTTGGTGACAAACGGGAACCACTCGTCCTTCATCATCGACATGATGCCGGCGTTGGTGTTGGGGTTGAGCGGGGGCGAGTACGTGAGGTGGTATCCGTGTGTGGATCCGTCGGAGGTGTGCAGGTCCATGCCGACGTACGGGTCGTAGTCGTTCCAGAGCGTTGCGAAGGCCCGCCCCTCAGGCGTTTCGAGCTTCATGAAGTCGCGATTGATGTTGATGTTCTGGCCGTTGGCGCGTGTGCCCTGACCGTTGATGGGGCCGTTCTGCACGCCGCGGTTGGTCAGTGAAAAGCGCTCGTTGCCGTCGGCGTTGAAAATCGGCGTGATGAGAAAGACCATTGTCTCGAGCCAGTCGGCGTGTTTGCCCTGCGCGAACTCGCGCAGCAGGACGAGGGCCGCTTCCTTGCCCTCCACCTCACCGGCGTGGATGTTGCCCTGAATATGGACGCGCAACTTGCCGGAGGCTTTGACCGAGGCCGCGCTCGCGTCCTTCAGGCCCGTGCCGACCACCGCCAGCGGCATCATCCGGCCTTCGTAGGTGGTGCCGTAGCTGATCACGCGGATGTTCGGCGACGCATCATCCACAATCGTCATGAACCCGAGCACCTCGGCGTAGGTCGACGTCGATCGGTACTCCGACGACTCGGCCACAGTTTTGAGCGAATCGAGCTGCGAGGGCTGTTGCGCGAGGCCGGGAACGGTCAGCGCGGCGATGACGGCCAGTGAAAGCAGGGATCGTGACATAGGGCAGGGAACCTCTGGGCCCCGATTATAATCGCGCGTATGCCCCGAACCTTCATCCGAGTGAGTGTGGTCCTGACGTTACTGGTGATGGCCTGGCTCCCACTGGGTGCCGACAAGCCCCTGTTCACGCAGGCGTTCTCTCCTGGCGAGTTCACGGCGCGGCGCGCGAAGGTCATGCAGTCGATAGGCGACGGCGTGGCCATCCTGGCCGGTGCGACCGAGCCGGCCGCCTATACCAAGTTTCAGCAGGGTAAGCAGTTCTTCTATCTCTCGGGCGTCGAGGTGCCCCGCGCGATTCTGCTGATTGACGGCCGGACCAAGACATCCACGTTGTTCCTGCCGGCGCGCACGTCGGCCTCGGACCGGTCTGAAGGGCCCCTGCTGGCCCCTGGAGACGAGGCCGCCCGCCTGACGGGCATCGAGCAGGTGGTGGACCGCGTCACGTTTGACGAGGTGGTGAAGAGCGTGGCCGCCGGAGGCCGATCGATCTACTTCCCGTTCCGGAGCGAGTCGCTGGGCGCGGCGGCGCCCGATCGCATCTCGAACCACGAGCGCGCGGTCGCGGCCGACCCGTGGGACGGCCGGGCGTCCAAGGACGCCGTGTTTCGCGAGAAGTTGCGCATGGCCGCGCCGAAGTCGGAAATCCTGAATCTCGACCCGTTTGTGGACCGCATGCGCATGATCAAGAGCGCCGAAGAGATCAAGATCATGCGCGAGACCACGCGTCTGTCGAGCCTGGCGATTCTCGAGTCCATGAAGTCGGCGAAGCCCGGAATGTACGAGTACGAGATTGAGGCGATTGCCGACTACATCTTCAAGCGCCACAACGCGCAGGGCATCGGATACTACGCACTGGTCGCGACCGGCACCAACGCCTTCTGGCCGCACTACCACGCGGCGCAGAGCCGGCTCGAAGACGGTGACATGGTGCTGATGGACTACGCCCCGGACGTGTCGTACTACACGACCGACGTCACGCGCATGTTCCCGGCGAACGGCACCTTCTCTCCACGGCAGCGCGAGATGTACGGCATCTACCTGAAGCTGTACCAGGCGCTGATGTCGTCGATTCGGCCGGGCCCGGCCG
>CAZAZR010000060.1:0-22693 GCA_964489685.1 uncultured Solibacteraceae bacterium | reverse complement strand
GGTCAACCCATGTGTGCGGTTCGCCCGCGCATCAATGAACACCCCGCCGAGTTCGTCATACGGCCGGGCGAAGGTGGCCATCACCACCGGCCCGTCACCGACCTCGGTGAGGAACCACTTCTTGTCGGAGCTGAGGCTCCCGAGCGTCGTGTTCAGGTGGCGGGGCGCCAACACCGCCGAGGCCAGTTCTGGCGGCGGTGTGGCATAGGTTTCCTGCTGCAGGATCTGGTCGGCCCAGCTGAGCGCGGGACGCGCCGCCGGGGCCTGCGCGGCCGGGCCCTGCGGCGCCGGCGCACTCTGGGCCATCAACGAGTACGGCACAACGGCCAGAAGCAGAATCAGACTGACGCGGGCGAACAGGCGCAGGGTGGGCATGGGTCCTCCGGTGGATGCTGCGGACGATACACGATGCGGCGCCACACTGTCACGCGCCGGATCGAGCCGGATCGAGCCGGATCGAGCCGGTCGGCTGCTACAGTGGAGCGTATGACGGACACCGCCACCGCCGACGCCAAACTCAGGGTGCTCATCGTCGAAGACGATCCGGCACAACGCACCGGGTTGACGCAGTTGGTGGCCGGCTGGGGCTACGCCGCCAACAGCGCACCGGACGGCGAAGCCGCGCTGGCCCAGATCGCCCAGGCGCCGCCAGATGTCATTCTCAGCGATCTCGTCATGCCGAAGATGGGCGGCCTGGACCTGCTGCGGGCCTTGCGCCAGCAGGAGCACAACATCACCGTGCTGATCCTGACGGCGCAAGGCACCGTGGATACGGCCGTGGAGGCCATCCAACTCGGCGCGTACGACTACGTCGCCAAACCCATTGATCCGCAGCGGCTGCGCATCCTGCTGAACCAGGTATCCGAGCGCCACGCGCGACAGCAGGAAGTGACGGTGCTGCGCCGGCAACTACGCGACCACGGTCGCTTCGGCACGATGATCGGCACGAGCGTGGCCATGCGCCAGGTGTACCAACTGATCGAGCAGGCGGCACCCACTGGCGCATCGGTC
This sequence comes from uncultured Solibacteraceae bacterium, assembly GCA_964489685.1. GTDB lineage: Bacteria > Acidobacteriota > Vicinamibacteria > Vicinamibacterales > SCN-69-37 > SYFT01. Next base: position 21,682 of record CAZAZR010000060.1, on the reverse strand, counting down.
CTCATCACCGGCGAATCCGGCACGGGCAAGGAACTGGTGGCGCAGACGCTGCACCGGTTGAGCCCCAGGGCCCCACGGCCGTTTGTGCCCATCAATTGCGCGGCCATTCCCGAGGCGCTGCTCGAGAGTGAGTTGTTCGGCCACGAAAAGGGGGCGTTCACAGGCGCCATCACGCGCCGCCAGGGGTCGTTTGAACTCGCCGATCGCGGCACGGTGTTTCTCGATGAAGTGGCGGAGATGACGCCGGCAACGCAGGCCAAGCTGCTGCGCGTCCTTCAGGAACGCGTCGTGCGTCCGGTGGGCGGCGACCGTGACCGCGCGATCGACATCCGGATCATCGCGGCCACCAACATCGTGCCCCTTGACGCCGTCCGCCAGGGCCGGCTCAGGGAGGACCTGTACTACCGGCTCAATGTCTTTGCGGTCCAACTGCCGCCCCTGCGCGAGCGCCTGGACGATTTGCCGCTGCTGGCACAGGCCTTCGTGACCGAATTTGCGCGCGAACTGGGCAAGGCCGTGGTGGGCGTCTCGGAGGAAGCGCTCGCGGTGCTGCAGGCACACCGATGGCCCGGCAACGTGCGTGAACTGCGCAACGTCATGGAACGCGCCACAATCGTCGCACGCGATCGCTTCATCGTCCCGGCCGACCTCGCGGGCTTTGGCGCCACGCTCGGTGGTGATCACCCGGCCCGATCAGCCGCACCGTCACCTCAGAACGCCGGGACGCCACGGCCTCAGCACCCAGAACTCCCCGAGCAGGCGAGCATGAACGCGCCGGGACTGCTGAGTCCCGGCATGACGGTGGACGAGGCGGAGCGGCAACTCATCACCATCACGCTGGCCCACACGGGCGGCAACAAGACCAAAGCTGCGGCCATGCTCGGCATTAGCCTGAAGACCCTGCACAACAAGCTCGCACGTGAGGCGGCGAAGCCGCCAACAAACCAGTCATGAGACTCAGCATCAAGACCAGGCAGATCATCGCCGTCACGGCCATTGTCTTTACGGCGGTCGCCGTGATGGGCGTGTTGTATCTGCTGTCCATTGCCGGAATCCTGCTGCAGGAAACGCGGACACGCGCCGACATGCTGACGAGCGGCATCGTCAGCCGCGCCACGGCGCTTGCGACGGATGGCGGCGACCTTCGAGACGCGCTCGCCCGTGACGCGGGTGTGCGCACGCTGCTGCAGCTCTCAGGGATGACGCCACATGTGATGTATGTGGCGGTCGTGGATACGCAGGGCCTGATGATCGCGCACAGCGACCCCGAACTCGCCGGCTACCTCGCGCCGTCGCACCCCACCCTCGACTCGCTCGTGGACGCCGGGCCGATCGAGAAACTGCGAGCCGTGTTCACACCCGGAGGCCTCACGCGGGAAGTGAGCCTGCCACTGGTCCTCGATAAGGCCGACTTCGGCACGATACGGGTGGCGGTCTCCACTCTGCTGATTCGGAACGATCTGGAAGCGGCCCTGCGCGACGCCGCGCCGGGCGCCGCGCTGCTGCTGCTCGCGTCGGTAATTGTGGCAACGGTGCTGGCACGCTGGACGCTTCGGCCCATCCTGCTCATTCGCGCCGGGCTGGCTCGCCTCGGTCGTGGCGAAACACTGACCCTGCCACAGGAGGGCGAATACGGCGACCTGGGCGAATCCTTCAACGTGGTGAGCGCGCGGTTGGCGAAGGAAGAAGCGGCCGGACGCCTGTCGCGCGCCACGATCTCAAAACGCCTGGCCGCGTTGGGACGCGTCTCGTCAGGCATCGCGCACGAGGTCAAGAACCCCCTCAACGCCATGGGAATCCACCTTGAGTTGCTGAGGATGCAATTGCCTGAGGGCGGCCCTGAGGGAAACAACGAAGCTCGGAACCATGTCAACATCCTGTCGCAACAGATGCGGCGCCTTGACGAGGTGGTGGGCGGGTTCCTGACGTTCGCCCGACCCGACCAACTGGCCCTGGCGCCGGTGTCGATGCATGCGCTGCTCGATGACATGCTGCCGGTGATCTCCGCCGAAGCGGGCAAGACCGGCGTGACCGTGGTCGTGGAGTGTCCGCCCGACCTGCCACCCGTACTGGGCGATGCCGGTCAACTGCACCAGGCGTTTCTCAACCTGGCAATCAATGCGTGCCAGGCGATGCCCGACGGGGGCCGGCTGCGAATCGCGGCGAAACGCGCCGACCCCAGACAACTCGAAGTGGTCATCGAAGACACGGGCACCGGGATCGCGCCAGAAAATCTCGACAAGATCTTCAATCTGTACTTCACCACCAAGCCCGGAGGGAGCGGAGTCGGTCTCGCGCTGGTCTACCGGACGGTGCATCTGCACGATGGGGATATCGAGGTGCAATCGGTGCCCGGCCACGGCACCACCTTTCGCATCACGCTGCCGCTCGCCGAGCCGCAGAAGGCGTCATAATCGGGGGGTGACGATGGGGCTTCGATCGTGTTGCATCGCAGTGGTGCTGGGAGGACTCCTGGCGGGATGTGCGGCCAAGGCGGCGCCGCTCCCTCCCACGGGCCTTCCCGCGCTGAACGCGCCTGAGCCGCCACCGCGTGTCGTCGTGCCGCCGCCCGAAAGGCCCACCATGCCACCGGTCGAAGAGCCGCCGCCCGCCGCGTCCGAGAACAGGCCAGCGCGGACTCGCGAGACGCCACCGCTTCCGCGCACCGCGACTCCACCTCCGACCGAGCCCCCAGTGGTGGATCCGCCAGTGGCCGCCCCGGCGCCGCCCCCGGTGCTGAGCACATCAGCGGACACGACGGAATTCGAAAAACGGGTACGAGATAGAGTGCGGCAGGCGGAAGCCGATTTGGCACAGGTGAACCGTCTGAGCCTGGGCACGGATGCGCGCGGACAGTACGACTCGGCGCAGGGCTTCATCCGACAGGCGCTTGATGCGTTGAAGGTCAAAAACCTGGTGTATGCCAGCCAACTGGCCGACAAGGCGGCCACCATGGCCGCCCTGCTACGTCGAATCGCCTACACCTGACCGCGACCACCGTTCCTTGATGCTCGCCCACTCGGCCGCAAGCGCCACACGAAGCGCCTCGGGATCGGCGTGGGGGGCCGCCCGGCGCGCTCGTTCAGGGATGATCGCGTCAATCATCAGCTTGTCGAGATCGGCGCGTAGCGTCGGCCCGTCGGCGCCGGCGATGGCCGGTGCCTGAATCCACCCCGCAATCGCCAACGACCAGGCGCGCTCCAGGTCATCGACGCCCCGCGTTGCGGCGGCAAGCCAATAGGCCACGACTGGAGCGGCGGGGCCGCGAGCGGCTTCGCGTTCCAGGCGCGCGAGCAAACGTCGATACCGCGCCTGACGCTCGCCGTCTGGTGCCAGCTGCGCGTCGCGGTCCAGCGAGGCCGCCCACCACTCGAGTACCCGGTTTCGCTGCGACGCAGGCACAAACCCCGGCCGGTCGAGCGCCGCCTCGAACAGTTCCGCCGCGGCGCCAAACTCATCGTCCACGAACAACAACTCGGCCGTGGCGAGGTGGAGTTCGGGGCCTTCCGTCGGCAGCAGCCGAGTCGGATCGACCGACAGCAGCGCCTGCCGCGCGCTGGCGATGTCCACCACATCACCCGTGCGGCGAAATCGCTCAAGGAGCGCGCGCGCCGCCACCAGAGATGCCGAGTGCGCCAACGCAGGCGTTTGAACCGCCTCACCCGCCAGCAGGAGTGCGCGGTCAAACTGTTGAAGGTTGTACGCCTCACGCGCACGAGTCAGCGGGTCCGTCGGACGCTGGGCGAACGGCGCAGCCGCACCACCGACGATCCAGCAACAGACGATCAGCAGCCCCGACAGACACCGCCGCGCCGATGCCCCTGCGGTACGATGGGTGGCCACATGGCCATCTTACCTAACCCAGCAGGACCGTGCCGTGAAAATCGCGTAACTCTTACACGTCGCTGCTCCATAAAGCCCATGATCGGACCGATCCGGACTTGGCAAGGAAATTGATATGAAGGAGAGCATGCGACGTATCTGCACAGGGGCAACACTGCTGACCGCCATGACACTGGCGGGTGGCAACCCGTCTGTCTTGTGGGCCCAGCAGACGCCCCAGTCCACACCCATGTTTTCTGCCACGGCGCGCCTCGTCCCGATCTCGGTGAGCGTGCGCGACGAACGCGGCCGGCCCGTGGTGGGCCTGACACGCGAAGACTTTGACGTGTTCTCGGATGACACGCGTCAGCCGATCACCGACTTCCGGTCTGAGCCCTCACCCATCACGACGGCGTTGTTGATGGACAAGAGCGGCAGCATGCGGGTGTCGTCACGAGCGGCGGACGTGAGCGACGCGGCCCACCATCTGGTGAGTTGGATGGCGCCGGCGACCGACCGCCTCGGCCTCTTCGCGTTCGACACCGCAGTCACACAGACCAGCGCGTTCGCCGCGGTGTCACCGAATTCCCTGCAGGGGCTGTCCACGATCGCACCGTTTGGCGCCACATCCCTCTACGACGCGCTAGACACCACGAGTACGGCCCTGGTGCGCGACGGCGCCCCACGGCGCGCAGTCATCGCGCTCACAGATGGGGCGGACAATGCCAGCGTCTTGACGGCCTCCGAAGTTGCCGGCCGCGCAGCCGCGATCGACGTGCCGGTCTACATCATCTCCGTGACGATGCCGATCGATCATCCGACAACCGGCGTCGCGAATCGTCCGTCGCAGAGCCCCTTGGTTGAGTTGGCCGCGTGGACAGGCGGGCAACACTTTGTGGCCAGCGTGCCCAGCCAGATGAGCCTGGCCGCGCGCACCATCGTCACCGAACTGCGCCAGCAATACCTGCTGGCCTTCGTTCCGGATCCACGGCAGGGCTGGCATCGCCTGACGGTACGAACCCGGCAACCCCGACTGACCGCGCGCGCTCGCGCCGGCTATATCACTCGATAGGAGAAGAACAATGCGACCACTGATTCTGGCTACGACTCTCGCTCTGATCACCGCGACAGGCTCGGCCTGTGCGTCGAAGGGCTTCGTCAACACACGCGTCGGCGAAGTCAACACCAAGGTCGATTCACTGACGGGCGCCGTCGAAGAGACCCAGGCCCGCACCACGAAGGCGGAAGGCCGCATCACGGAAGTGGACCAGAAGGCAGGCGCGGCCGATGCGAAGGCCTCGGCCGCGGCTGGAGCCGCAAGCGCCGCTGATGCCAAAGCCGGCGCGGCGGCCGACGCCGCCAGAGCGGCGGACGCGCGCGCGGAAGCGGTGGCCGCTGCGTCACGACGCATGATCTACGAGGTCGTGCTCAGTGAAGATCAGGGCCAGTACAAGCTCAACTCGGCCGGCCTGCCCGACCCCGTCAAGACCCGCATTGACGACCTCGTGAACCAGCTCAAGGCAGACCCCAAGGGCGTCTACTTCGAGATCGAAGGACACACGGACTCAACCGGATCACCGATCATCAACGAGAAGCTCGGCCTCGAGCGCGCTGATGCGGTGAAGCGGTACCTCTATGAGTCGCACCAGATTCCGCTGCACAAGATCAACATCATCAGCTTCGGCGAACAGAAGCCGGTAGCGCCGAACAAGACCCGCGAGGGTCGCGCGCAGAATCGCCGCGTGGTGATCAGGGTTCTTTCGTAGCGGATAGCAAGACGTCCGGGTCGGCGATCGTGAGACCATCCACGCGGTCGCCGGCTCGGACGAACGTGATGCGGACGGCTTCGGCCCCAATGGGCGAAAACGCCAGGTCCCGACGATGGTGCAGATTCCGGCGCGTGGCCCCCACGCGGGTGATGCCCAGAACGTCGCGGACCTCATCAAATACGAACGCATCACGCGGACCGCTCCCGAACCTGAAGCGGCCCATCATCTTCGCGCGATCTTCAAGCGCAACCGGTTGAACGGCACCGGATCGCCGGCACCACCAAGCGCCTCCGGCCAGGCCCCGACCGGCGCGGAAGCTGCCCCGCCAGCGCGGGCGTGCGACGGCAGCGGAAGTCCCGTGCGGGCCACGACGACGCTGAAGCCCGGGCTGCGCGGCCATCATCGCTCACGACATCCAGGTGACCCAGCATCGTGGCTGAGTAGATGGTGGGACCGCGACGTGTTCGAACAGATATTCGGCGATGAGCCGATTGCCCGGCCACGGCCAGCATCGGGCGGCTTGCCGGCCAGGGCGAAGGTGACCGCCGCAATCACGACCGCGAGAAGGACGAGGGCAGCGAGGGAACTGGGGAACTGCCTCGTAGCTCGGCCTGGTTCTCAAGGCCGAGGAGAGCCGGGGACTTGGCGGCTCTGTGAGTGGAGCGATGAAGCGGAAGCCTCTCTTGGGCAGTGTCGCGATGAAGCGCGGGTTGTCGGCGCTGTCACCCAGGGAGTCAGTGCCTTTGCCGGCTGCGGTTCGAGCGAGCCGCACGCGCCCAGCCGGCGCAGTTCACCGGAGTCGAGATCGAACTCGAAGGTGCCGAAACGCGCCAGCCTTGGCCGCATGGCCACAACCTGGCATGTTACACTTCAAGGTCTTGCCTGTGCCGGCGTAGCTCAGTTGGTAGAGCAGCTGATTCGTAATCAGCAGGTCCGCGGTTCGAGCCCGCGCGCCGGCTCCAATATTTCTTCAGGAACAACATCCGCGCGCGACTCGGGGTCGGGGGTCGTCTGGTTCCCGGACAACCGTGCTACGGCTCAATGCGGGCGTTTGAAGCAGCCGCCGGTTGCGGGTGCTCACCATCGCCCCGGCGCAGTAAACTTCACGGATGCTACGTGGTGTGCTCAGGACCGTACGTTGCGCTCGCAGTTGGACAACGCGTGCGGACGTCCAGAGTCAAGAGACGGAGTTCGTGCGCGAAGGCGTGGTGCTGCCGGCCACACTCGTCATGCCACTGCGGACGAATGGCCCGGTCCCGGGCTGGATCGCGTTGGGTGGGATCTCACGGATGGGGCGATTTCATCCGCAGCTTGTGCGCTTCGCCAACGCGCTGGCATCGAGCGGCGCGGCGGTGCTGATCCCCGAGATCCCCGAGTGGCGAGACCTGCAGGTGTCGCCGCGCGTCGCGGCTCCGACTCTCCGTGGCTGCATCGACGTTCTGAAGAAACTGCCGGCGGTGCGCCCCGGCAAGGTCGGGCTGATCGGCTTCTCGTTCGGTGCTCCCCAGGTGGCGACCTCCGCAGCCCGTCAAGAGTTGGCCGGCAACGTCGGCGGCATCGTGCTCTTCGGCGGTTACTGCTCCCTGGAGCGCACCGTGAGGTGTCTGTTCACGGGTGATCACGAGTGGGAAGGCATCGACTACCAGTTGAGCCCCGACCCGTATGGACGCTGGGTGCTCGGCTTCAACCACCTGACGAAGGTCCCTGGCTGTGAAGACGCCGGGGATGTCGCGGCCGCGCTCTACGCGCTTGCCGCAGCGACAAGCACCGATCGCGTCTCGGCATGGGAGCCGTACCACGACAAGATGATCGAAGATCTGCGTCTGTCACTGCCTCTGTACCGGAGAGCATTGTTCGACTTGTTCGCAACGCCCACCACCGGTGAGCGCCCGGAACGTGGTGCATGCCTGGAGATGGCAACGGGCCTGTCCGATGCGTGCCGGCGGGTCGAGCCCATGCTCGATCCCGTTCTCGAACTCGCTGGGGTGACTCTGCCGACCCAACTCATCCATGGCCGCGGCGACCGCCTCATTCCCTTCACCGAAGGGATGCGCCTGATGCAGGCTCTCCCCGAGGGCGCCAGGCAGAGCCTCACGGTAACGGGGCTGTTCGCCCACAGCGCCGACCGAGCCCCGCTTGCCCTTGGTGACCGGGTCAGGGAACGTGCCACGTTCTTCGGGACGCTTCGCGAGCTCATCAACACGGTCTGAAGCTGCTGTGAACGACAGGACGCCACCGACGAACCCTCGCCGCTCACCACCTGGTCGGCCGTCAGCGCCAGGCCGCCCGCAAGCCTGGCGTCGTCAACAAGTTGTTGTCGAATCGTGTTGTTCAACGCAGTGCAGGAAAGTTGCAGGAAACACACGCCTGGGGCGGTTCGTAATCAGCAGGTCCGCGGTCGAGCCCGCGCGCCGGCTCCAATATTTCGTTAGGAACAACATCGGCCAACGGATCGGCCATATCCACCGTGGGCAGGTCATAAGTCGCAGTAGAATAAGGCCCAACGACCTGTGGCAGATCGGCCAATTGCGATGCCTGAGAATCCCTCTCGAATCGAGCCCACCCGTCTGAGGCGGTGCTCAACGTACTGGCCGACCTGACCGCCGCCGCGGCCTCCTTCGGAACAGCGCTCCACCCTCGGACATCCGACCACCTGGCGGACCTCGTCCTCATCTTGCTGTTTCCGAAGTTGTATCCGCAGAGCTAGGCGACGCGTCGCCGTCCCGTCGGCCTTGTGATCAGCACGCGTTCCGTCGCCAGTCCGCTCTTGTCTGAATCAATCCACCCACAGCAGGACGCGATTCACTCCAGGCCGGTGATAGTCGATCACAATACCCGGGCCAAACTGCTCGAGATCCTGAACGGTCAGCAGGAATCGCTCCGGCGTGACACAAGTCCTGCTCCTCTTGAGTCCAGGGCGGGTCGGTGAATCCGGAAGTCGCGTTTGCCAACGTCTACAACCTCAATCAGATGCGGGCGTTCACCAAACCGCGCCCGGCGCACGCCCGGCTTGCGCCGGCCCACCGTCCACCACCCACGTGCCCTCGAAACCCTTCAGCCACGCTTCCTGAATGGATACGCCCGGTGCAGCCGCCGCGATAGCCATCCACGTACAAATCACAAGTGCGCTCATGCTCATCACCGTCCTCCTCCAATCACTCCGCTCGAAGCGCCTGCACAGGATCCACACGGGCGGCTTTGCGCGCGGGAAGCCAGGCGGCGCCCAGGGCCGTGGTCGCGATCAGGGTCGCGGCGGCGGCGAAGGTCAGGGGGTCGGTCGGTGTGGTTTCAAAAAGGAAACTCTCCACCAGCCGCGTCGCGTAGAACGACGCCACGAGTCCCAACACCAGACCCAGACCGACCGGCCACGTCGCATCCCGCATCATCGTCCACACCACCGAGCGGGCGTCAGCGCCAAACGTCATCCGTACGCCGATTTCCTGCGAGCGACGAGCGACCGCGTACGCCGAGACCCCAGCGGTGCCGATGAGCGTCAGGAGGAGCCCGAGTCCGCCGAGTAGACCCAGCAGCAACGTCCGATGCCGTGGGCGGGCAACCACTGAGCTGAGCATGGATGTGCCAGGCAGAATTCGTTCGACCAGCGCACGCGGCCCCACCGTGAGCGCCACCTGCCGCAGTGCATCGTGCGAGGGCCCCGCCGCTGAGGCACGGATCACCACCGTCGGCGGCATTACAGGATCTGGCGTGAGCCACGAATAGACCGTCTCAGTGACAGCCACGCGCGGGCCTGACTGCCTGATGTTTGACACCACGCCAATCACCGTCCTGGGAAATGGAAATGTCAGCGATTGTCCGACGGCCCGCTCGCCTGGAAAGAGCCGCCGCGCGGCGGCATCGTTGATGACCACCATGTCGCCGGAGCGATCCTCGTGCGTGAACGTGCGTCCATCCAACACGCGGAAGCCAAACGCCTCGAAGAAGCCGGGCGTGACAGATGGTGCGTCCACCTCCACCATATCGCCGCGATGCATGACCATGCTGAACGCCATGCCCGTGTCGCCCAGCGGAGGGCTATCGGTGGCGCCGGCGGCCTCGACGCCAGGCAGTACGCGGAGGCGCTCGAGCAGCGCGGGATAGTAGTCTGCCCAGACGCCTTTCGCATTGGTCGCCGGCGAGGCTTCCAGCATTTGCACGGCCTCCGGCTGAAAGCCCAGGTCAACCGCCAGCAGCCGATCGAGACTTCGCAGCAGCAGACCGCTGCCGATCAGGAGCACAACCGCGAGCGCCACTTCAATGGTGATAAGCGCAGGGCCGGCCCGCCTCGGCCACAGCACGGTGGACCGTGGGCCGGCCCCGACAATCAGTTGGTTGAGCGATGCGCGCGTCAGACGCCATGCCGGCCACAGGGACACCGTCGCGGTCGTGGCAAGCGCTGCGCCGATCGTTCCAAGTACGACCAGTGGGTTGATCGAGGGGAGCACGTGCGGCGGCAGTTCCATGGGGAGCACGGCGACCAGGGAATCGAGCGACCACCAGGCGGCCAGGAGACCGAACGCGCAGGCGATGACGCCGAGGACGCCCGCCTCGGTGAGCAACTGGCGAACCAGCCTCATCCGACCGGCGCCCATTGAGGCACGCACGGCAAGTTCACGCCGGCGCTCGGCGCCACTGACCAGCATCAGACCTCCGACATTCACGCACACCAGAAGTACCAGCAGTGCGACGGCACCCGACAGGGTCGCCACCATTTCGTGTGTCGTCTCGATGGTTTCAGCGAAGAGCGGCGTCAGGGAGACGTGCGCGCCGGAGACGATGTCGCGTAGAGCGGCTTCCGCATCACGCGCGTTGATGCCCGGCTGGAGGCGCAGATACACGTCGGCGCCGGAACCGCGCCGGTCGGCAAGTTCGGGCGTTGTCACCCTCGGCTGCCAGATTTGGACGTTGCGATGGAACACCGGCGGAAGGACGCCAACGACGGTGGTTGTCGCCCCTTCGAGTTGCAGCGTTCGCCCGACGATGGACGGGGCGGGCACCCGCGCGTCCGTCACTTTCCATAAGCGTGCGGCCGAGGATTGGCGCCACGCCGTAGACCTCGACATACCCTTCCGACATCTGCAGGACCTTGGCCCGTTCAGGCTCACCGGTATCAAGGACCTGCCGCTGTGGCCAGCCGTGCCACTCACCGATGGCCGCGACCACCTGGCTGGCTCTTCTGAGCAAGCGCAGTTCCGTCTGGGACGGAGGCACGCGGCGCTCCTCTCCGCGTTCGTCAGTGGTGAGGACCACGGTCATGATGCGATCCGGATTGGGGAACGGCAGTGGCCTGAGCCATGCGGCATCAACCACGCTGAGCAAGGCCGTCGTGAGCCCGATGCCGAGAGCCAGCGTGAGGACTGCGGCGATAGAAAACGCGCGTCGCCTCTGCATCAGGTGAAGTGCGAATCGGACGTCCTGCCAGACCGTCTCGATGAATCCGCCGCCACGCACCTCGTACCCTTCGTCACGAAGGCGCGCGACATTGCCGAATCGCCGCATGGCCACCCGCCTGGCCTCCGAGCGCGACAGCCCCTGCCGTTCCAGGGCTTCGGTCCGCTGGTCGAGATGAAACACCATCTCGTCCGTGATTTCGTCTGTGATGACATCCCTGCGCCAGAGCGCGCGCAGGCGGCGATGCAGCGTGCGAAAGAGGCTGGCCATCTCAGGCGCCCAACACATCCTGTACGGCTGCGGTCAACCGCACCCAGCTCGCGGTTTCATCGGCGAGCTGGGTCTTGCCGGCCCTGGTGAGCTTGTAGAAGCGCGCCCGCCGGCCGGTGTCGGTCACACCCCATTCCGACGACAAGGCGCCGCGCGCCTCCATGCGATACAGCGCCGGGTACAGCGAGCCCTCCTCGACCTGGAGCACCTCGCTCGACAATTGCTCCAGTCGGACGGCGATCGCGTATCCGTGCATCGGTCCATTCTGGAGCGTCTTGAGGACGAGCATGTCCAGCGTGCCGTGTAGCTGGTCACTGTTGGTGCGAGTCGCCGCCTTTGCCACAACGCCCCCCATGCCTCAGACCCTGAGACTGTCTAAGGATTGGACAATCTAATGGTCTGGAGGGTTCCTGTCAACTACTTTGTCGCTCGATTGTCGCTCGATCCCGCTTCTTCTTCCCTTCCTCAAATCAAAGTGACGTCGGCGAAGACACTGTGCTCATCGGCACAGACGGCGGTGCGGACGTTCGTCCACACTGCCTCCATGCTGTTCGACACGTTCTCCGCACGCTCGGTCCACCTTGCCAATCGTCTGGTGATGGCGCCGATGACACGCAGCCGGACCACCCCCGATCACACCCCGGACGCCTTGATGGCACGCTGCTACGGCCAACGTGCGACGGCGGGGCTCACCGACGCCGGCTTCGACGGGGTCGCACTGCACGGCGCGAACGCTTACCTGATCGAGCAGTTTCTCAATCCGCTGATCAATCAACGCAGCATCGACGGCCGCAACCGCCTGGCGCTGGAGATCGCGGGCGCCAGGGTCGCCGCGATCGGCCGCGACCGGGTCGGCATGGCCGCACCGGTCTGAGTTCCCTCATGATGCAACACGTTGTCACAGGAATGGTTGCGCTCACGCTCATGATGTCAACGCAGGGGCCATCGGCGGCGCCGGTGCAAACAGTACCGGCCGTGGACTTGACGCGCTACGTTGGCGACTGGTTCGAACTGGCAAGATTCCCGAACCGCTTCCAGCGCCAGTGCGTCGGCGAGGTCACGGCCAACTACACCATGCGTCCTGACGGACGGATCACGGTCGTGAACCGGTGCCGGATCGCCGATGGCACGCTCACCGACGCGCAGGGGATCGCGCGTGTGACAGATACTCGGACCTCCGCGAAGTTAAAGGTGCGTTTCGCGCCCGCCGTGCTGTCGTTCCTGCCGTTCGTTTGGGGGGACTACTGGATTCTCGGAATTGCCGACGACTATTCGTGGGCCGTCGTCGGTTCGCCGGATCGGAAGTATCTCTGGATTCTCGCCCGCACGCCGACGCTCGGCGCTGAGCCGTACTCATTCGCAATCGCCGTGGCTCGCGCCAACGGCTTCGCCGTCGATGACCTGGTGAAGACCGTGCAGCGCTGACGGCCTCGATCGATGTCATCGACCTCGTCTTCCGCTCAGCGGAGAGACCAAGTCGGCCTGCCGCTGCGAGAAGCCCCTCGCACTGCATCGGTCGGGGTTGCCGTGGCACACAAAAACGCCACCAGCCGCTCGTGGCGACACGACGCACACCGAAATCGCGCGAAGCCCGCGGCCGCCGATAGACCGTCTGAAGTGGCTCTGCTGGTGACATCACGACCCCTTCAGACTAGAATGGGCGTACTCGATGTCGTCCCTGCCGCCCGGCACACGCGTGGGACCCTATGAAGTCCTCTCTGCCCTGGGCGCGGGCGGCATGGGTCAGGTGTTCCGCGCGCACGACACCGCGCTCTACCGGGATGTGGCGCTCAAGATCCTCCCGCCCCACCTCGCGGGCGACGCGGAGTACCGGGCCCGGTTCTCGCGCGAGGCGCGCGCCCTCGCCACGCTCAATCACCCGCACATCGCACAGGTGTACGGCCTCGAAGACTCGGCGACCGGCCCGGTCATCGTCATGGAACTCGTGCTCGGCGCCACCTTGCGCGATCGGCTGCTCGGGGGCGTATCGCGCGCCGAGGCACTGCGGCTGGCGCAACAGATCGCGATGGCGCTCGACGCCGCCCATGAGAAGGGCATCATCCATCGCGACCTGAAGCCCGGCAACATCATGGTGACGCCCGATGGCGCCGCCAAGGTCCTAGACTTCGGTCTCGCCAAGACGGCGCTCAGGCCGGGCTCGACGACCGAGCACGACACGACGCTGGCGAAGACGATGGAGGGCGCGGTCGTCGGCACGCCCGCCTACATGAGCCCGGAACAGGCGCGCGGGCAGGAGGTCGATCGCCGGACGGATATCTGGGCCTTCGGCTGCGTGTTCTATGAACTGCTCGCCGGCCGGGCGGCGTTCACGGGTGAGTCTTCATCGGATCTGATCGCCGCCATCCTCGGGCGCGATCCTGATTGGCGCGCGTTGCCGGCTGACACGCCGGCCCACGTCCGACGGCTGATCCAGCGCTGCCTTCAGAAAGACCGGCGCCAACGCGTGCGCGACATCGGCGATGCGTTGGCGGACTTATCCGCGCCTTCGGCCGAGCCGGCAGACGCCTCCGCGGCGTCGCGACGAACGGTTGGCGGCGTTCCCGCGATCGCGCTCGTCGCGGTTGCGCTCGCTCTGGGATCGCTCGCGACGTGGCTCTTGACGCGAGGCGAGGCGCCAGACTCCTTGATGCTCTCGCCACAGTCCGTGCGTTTCGCGCTTCCGGTGCCAGCAGGCACACGCTACGAATCGGGAATTGAAGCGACGAGCGTCTCGGTCTCGCCCGACGGATCGACCGTCGCGTTCGTGGCGTTCCGCCCGGGAGTGCCAGCGCGGATCTGGGTGCGCCCGCTCGCCGACGAAGTGGCTCGCGAGTTGCCCGGCACGGACGGCGCTCTCTCGATGTTCTGGTCGCCCGACGGCCGGGCGCTCGCCTTCTTTGCGGGAGGTCAACTCAAACGCCTCGACTTTCCTGGCGGGACGCCGGTGAAGGTGTGCGACGTGCCGGTCAACATCGGCCTGTCGGGTACCTGGGGGCGGCAGGGCGACATTCTGTTCGCGACCGTCGGTGGGGACCGCATCTCCCGTGTTTCGGCTGCTGGCGGCGTGCCTGTTGATGTGATCGTTGCAGCGCCTGACAGTCGGCAACGTGTGGTGTGGCCCAGATATCTGGCCGACGGCCGCCGTTTCATCTATACCGAGTCCTCGACCAAGGTCGAGGGCCGGATCATGCTGGCCAGTCCGGACGGCAGTACGACGCCGATCGTGGATGCGAAGTCGCAGGCGCAGTGGATCGAGCCCGACTGGCTCGTCTTCGTGCGCGAAGGCACGTTGCTGGCGCAGCGGGTCGATCTGGCCACCGGTCGGCCGGTGGGCGACCCCGTCTCGGTCATGGGACCGGTGGGCTACTCCGCCGCGACCGGCTGGTCGAACGTCGCGGCATCCCCGAATGGCACGCTCGTGGTGCAGTGGCACCTCGACCAGAGCCGGGTCGCGTGGTTCGAGCGCCGCGGAACCGAAACGGGACAGATCGGCAGTCCCGGGGCGTACAACTCAGTCCGACTCTCGCCAGACGACGCTACGCTGCTCTTCACCCGCACACGTCCCGAGCTCGGCACTCGTGACATCTGGTCCACCAGCCTCTCACGGCCGAGCGAGACGCCGGTGACGTCAGCGGCTGGCATGGAGACGGGTGAAGTGTGGGTACCGGGAGGCCGGGCGATTGTCTACGCCGCCGCTCAGGGCGGAACGCCGAATCTGTTTCACAAGGACCTCGCGACCGGAGTCGAGCGACGGCTGCTCACCGACCCACGCTTTCAATATCCAAACGCAGTCTCCGCCGACGGGTTGCACGTGATCTATCAGCAGAGAACCGCACTCGGAAACTGGGACCTGATGCTGGTCTCGATCGCCGACCCCACCCGTGTGACGAGGCTTCTTGGTTCAGATGCGTCCGAGAGCGAGGCGCGACTCACCCCCGACGGCACACGAATATCGTATTCGTCGAACGTGGCAGGCCGAGCACAGGTGTACGTCTCGCCCTTCCCTGTCACCGGCGCGCCTCTCGCTGTGTCCACGACCGGAGGCACACAGGCGCGCTGGCGCCGGGACGGCCGCGAGCTGTATTTCATCTCGCCCGACCGCACGCTCATGGCCGCCCCCATCGACGCCGCGGGGGTGCCCGGCACGCCTCGCGCCCTGTTCGACGTACGCGCCTGGCTGGACTATGACGTGGCGCGCGACGGGCGATTCATCGCCGTGGTGTCGGAGGTCGTCGGCGCCGAGCAGCCCCTCGCGGTGATCGTCAACTGGCGAGGGCGGTGAACCAGCGCTCACCTACCGCGGCTTGCGAGCCGCCCATCGTTTGCCTGTCGTGGCCCGCACCAACGCCCGCTCGTCCACCAACGCACCCTGCTGGGCGTGCGCCACAGCCGAATTGCTGTCCTCAAGGCTTTTCCACGACGCGCGAACCTTCGCCCGCTTGGCTGCAACCGCCGGGTCTTTTGGGCGTTTCTTCGCACCGGCCTTGGCCTTCGCGGATTTTTTCCCCACGGCTTTGACTCTGTCCACGCCGCGTGCCACGCGCCCAAGCGTGCGCCCCACCTTCGTCGCGGCCTTCACGAGCATGCTGTCACTGGTCTTTTTTGCCACACGCGCCTCCGTTACGGACCATTCATAACATCTGCGCTCGATGGCGGCAGTGCGATACCGCACGTACCGGCAGGGCGACGCAGTTGACTCGGCCGACGAACATGCGTAGAACTCATGTGTCTGGAGAGCGTCGCATGTCCGATCAGAAATACCGTCAGCGTGGCTATCAAGAGAGCGGAGGATCCGACCGTCGGCCGGCGTCGCCACAGCGACCGCGGGAGCCCATTGATCCGCGCCTTCCCCGCGATCCGAAGAAGATGAACATGACCGCCTTCGGCGAGGTGTTCAGGTGCGCACGGTGTGGCGCGATTGAGGCGGACGCCATCGGCTTGCTCAGCAACTGCGCCAAGTGCGGTGTTGACCTGCATGCCTGCATCCAGTGCCAGTCGTTCGACCCGGGCGCACGATTCGAGTGCCGCGAGACCATTGCTGCCCGTGTGAGCCCCAAGGACGCCCGCAACAACTGTCCAACGTTCATCGCGGTCACCCGCGTCGAAAAAGTCACGAGCTCGACGCCCTCCGCAACTCCCGAATCAGGCGCCCGCAAGGCCTTTGACGACTTGTTCAAGTAGGCATCACCGCGCCACTTTCCGCTCCCCGGTGTTGATGTAGTACTTATCCCGCAGCATATCGAGAACCCGGGCATACAGTTGCTCAAACTTGGTATGCGCGGTTGCCGCTATCTGTTTCAGGCTGGCTTCCGGCTCTTCGTCGGCCAGCGTTTTGGTCAGGAACCGGAGATGGTTGAGCATGCCTTCGAGGCTCTGCAACATCCGGCGGTCGAAGCTCTCGCCCTTGAGCCCCACAATGGGAGCAAAGCTCAGCAACCGGTCTTTCGTGATGGCCTCGCGCGTGCGCTGTTCAATCACAGGCAGCGGATCGAGTGCGATAGTGACGGCCGGATAGTCCTTCGCAACGCCTTCCAGTGTCTTCTTGAGGGCATCGGCGTACTCGGTCACAACGGTCGTCAGCTGATTGACCGGCTCGGATTCCGACTTGACGAGGAAGATCAGGTCGACCTTGGACAGGTTCGAGACGCTGCGGTAGAGGATGCTGTAGCCTTCATTCAGAATCGCGCGTTGGTTCTGTCCGGCACCCTTCTGCTGGGGTGTCGAATCCGAGGCACAGCTGCCAGCAAGGCTCGCCAGCCCAATCACAAGAGCAACAGAAGTGCGGGAGAGGGAGAGGTTCATCCGAATTTGCGAGTGCAAGAGACATGCCACCGCCGGTCCACCCACCCGCTTCACCACCTTCCGGACGCTCGTTGCCTTGATGGAGCCCCGGAGATCCATTGTGAGAACCAGAAGTGCGTAGATGAGCCCAGGGCGGCGATGCGACGGCCCGTTCAGCGGCTGTCCCTGTGATAACCTTCGGCCCTCGAAGCGCCCCATCAGAAGGAACTTCGCCGTGGACACCAAGAAGCCAACCAACAAGAAAGACTCCAAGAAACTGCCGGCCGACGACAACCCCGGCAACATCGACAAGGTCCGCGACATTCTGTTCGGCGGGCAGATGCGCGACTACGATCGGCGGTTCAGCCGCTTCGAGGAGCGCCTCGTACAGGAGTCGGCTGAACTCAAAGAAGACGTACGCAAGCGCCTGCTGGCACTCGAGCAGTTCGTCAAGCAGGAGACGGCGTCACTCGCCGACCGCATCAAAGCCGAACACGACGAGCGCGTGAGTACGGCGAAGGAACTGGGGCGCGAGGTGCGCGACAACGCGAAGGCTACAGAAAAAAAGACCGGCCAGATCGATGACCAAATCGACAAACTCCAGCGTGAACTGCGAAAGCAGATTCTCGACCTCCACAAGCGAGTGACCGACGACATCCGCGGGAAGATCGACGACGTGCTGGCGCGATTGAGCCAGGAGGCGGCCGACCTGCGCAATGACAAAGCCGACCGGGCGACCATTGCTGCCTTGTTGAACGAGATGGCGTTGCGGCTCTCAAGCGACCAGCCCGCTCCCGGCGCCGACAATGGCCGAAAAGGCTGAGAGCGCACCGGACGAGACCGGCCCGGACGAGCAACTCGCATCGCTTCGGGCGATCCTCGCTGGCCCGGAGCGTCGGCATCTGGCCGCACTGCAGGACCGCCTGGACGACCTCGACGTTCGCGCCCGGGATGTGGGCGAGGTGTTGCCACAGGCCCTGCTCCGGCACGCGCATGATCCAGCGGTCGCCCGCGCACTGACCCCGGCCGTCGAGCGCGCCGTCACCTCATCGGTGCGGCGGAACCCCAAGCCACTCGCCGACGCGTTGTTCCCGATCATGGGCCCCGCCATCCGCAAGGCGGTGGCGGCGAGCCTGGCCGGCATGATCGAATCTCTCAACCGGACGCTTGAACACGCCTTCTCACGCCAGTCCATTCACTGGCGCCTCGAAGCCCTTCGCACCGGGAAGTCATTCGCCGAGGTCGTTCTCCTGAAGACGTTGCTCTTCCGCGTGGAGCAGGTCTTGCTGATCGACAGGAACACAGGCCTGCTGCTGCAGCATGCGCATACAGGCGCAGCCGGAATGAAGGACGCCGATATGGTGTCGGGCATGCTCACGGCGATTCGCGATTTTGTGCAGGACTCGTTTCGCGCGTCGGGCGATGTGTCTGCGCATGACGCGCTCGAGTCGCTCAAGGTCGGAGACCTGGCGGTGTGGATCGAACCCGGACCTCACGCGATTCTCGCAGCGGTCATTCGCGGCTCTGCCCCGCGCGATTTCCGCCGCGTTCTTCAGCGCACCGTGGAAACCATTCACCTTGAGTTTGGCGAGGCTCTCGAGTCGTTTGATGGCGACGCCAGCACGCTCGATGGGAGCGTGTCGATCCTGGAGGACTGCCTGCAGACCGAGTACCGCGCCGACGACCGGAAGGGTCATTCCCGAGCCGCGTGGGTGCTGGCCGCGGTCGCCCTGCTCGCATTCCTGGCGTGGGCCGTGATGGCCTATCGCACCGGCGCCCGCGAGGCGCGCTACCTTGCGGCCCTCCGCGCCGAACCTGGAATCACCGTGGTCTCCACCACTCATGAGCACGGCAAGTTCGTCGTCTCCGGACTACGTGATCCGCGAGCCCGCGATCCTCACGCGTTGCTGGCGGGTACCGGTATGGAAGGCAGCGACGTCCTCGGGCGATGGGCGCCGTATTACGCGCTGGAGCCGTCGCTCGTTCTGGCGCGCGTGACTGATGTGTTGCAGCCACCCGACGGCACCACCCTGGTCTTGAACGACGGCGTGTTGTCGGCCACCGGAACGCCGCCCATCGCCTGGGTAGGCGAGGCCCGTCGTCTCGCGCCGTTGGTGCCCGGGGTGACCACGTTTGACGCGGCGGCGGCGCTCGACACGTCAACGCGTGCGGTGATTTCCCGAATCGAACGCCGGACGTTCCTGTTCGCGAAGGGCGCCCCCAACCTGGCCTCTGGGCAGGACGAAATCTTGCGCGGCGCGGCGCAGGATGTACGCGAGCTTGACGCGTTGGCTGAGGCGTCGGGCCTGCGTTTTCGTCTGGACGTGATGGGCCACACCGACGCCGATGGCCCCGCCGAATCGAACCTGCCGTTGAGCCGGGCGCGGGCCGATGTCGTGCATGCCGCGATCGGACGCGATGCATCGGGGCGACTCGAAATCGTGATCGAGGGCGTGGGCAGCCGTGTACCGGTGGTCTTGAGTCAGAATGAAGTGGACAAGCAGCAGAACCGGCGCGTCACCATTCGGGTGATCCGGCCGGCCCGTTGATGCGTCACAGGCCATGATTCAAAAGAAGATCTGCATGCTCGGCGCCTTTGCGGTCGGCAAGACCAGCCTCGTGGCCCGCTACGTGAGCAGCATGTTCTCTGACAAGTACCTCTCGACGGTCGGCGTCAAGATCGACAAGAAGCCGCTATCGGTGGACGGTCAGGACCTCACGCTGATGCTCTGGGATATCGCAGGCCAGGACGACTACCAGACGGTGCAGCCGTCGCATCTGCGCGGCATGTCCGGGTATCTGCTCGTGGCGGACGGCACGCGTCGCATGACCCTTGAGGTGGCTCGCCAGCTGCAGGTGAAGGCCACCGCCGTGGCGGGCCCGGTGCCGTTTATCCTGCTGCTGAACAAGGCGGACCTCGCGGCTGAGTGGGAAATCGATGAGCCCGGGCTGATCAAACTGGTCGAACAGGGTTGGCGGGTCGTCCGCACCAGCGCCAAGACCGGTGAGGGCGTGGAATCCGCGTTTCAGCTTCTTGCCCGAGCCATGATCGGAGGCCCCCGATGAGCGATGAGCTCTTGAGTGCGGTGGTGCGCACCTTCAATCTCTGCGTGATCGAGTGTTCCCGACCGGCGGAGGGAGCCCAGACCCGGCAGTCCTCGCTGCGCCTCCTGACGCCGGTGCCCGGGTGGCTGGCCAGCGCGTTCGCCGCGGCCCCGACGGCCGTCCCGACCCTCGGCGACACCCTGCCATTTCTTGATCACTTCCTGATGCAAGCCGAGGAGGTGTGGCATGAGGGCCACCCGGCGTCGGGCAGTTCCGAGCCGTTTGTCGCCACGGTCAACGGCACGGAGGTCCTGCTCCGCGCCGTGGCGATCGCACAGCATGAACGCCGGCTCATCGTGCTTCAGCGGCTGACCGGTGCCGCCGACGTGCGCCCCATGCTGCAACGCGCGCGGGATCAGGCGCTTGAACTCGAACGCCTCGTGCGCAGGGTTGGGACCTTGCATGGGCCCGCCGCAGCTATCGATCGCCATATCAAGGCACTGCTCACCACGGCGCTTTCACCAGAACAACAGAGCCTGGTGGAGCAACTGCGCCAGGCCAGCGCCGACACCAACGACGCGCTGGCCGATCTGCCCCAACCACCACACTCTCGACCCAGGACTCGCACACCGATCTAGTGTCGTGAGTCAGAGATTCGCTGTCGAATTCCTGGCGGGGCCCCGGGTCAGGGGCTCGAACGATCGAGATACGCCTTCATCGGGCTCCAATACTCCTCACGCCACGCCTGCTCGGTTTCGGGGATCAGCGCCTTCGGCACACCCCGATGCGTCAGCACAAGCTCGGTCCCGCCGTCCGGGGTCGGTGTGAGGGTGACGGCGGCCATCGAGAATATTCCCTCGGGGAAGCTGCGGTGTCGCCAGGCCTGCACGATGCGCCGCGCCGGCGCGAGATCGACGTTGACCCCGGTCACCTCGTCTGCGCGAGCGGAAAACGTGCCCCCGATCTTCGTGCTGATCGTGGCTTTCTTGCCGGTCATGCGGCTGTGTTGCCTGGAGTCGGCCAGAACCTCGTACACGGCCTCGGGCGCCGCCTTGAACTTCACGCGGTGTGTGATGGTCTTGCACATGCTTGGATTATGAACCAACACCCAGGGTCCAGAGTCCACACCCACGGGAGGCGACACGCGTGTCTTCGGCTGTTTCGTCGTCGCGTTGTCGTTCGTCATGGCCGCACCGTCGGAGGCGCGCATTTCGGTTGAGGTCGGACAAGTGCGTGACAGCCGAGGCGGGCACCTCGTTGACTCGGTCGGCCTGAGCGCTTCGGAAACGTCCGATCAACGGCTACATGGCGGTGCCGGCAGGGTCGTCAGAACGCTGCGACGATCTGCTGAATCAGTGCCGTGGCCAGCGGGGGGCCGCTGGTTTGGCGCCGACTGTCGTTCCCCAATCGTGCCACCACCAAGTCGAGGCTCGGAATCATATAGCTATGATTCAGGTTGTGGCCGCGTGACATGAACAGGTCAGACGGGACGCCTGCCTCGCCGTTGTGTGTCCAGAACGTGAATCCGTAATTGTTCGGTGTGTCACCCGAATCGCGCACGAAGCGGCGTGTGGCCAGCCGCAGCCAGGCGTCTGACACCAACTGCC